>NZ_JAYFUL010000001.1:0-486283 GCF_034928825.1 Arcicella aquatica | reverse complement strand
AAATCACTAAATCACTAAATCACTAAATCACTAAATCACTAAATCACTAAATCACTAAATCACTAAATCACTAAATCACTAAATCACTAAATCACTAAATCACTAAATCACTAAATCACCTCAATAGGTACAGGCGTTTGGCTTTTTATTTCGTTGACTACAAATCTGCTTTGAGCATTTCCAATATTTGAGAGTGTCGCTAATTTGTGTAAAATAAAATGGCGGTATTCATCCATATCTCTTACCAATACTTTTAATAAGAAATCCGATCCTCCAGAAATACAATAACATTCTACTACTTCTGGCAAGAGTAAAACATCTTTTTCAAATTGCTCTAGAAAACTAGCTGCATGCTCTTTTAAGGTTACATCCACCAATACCACCAAACTTTTTCCGAGTTTAGATTTATTCAGAATGGCCGTGTATTTTTCAATTACTCCTTCACTTTCAAGGCGTTTTATCCTTTCGTGAATAGGCGTTGTTGTTAAATTAAGTCTTGCAGCAATTTCCTTATTGGTCATCAACGCATTTGCTTGCAGAAACTGCAAGATTTTTAAATCTATGTTATCTAATGCTGCCATTTTATGGGTAATTAAAAGATTATTTAATGGGAAGTGAATCACTAAAACTTAAGGAATCAGCGATTTTTAAGAAATTCTGCAACACAGGATTAGTATCATCTTTTCGCCACATGATAGAGAGATTAGTTTGCTCTGAAATATTTTTAAGCTCAATAAACTTTACTTTCATGGCCGAACTATGTTTGTATGAAATGGGCATCAATGAAATGCCAAGATTGTGCTCTACTAACTTTAAAATAGTAGCCCCATAGTTTGATTCATGGACTACATTGGGCAGAAAGCCCTCTCTTTCACAAAGCCTCAATAATAAATCATGATAAACAGAACTAGAATTATTAGGGGGTAAAATAAAATTATCGTTTTTTACCTGAGCTAAACTCTTAAAATTATCCTCATTGATAGGGTGACACGCTGGTAAAATTAGGGCAAAAGGCTCTCTAAAAATAATTTTAGAAGTAAGGTATTTGTCTGGATGCAATTCTCGAATAAAACCAACATCAATTTCATAGTTTTTCAAAGCATCCATCACAGAGCTATCTAGCATTTCAGATAAGTTGGCTTTGATACTTGGAAAAAATAATTTCAAGGCTGATAGAAGCGGAGGAATTACAGAATAAATAGCAGAACCAGGGTGTCCAATCCTAATTTCGCCTTCTTCACCATTATGAATCAGTTGAGTTCTGTGTTTGATATTATCTAATTGCGACAGAATTTTTTGCGCTTCATTATTGAGATATTCGCCTGCGGGCGTAAGTTTTACATTGCGTTTGTCTCGCTCGAATAGCAATACTCCTAATTTATTTTCCAATTGTTGAACCTGCCGACTTAAAGCGGGTTGAGCAATAAAAAGCTTTTCGGAAGCTTTAGAAAAATGAAGCTCGGAAGCAACACCTAAAAAATAAGATAGCTGTCTAAAATCCATTGTTTTTAATTTTAAAGAGTCAGGAAGTAAAAAAATAGATAAGTGCAGAAGTTTTGACTTATGCCTAAAAAGCATAAGTTGATATAAATTAAGCATTTTTTATTATAAATAGAAAATGGTTTATTTGTAAATATTCTATTATACGTTTAAAATAGCTAGTTCTTATGAGTAAAAATATCCAAATTCGTGAGGTAAATTACTTAGATGCTCCCTTGATTTGTAAGATTAGTGAAGAAACTTTTATAGATACTTATGGAGAACAGAATACTCCTGAGAACCTACAGGCTTATTTAACGAAGCATTTCAATCAAGCACAGATACTAACTGAAATTCAGACAGATAGAACGATTTTTTTAATAGTAACGCTTGAGGACGAAGCGGTTGGTTATGCTAAACTTAGGGTAAATAAAAGCGAATTTTCGGATAGAAATGCCTTAGAATTAGAACGCATCTACGTTAAAAAGGATTTTCATGGACAAAAGTTAGGTGGATTGTTATTAGAGCAATGCTGTGAAAAGACGAAGGCTGTAGGCTGTGACCTGCTCTGGCTGGGTGTATGGGAGTATAATTTGAAAGCATTGAACTTTTATAAAAGTAAAGGGTTTGAAATAAATGGAAGCCATATTTTTATGTTAGGAAGCGATGAGCAGACGGATTATTTAATGACAAAAGAATTGAATATACTTAAAGTATAAATACTCAATCGAAAAGAAGTGAGTATAAACAATATTTACACAATTCGTGTGAATTTTTAGAAAAGGTTAATACACAAAATCCCTACCCTTGGTGGGGATTTTTGTTTTTTTGTGAAAGATAGAAATAATTAAATAGTATGCTTGCATAACAAATTTATTTTTATTTAACTTTACCTATATTTTTTATAAAACAAACAACATGAACCGTTCAATTAGAAAAGTAGCCGTTTTGGGCTCTGGGATTATGGGAAGCCGTATCGCTTGCCATTTTGCTAATATAGGCGTTGAGGTCATGCTTTTGGATATTGTTCCGAAAGAACCCAACGATACTGAAAAAGCCAAAGGGCTTAGCACTGATCATCCTGCGGTGCGAAATCGTATTGTAAACGACGCCTTTCAACAAACTTTAAAAGCTAATCCAGCGGCATTGTATGCTGCATCTTTTGCCAATAGAATAAAACTGGGCAATTTTGATGATAATTTAGCCGAAATCAGTCAATATGACTGGGTAATTGAAGTAATTGTTGAAAATTTAGCTATTAAAAAATCATTGTATGAAAAAGTAGATGCTTTGCGTAAAGTAGGTACTTTGGTTACTTCCAATACTTCTGGAATTCCTATCCACCTAATGGCAGAAGGACGTTCGGAAGATTTCAAAAAACACTTCTGTGGGACACACTTTTTTAACCCTCCTCGTTATCTGAAACTATTGGAGATTATTCCAACGCCAAACACCGATACTACCGTTATAGATTTCCTGATGCATTATGGCGACCGTTATCTTGGCAAAACCACCGTTTTGTGTAAAGATACTCCTGCTTTTATTGCTAACCGTGTGGGGGTTTATTCGATGATGAAAACCATGCAGGTAGTAGAAGAGCTTGGATTGACAGTGGAGGAAGTAGATAAGTTGACATCTGTAGTGGTAGGTCGTCCGAAATCAGGAACTTTCCGTTTGTCGGATGTGGTGGGTTTAGATACTACCATCAACGTTTCGAATAATTTGTATGCAGGACTAACCAACGACGACGCAAAAGATACTTTTATCTTGCCAGAAATGGTGAAAAAGTTGCAGGAGAAAAAATGGTTAGGAGATAAAACTGGTCAAGGATTTTATAAGAAAATAAAAGGAGCGAATGGCAAATCAGAGATTTTAGCCTTGAACCTAAAAACCTTTGAATATGAGCCTTCTCAAAAAGTAAAATTTGCTGTTTTTGAGCAAACTAAAAGCTTGCCTTTGAAAGAGCGTTTTGCTGTTTTATTAGCAGACAAAAGCAAAGCAGGGGAATTTTATAGAAAAACTGTCTTAGATGGTTTCAGGTATGTAACCAACAGAATCCCTGAGATTTCGGATGAATTATACCGCATTGATGCCGCTATTTGCGCAGGTTTTGGTTGGGAAATTGGCTTGTTTGAAACATGGGATGCCATTGGGGTAGAAAAAGGACTTGCGCTGATGGAAGCTGAAGGCATGAAATCAGCAGACTGGGTACACGAAATGTTAGCGTCGGGAGCAAAGACTTTCTATAAACGAGAAGGAGGAAAGCGTTTGTATTATGATATTCCAACGAAATCATACAAGGTAATTCCTGGCACGGAATCGTTTATTATTCTAGAAAACTTGTCTAATAACATTGTCTGGAAAAATGCAGAGAGCAACGTATATGATTTGGGCGATGGTATTTTAGGCTTAGAATTTCGTTCAAAAATGAACACCTTTGGTGCTGGCGTGATAGAAGGAATTCAGAAAGGAATCAGTTTGGCAGAGAAAGATTTTCGTGGTTTAGTGATCGGGAACGATAGTACAGAGGCATTTTCGGCAGGAGCCAATTTGGCGATGTTGTTTATGTTTGCTATCGAACAAGAGTACGACGAAATCAACATGATGATTGCTCAGTTCCAACAAACCATGATGAGAGTACGTTATTCTTCAATCCCTGTTGTCGTTGCGCCACATTCGTTGGCTTTGGGTGGTGGTTGCGAAATCAATCTGCATGCTGATAGAGTGGTAGCCTCCGCAGAAACTTATATGGGATTGGTTGAAGTAGGTGTAGGCTTGATTCCTGCGGGTGGTGGTACGAAAGAAATGGCACTTCGTTGTTCAGATTTATACAAAAATGGTGATCCTGAACTGAATACGCTACAAAATGCGTTTATGAATATAGCGATGGCAAAAGTAAGTACTTCGGCACAAGAAGCGTATGAGATGAACTATTTGCGTCGTGGAGATGAGATTGTCTTGAATCGTTCTCGCCTCATTGCGGATGCCAAACAAGCAGCCATTGAATTAGCAGAAGCAGGGTACACTCAACCAAAAAAACGTAACGATATCAGAGTTCAAGGTAAAGCTGGTATAGCCTTATTTAAAGCAGGTGTTCAAGGCATGAAAATGGGTAGATATATTTCAGACCATGATGCCAAAATTGCAGAAAAACTAGCGTATGTGATTTCTGGAGGAGATTTGAGTTATCCACAGTTGGTATCAGAACAATATTTATTAGACCTTGAACGTGAAGCTTTCTTGTCGCTTTCTGCAGAGAAAAAGACATTAGAGCGTATCCAGAGTTTATTAAATGGAGGAAAACCGTTGAGGAATTAGGCTATGCCGTAGGCAATAGGCTGTAAGCTTTAGGCTTATTCAGTTTTTGCTTTTACAAAACGGTTTGATTTCAATTATCCAACAAAGTATTTGTTATTGTCCCTGCCTAAAGCTTACAGCTTATGGCCTAAAGCTAAAAAAAATGAACGCATATATAGTAGCGGGCTATCGTACCGCTGTTGGAAAAGCCCCAAGAGGTGTTTTCCGTTTTACAAGACCAGACGATTTGGCGGCTGAAGTTATCAAACATTTGGTGGCACAAGTGCCTGCCCTAGACCCTACGCGTGTAGATGATTTGATTGTAGGTAATGCCGTTCCAGAAGCAGAGCAAGGAATGCAGATTGCTCGCTACATCGCTTTATTATCATTACCTAAAAATGTTCCAGGCTTTACCATTAATCGCTACTGCGGTTCTGGTATCGAGGCAATCGCTTTGGCTTCGGCTAAAATTCATGCGGGTATTGCAGACTGTATTATTGCAGGTGGGGCAGAGTCGATGTCGTTGGTTCCTACTACAGGTTACAAAATGGCCTTAAATTTTGAAATTGCTCAGAAACATCCTGATTATTATATCGGCATGGGACTAACAGCCGAACAGGTACGTGAACAATTTAATATTTCTCGTGAAGAGCAAGACGAATTCTCAGTAGCATCACATACCAAGGCATTGGCAGCGCAAGCGAATGGATTATTCAAAGATGAAATCGTGCCGATTACGGTAAAAGAAACGTTTTTTGATGCGAACTCAGGCAAAAAGAAAACCCGTGAATATGTAGTTGATACAGACGAAGGACCACGTGCAGGTACAACAATGCAAGCATTAACAAACCTAAAACCTGTTTTCGCAGCAGGAGGAACGGTAACGGCTGGTAATTCCTCACAAACGTCTGACGGTGCGGCTTTTGTCATGGTAATGTCAGAGGCAATGGTGAAGGAACTAAATCTTGAGCCTATCGCTCGTATGGTTACTTATGCTACGGCTGGCGTAGAGCCACGTATTATGGGTATTGGTCCAGTAGCTGCTATTCCATTAGCGTTGAAAAAGGCAGGCTTGAACATCAATGATATTGACCAAATAGAACTAAATGAAGCCTTTGCAGCGCAGTCGTTAGCTGTAATCAAGGAATTAGATTTAGATCGTTCAAAGATAAATGTAAATGGAGGTGCTATTGCTTTAGGACATCCGCTAGGCTGTTCGGGGGCAAAGCTTTCTATACAATTATTTAACGAAATGCGTCGAAGAAATCAAAAATACGGAATGGTTTCAGCTTGCGTAGGTGGCGGCCAAGGCGTAGCTGGCATTTATGAGTTATTGTAGTTTTTAGATTCGTTAAGTTGAAAGGGGCAGGGTTACTTGCCCTTTTTTGCTTTATTTATCACTAGCTAGTATCGATTATCCATAAGTATATAAATGGATGATAATCAATGTATTAATTTCTAGCGAGGGACTTAAGTCCCTCGCTAGAAATTAATAAAGATTTGACTTAATTCTACTATAATTTAAACTCAACACTACTTCCCATAAACCAACTCTCCAATGTTCTGCACATTAAACATCACACCCTCCTGTGAATTGCCAAGAAAGGCAATGATGATATCATCGTCTGGGTAAATGATTAAATATGAACTACTGCTAAATGAGTCGCCAGCGTGATACCAGATGCGATGCCCATTTTTGTCTTTACCTGTGTACCAGCCTATGCCATAGCCTGTTGGTTGTTTGTCTGTGATTTGATTTGGCAATTCCGAAATTGACGTAAGGAATTAATCTGTTATGCATAATACATCGTGTTAGCTTGTAAAAAAATGGAAAAAGATCCTAAGTCTGTCATTTTAAACACGATATTTTGTAGAAAGAGAATACAAACATTATTGATTTAACATTATACAATGAAAAAAACTCAGCAAATACCAATTAAGCATTTACTGAGGTTTTTTATTGAACGAATGATGTATTATTATAAGCCAATCACACCTATGATGGATACAGATAATGAAACATTAGTATTAGATTGTACTGCAATAGTATTTAAATCTAATGCACTCGATACATTCAATAACGCATTTAATGTAAATGAAGAATTAGCATCACCTGAAGGCTTGTAAGAAGCAAAGTGTATTTCATAATTACCTTGTTCCAAGAACGATACTTTGAAATTACCGTTTCCATCAACTATTGAGCTTGAAACAGCATTTTTAAATTCTATTGAACTATCGCCTTGTCCTTTCGCTTCAGTACTAGGGTTAAATTCTCCTTTTTTATACACGTATGCTACCACTTTTCCCATCATCGTAGAATTATATCCGTTTGCATGACCTGTGATAGTACCTGTTACGCTTTTGTTAACTACTCTAACTGATGACTGCAATTCGCCGTAAGTAACAAATGAATAGTTTTTCTTAGCATTTTCTTGATAAGTTTTAATGGCTTTTCGTAAATCGAAATCAACCATTAAATCAGTAGTACCAGTTTCACTAATAGTAAAAGGTTTGCTATTTACATCAAGCGAGTTTCTAGCATTTCCTGAAATAACTAACTTACTTTTAGTCCCGTCTACTTTAGAGATATACGTACCAGGGGCATTACCAGCTTGGTCTTTTTCATAGTCAAATACAAACGTTAGTTTACTATACGTACCAGTTTGGAATTTGCCATCAACCAATGTCAAGAAATTACCATTGTTAAGTTCAGCAATGTTTACTGTTTTTGGTCCTTGAAATCCATCATATCTTTTTCCATCTAATCTTACTTCTGTAATGGTTACAAAAGCACCATTAATTTCGGCATTGTCAATCGGAGCATCAGTAATACCTACTTTTACTTGTCCTTTTGGCGCATTAGGGTCTTGTTCAGTAGCTGCGGGCGTTACGTTATCGTCATCTTTACTGCATGACCATTGTAATGTAATAATTCCCAAAGCCAATAAAGCATACATAAGGATTTTTCTAGTTTTCATAAGACATTAAAGTTTAAATTTGGACGTTTGATTTTTAGGGTTTTTAGTCAAAGGTTTTTCTGATTGCTGCTCTTGTGCAGTGTCTAATTTGCCTGTTTGTCTAATCAACGTAAAAGAAATGTACATGAATGGAGGAAATACCTATTGATGTGATACCATGAAAGGGAGACGATGTTTTTATAAATATTTGATTATTAATTATTTATAAAAAATGACTAACGTGGCACTTCACATCATTGTGTGATGAAAAAATGAAGTTTTAAGGAAGCAATCGTTTTTGAAAGGAAAATCAAACAACATGAAAATAAATAATAAATTGAGGAGAAGTGAGTAAAAAATGGGTAATTTTTAGGACATACCTGAGGAATATACTGGGAAGAATGGGATAAAAATATAAAAGTTCATTCAAACAATAGATAAAAATTGCTTAAATGAACTTTAGCATTGAAGAATAATGAGTGTGAAACAAATGGATACTTATAATATAAAACTTTGGTACGTTAATCTACCTTCCAATCACCAAAAATAGCTTCTTTGCTGTAGCCCTTAGCTTCTTCATCACTTAACTGATGTGCCCACGGAGTTCTTTTGCCAGTATTTGCCCCTTCGCCTGTGTTTTTATATTCAGCAAAATAGCTTGTTTGTTCATTGCTTGCTTTATCCCAATTGTGCCACCCCTCTGGTCTTATTTGTTTGCCAAGGTTACATTGTATGAATACTACTTTAGCAAAAGGTCTCCAAGGTCGGCCTAAATAAAAAGTGTTAGCCTCGGCATCTCCTGTAATGGTACACTTTTTAAAAACATACCCAAATGCTTTATTTTCTGGTGTCGAAGCTGCTGTTAAGTAACCGTTTTTCTTGGCAAACAAAGTGCATTTTTCAAAGAGAGCAGTAGATGAGCCAAAGATAAAATCAACAGTTCCTTCTATATAGCAATCGTAATAGTATTGTCTGCTTTCGTGCCCATACGTATAAAGGGTATCTTGAAAACCTAAGAACCTGCAATGTTCAAATTTGGCTTTATCGCCCTTTACCCAAATAGCTACTGCTTGACCTACTGGCCCAGCTGAGTTTTGAAAAGTGATATTTTTAGCTGAAAACTCATTACCAAACACATAAAAACTTGCCGAACCTGTTGTACCTTTTTCTTCGCCAAAAATATTCTTTTTCTGTGCATAATCATCATAACTAAGAATGGTTTCAGGAAGGCTTTCTCCTATGAATTGCACCATAGCTTTTGATTCAGCCAGTACTAATTTTTCTTTATAAATACCTTTCTTGATAAAGATTGTCGTAGGTTTCTTCCGAAAATCAGGTACAGCATTGATGGCTTCCTGAACGGTTTTGAATTGTCCTGTACCATCTTGAGCAACTACAAAATCATATTGCTGTGCCTTCAAAATATTGGCTATCAATAACAGTAAAAAGCAGAGAAAGACACTTTTAGTTTTCATAAATAAATACTTTTGATGTAAGCTTGATCATTAATTTTTGATAAACTTCAACACTTCCCGATAATCACCATTGAGATATTCAAGGAAGTATGTTCCTGAAGATAGGTGATTGAGGTCTAAAATAGTTGAAGTACTATTAGATTGTGTATTGACACTCTGAATTTTTTGTCCAGAAGTCCCTAAGATAGTTAAAATTGCTTTGGCTAAAGGATGGAAGACCGTTAATTCATTTTGTGATGGATTAGGACCAAACAATATTTTCTTAACAGGTTCTTCTTCTATTCCCAAAGGGCTACTGACTATTCCTTTCAACGCTAGCATTTTAGTACTCATACCAGACGAAGCATGACTAATCTCTCCTGTAAAAGTACCGATAAGCTTTGCTGTCAATTTTACATAGATAGTCGTTTGCGATAATTTTCCTGCGGACGGAGTAAGCTTCAAGGTTGATGCCGCATTTATCCATGTAGCATTATCAATAGAAATCTCGAAATGAGGAGGAGGTGTTAATATTAGCTCTCCGAGAAAATTATCCCCCGTTAGACTATAGCTTTGCGTAGCTACTGACAAACCTATCAGATAAGTAAAGTCTTGTAAATTTTGTGAAATTGTTAGGGTAGGAGCAGAGGCTGTTAAAATGGCTTTTATCGGTAATGTAATCGCATTCAGCCCTGTCGTAGCATGAATAATATTACCAGTGTACGTACCAGCAGTATTGATGCTTGCTCTTACATAAATAGTGGTTTTAGCTACTTTTCCAGCAGACTGGGTTAATTTTAAAACCCCCGTTGAAGTAACCCAAGTAGTACCATCTTTTGAAATTTCAAAGTTGCTCGGTGCCGTCAGGCTAATATCATCGCTTAGGTTCTCGCCTGCAACCGAATAGGTTTGAACGGGCGAATTACTGCCAACCATATAAGTAAAATCGGTCAGAGACTGAATAATATTGAGCGTAGCAGGCTGTGTCTCCTTGGTTGAGCCTAATAAACTTAAATCTTTGATTTTGGCATAACGACCAGCACTTGAACTTCCTGTACTAAAATACATACGGATAGTTAAAGAATCGCCAGTAGCTAAGTTAATGCCATTGGCACCATTTAGGGCTATTTGGTATAAAGTAACGGTGGCACTTGGCTCTGATACTGGAATAGCAGGATTTGCAAAGGAAGCATTAGCCGAACTAAGCATAGGCACACCAGCTATTAATCCACCAGAAACGTCAGCAGAATCTGATTTAAAGCCTGTTTTTGAATAAACCACTGCAAATTTACCTGTGGCAGCGGCATATAAAGCCATTTTTAAACTGATTGAGTCTACTTTTATAGCATAGCCAGTGGAAGCTTTAATAGTAAATTGTTCATAAGATGAACGGCTCAAATTATTGCCAAAGCCTCCACCAGCGGTAGTCCAAAGACCACCCCCATCAGTTGAAGGAGCAAAAGCTTGTCCATGTAGTGCTGAATAAGCAGGAATTACAGAACCATTTGATAAACTAAGTTTTTTCAAAACAGGTTTGCCCACTGTTATGCCTTTGGCTCTTAGTGCCGAACTATCAGTGTCTGAAATAGCCATTGACCAATAAGCCAATCGTTGAGAAACAGGCAAGGCATCTATTTGGGTAGTACCATTTACTGTGATTGATTTACTGGTTGCTCCAGTACTGGTGTGTATAATATTTCCACTGAAAGTCCCTGCCAGCGTACTATTCAATCGTACTTGTATATTAGTAGAAGGGATACTGCCGTTTGTTGGAACAATGCTTACACTACTTTTAGTATCAACCCACGTTTTTCCTCCATCAATTGAAACCTCAAAATTAGTTGGAATGCTGATGTTAAGCTTATCAGCTAAATTTTCAGCAGACAACGTATATACTTGTGCTGAGGAGGCTTTCCCCAAACCCTGAATAAAATCTTTAGGTGTTCCTGCTATCGTGATGGTTGGAACACTAGAAATGGTTAGGGTATCAGAAACAAAATCTTTCAAACCCGTTTTGCTTATTTTTAATAAATAATAATAGGTTTTCCCTGCCACAGGAGCGGCGTCTGTTATGCTAAAATTTATCAGGGTATCGGTAGTAGCCACTGTTTCACTGATTTTGGAAAAGCTAACCTTATTGTCAGTACTTCTGTATAGTTCATAGCGGAGGTCTTTCATCGCCCAAGCAATGTTCCATGAAAAAGTAGTAGGAGTAGAGAGGTTGGCTCCTTTTATCGTTTTGATATTGACAGCTACGATTTCAGCTTTAGGAGTTGTACAAAAATCTGTGGCGGTAGTACATGGATTCCAATCACCAAATATTTTGGTATTGTCGTAATAGGGTAATGCTTGGGCATCTGTCAATTGTTTTGACCATGATAGTCTTTTGCTAATATCTGCCAATGAGCCATCATAACGCCTGCTTTTATATTCCGCATAGGTAATCAAAGCTGTATTTGTACCACTATCCCATGTTGACCACCCTTCTGGTTTTACTATTTTGTTGCCATAGATACTATTCAAGAAAACCACTTTGTTGTATTTTTTCGCTACATCAGCCGTAGAAGCATCGTTTTGCCAAGGTCTGCCCAGTACATAAGCAGTTACGCCTGTATTAGCAGGCAAAATGCAATCCCTGAAAACATAGCCATAATTTTGAGTATTAGGCGTGTTAGCGGCAGTGATATAGCTCCCCGACAATTTATCGACACGATCTTTGGCATATACGATACATGAATCGAAAACAGTAATGGCACTTCCGAAGATAAAATCAACAACACCGTCGATATAACAATTTTTAAAGTATTGTCTTTTACCGTCTCCATTACTTAATACAGTATCTTGTCCACCTAGAAAAATACAGCTTTTCGCTACATTTTTATCTCCTTCCATCGAAATAGCCAAAGCTTGTGGGGCATCGCCTGTAGTGTTTTCTACTGTCAAGTTTTGTAAATAACAATCGGCTGCTTTGATGGTTAATGTTGCCGAGGTGCTTGTGCCGAAGGTTCCACCCGCAGGATTTACTTTTCCAGAATAGTCATTCCAAGAAATAATAGTTTTAGCGGCACTTTCACCAATCAGATGAATAAAAGTTTTGTTAGCAACGATAGATACCTTTTCAAGATACTTCCCATTTTTGATAAAGATTCTATAAGGTTTTGTGCTATTGACAGGGGCAGCATCAATAGCAGCCTGTATCGTCTTGTATGAACCAGTACCATCATGGGCAACGACAGCATCATAACCCATTAAATCTATGATGACAGAACCACCAGCGATTTCGCCTGTACCTGTATCTTTATTAATACCATTCAAGAAATTCTCTAAATTTGTATAACCATTTGTACCTACTGAGTTTCCATCACTAGCATTGTTGGGATTTAGTCCATTGGCTATTTCCCAAAGGTCGTCCATTCCATCTTTATCAGCGTCTTTATACGGAGTATTTGAACCATATTTAGGCACCCCTCCCACATCCGAAGGACTATCAATAATACCAGAAGGATGACTTACCCCAGTATCTTTGATAGTAGCATAGGCCGCACCTTCATAAGTAGCTGTACCATAAGTTGTCTCTCTTACAATTCGGGCATCAATGCCATCACGTCTAGGAAGTATAGCTCCTGCACTATCCAACACAGATAAATACGCAGCTTCTGCTGTTTGTGTACGCACAGGTGCGGTTGCGAATGGCTGACTTTGTCGGGCTACTGCTAGTAATGCATCAGCCTTTGCATAGCCGTCTTTTTGTACACCCTTTGCCCAGTTGTCTGCCGATACATCTGGATAACCCGCTACTACATTCCCATTGATATAAAATTTACCGCCCCACGTAGTATCTGTTTCATTATCTACTACATAGCTCGAATAATAAAGAAGGCGGTTTCTTTTATTTGAAGCAGAACTAACCGTAAGACTTCCCGGAGTGGCTGGCCCTGGTTTATAGTAATTATTGACCATATTTATTCTACTGCCTTCGCCACCATAAGACGAATTAATGTTTCCCCAGTTATATAATACGTTGTTTCGATAGTCAACTAATTCCTCTGAGGCTGAGTAAGGAATATACCCTGGACGAGTACCGCCAAAGCGTGGATTTCTGGAAGTATGGTGTGCAATTAAATTATGGTGGAAAGTAGCGTTAGCCCCCCCCCATATTCCTCCGTAGCCGTGTTTGCCTTTATCATGTTTTGAATTAAATAAACTTTCGCTGAGGATACACCACTGTAAAGTAAAATTGCGAATGCCATAAAATGAGCCTGTTTCGTCAATTGACCAACTCATTGAGCAGTGGTCAACAATGATGTTTTCAAAAAGATGATTCCAGCTGTTCATGGCATCATCATCTACAGCATTGTCATCCCCAAAACGGCAACGGATATAGCGTATGATGACATCCGAAGCCGAAATATTTACGGTATAGCCCGTAATACAAATACCCTGACCGGGGGCGGTTTGTCCAGCAATGGTAATATTACTTTGTTTGATTTGTAAACGGCTTTTCAGTTTTATTTCACCTGATACTTTGAATACAATTGTTCTATTAGGCTGACTGATGGCGTCTCTTAAACTTCCTGTGCCAGCATCGTTGAGATTGGTTACTTCATAAACAGTACCACCACGACCACCTTTGGCAAAACGACCACCACCTTCGGCAGTGGGAAATGCCAGTTGTTGTGCATTGAGTATCGAAGAAAAAAACAAAAGGAATATCACAGACAAAAAAAAAGCTTTTTTGTTTTCACTAAATAGCAAAGAAGTTTTCATCGTTTTTTCAGGAAATATGTTTTCCGTTAAAAAGGTTAAAGATGCTTTTGAAGATTGTTTTGTTCCCTGCTTTGTCATTTGTTAACAAAGCAGGATGTGTTTAAATTGTTGTAGTGTAGTTTTTTTACAAAAATTATTTTTTATCCCACTTTTTAACCCAATTAGGGTAGTCAACCGCTAAAAGTTTAGCTGGCCAAATGCCGTAATAAGCATAGCCAACTCTTCTTTCATTTTCAATATCTGCTAACGTAGCTCTCGGTACGCTGTCTCTACCAGTAAAGAAAGGGACATTCGTTTCATAATTATAGAACCTTGCCCAGAGCGTAGAATTAGGGTCTGATTTAACAAGGCGGTCTTTACCTTTAGGAAGCGATGGGTCTTTTACCTCCTCTATTTTGATACCTACCAATTTTACAGCATCTAACCAGCTTACAGCCGCATTGATAGCTCGTTTTACTTCGGGAGAGGGATTGTCAATGCCCATTAAAAAATGGATAATTCCCACTGTTTCAGCACCACTTAACGAAGGTAATTCAAACTTACGGGCTTTAGCAGGAAGCAAAGTCACTCTGTCATGTTGAGCACACCATGCTGTAAGTTTACCATTTTGTTTGTATTGGGTATTCAAGATACAAGCAATGCCTTTTTGTACTGCTTCTTTAGCCTGTGGTCTTAATGAAGCATCTACTACCTCAAAATTATTTTTAGCCTCCGCAGTATTTCTCAATACATTCATCACATCAATCATGGCGTTATCATTGTAAGTGATGTGCTTGTGATAGCCTGAAGTATCAGGAAAGAATTGTCCCCAGCCACCTGCTTTATTTTGAGCCTCCAATAGATACTTGATACCTCTTTCTGCCGCTTGGATATAAGCTGGATTCTGCGTTTTCTTATACGCACCCACTAAAGTACTGATTTCGTTAGTCGTAGCTTTATCATCGATTGTAGTATCATATACTTTTTTCTCTGATAATAATTTTGCTTTCAAAGTACTTGAAACCGTCAAGTTATAATTGATAGCATCACCGCCTGGCTGTGGCCAACCTCCGTTATCTCTTTGGTACAAAAGCATTCTTTCCGCTACAGAATCTTGAGGGTAAGCAGTTGTTTGAGTATTTTGGATTGGTTGTACACTTTTGCAAGCAATCATCTCAAAGCTTACTAAACAAGCAACACAAAGTAGGATTTTATAATACATGATTTTAGGGATATAATATAAATTGATTAGTAGTTTTTAAAAGGGATTTATTTTAAAAACTACTAATCAATCAGGTTATTTTACTCTCCAACGAGGGTCGCCAGTGTCTTTACGACCAGCGAAGGTAGCATCTTTGAAGTTGAAATTTAAACCAGAATAAGGGCTAACCCAAAGTTCTGATGCCTTTTTTGTATAAGTAAACGATGGTAAACCCGAGATTTCAGTACCTGCTACAAAACCAAAGTCACCTGTAGTATAAGTATTCAATACCGTAAAGTTAGTAACATCTAAACCAGCAGATTTTCCACGGACTGTCAAGACTGACGTACCTGCTTGGTCCCAAGCGTGTCCCCAAATACAGTTAGCTATTTTAATGCCATTTGTCACATTACGTAAACCAACCGAAGTACCACGCCAGTTGAATAAAGAACCGCCATTTGTCGCAATTTCACTCAAAGTACAGTCTTCAATAACAACAGAATTTGAATTTTGACGAGATGTCAAGAAAATGTTGATTTTGCTAAATGTACTGCTTTGTAAAATAATGTTATCAACCGCCGCATTTCCAGCTCCGTCTGTATCAGTTGTCAATACCCCATAAGTACCAATCTGATAAACGATAGAGTTTTTGATAATAAAATTGTTTACGAAAGCTTTTGCTCTGATACGCAATACCCCACGCATATTAGAGATAATACAATTATCAAACGAAAGTTCTTTCACGGTAGTCAATGTAGCAATGTTAGGGTTGAAAATATAACTACCACCAATATCAGCACCAATAAATTCGATATTACTAAAACGGATATAGTCTAACGTTACGCCAGCACCGATATTCCCACCACCTGAAGTAGTAATGATTGTTTTTTGCTCGCCAAAACCATAAGCACTTGTTATGGTAACTGATTTAAGAAAATTGTTAGTAGGCATTACATAAGTAGCCCCCTTTTTCAAGACAATAGTTCCACCTTCAACCACAGTCAATAAAGCCGCATTCAGTGCATTTGGGTCATCGCTTTCTGATAAGTCTATTACGTTAGGGCTACTAGTATCTACTGCACGACTGATAGTTGTATAGTTATCCCAACCTTTTACCGTTCCATCAGCACTATAAATAGCCAATTGATAAGTAGTAAGCGGATTCAATTTTTTAATAATAGTACTTCCAGCCTTTTGGTCTGCTTCAGATACATCGTATTGAGCCAATGGCGTAGCTAGTTTCAAATCTGTTTTAGCAAAAACCTTTACTTTGGTAATGGCTACACCACCTGTCGCCCATCTTACTCTAGCGGCTACATCAATCACATCGGCAGCAGTAGGCGTCACCATGATACTTGGGAATTTTTCTGTCCTTACACTACCTAAATCCGAAACCTTACTATCAAATTCTGCTTTAAGAGCGTGGGCTTTTGCACGAACTTGATAAGTAGTATTCCAATAGAGAGATTCGCCTTTTAATAAAGTTTGGTCAACCACTACATAGTTAGTATCAACTTTAAAAGAGTAATCAGTCGTTTTGAAAGTATCTCTACTTACTTCTACTGTATAGCCTGTAGCTGCTTTAATATTACCCATATTTACGATAATGGTATTATTTTTAGCAGAAAGTTCTTTGTTCAAAACAGGTCTGAAAAGACGAGTTTCGGCGGTAATTTCATCTTCAGTTTTGCAAGCAAAGAAAGCCCCTAAGCTCACTAATACTACTGCTAAACTTTGTTTTATATGTGTTTTATTCATGAGTATTTCTTTGTTTATTTTTTTTAGTGATGAGTTGTGTGTTAGTGAATTATGCATAAACGATTTTAACATTTAAAATATATTCAATGAATTGTTCACTAATTCACAACTTATACATTCACCATTCTCTTAAAACTGGTATCCATCGTTCAGCAATTTTCCTTGGCTGTTGGTAATAGCTTCTGCCGGAATAGGGAAAATGTATCGTGCTATACCTGGTACTGGTCCATTATAATACTTATCCCAATCTTTCGTAATCCAATCTTGATAAGTAGTAGCTGTTGGTTTTAAGCTAGCCAAAAAGGATACTCTTGTCCAAGACGCATCTGGAATGCCAACATATTTACGGCTTGGGTTCAATACTTTGAAATTGCCACTTGCATCTCTTTTCCAGTACATATAGTCTGGCAATTCAGCATATTTTCCTGTACCTGTCAGTGCTGCATCAGCCATTTCTTTAGTAGCGTTTACAGTCTCTTGTGTTTTTTTTGCATATAAATTCCAGCGAATCAATTCATATTTACGAATCATTTCACCACCAAATTCCCAAGCTCTTTCATTTACAATTGCATTAAAGAATGCTTGTTTACTTCCCGAAATGTTCGTTATATAGCTAGTCACTTTTTCTGGCCAATATTTCGAATCAAAAGCTCTTTGGCGTACTCTTTTTAACGCTTCTTGTGCAATAGAAGTCGGTCCATTGATTTCATTTTCTGCCTCAGCCAACATCAATAATACATCTGAATAACGTAACATTGGCCAGTTGATACCCGTACCTTTAGCCGTAGAAGCACCCGGAGCTTTATCCAAGAACCAACGACTCCATTTCCCTTGAGCAATGTTCATCGAATTGTTTACAAAAATAGCTTGCCCACTTGTATTGATTTTGTATAAGGCACAAGTTACATCACGACGAATATCAAGGGTATCAAAAGAGAAATAATAGGTAGGAGGAATAGCCATATAATTACTACCTGACCCATAACTATGTGCAGCCGTTGTACCACCATCTACCGTAATACCGATGTTCCAGCCCACATCGCCATTGCCATTCGCAAAGGGTACTTCAAATAAAATATCACTGTTGGTTGGTGTTACAAACTTAGATTCATTCAAAAATACTTGTCTGTAATCGGTAGGTAATGGGCGGTCTTTTAGCGTAATTAATTTTTCAGAATACTCTTTTGCAATTTTATAATAGTCTAAGTAATCTGACTTACGTTCCATTGCCAATGCAGGAGTAAGGTAATAACCTCCTCTTTGTAAGGCTAAACGAGCAATCATGCCTAAGGTATATTCACGGTTAATTTGCTCAATTCCGTAGCTAGTTTGGTCAGCCCACGACATCTTTCCTTCAATATCAATCAAATCTTTAATAACCTGTCCTAAAATTACGTTGCGGTCTTCTTTCGGTAAAAAGAAATCATTACCAGCTTTAGGTGCCTGACGCACGTTTGGCACATCGCCAAAATAAAATGTTAACATACTATACCAGTAAGCACGGATAGTATACGCTTCACCAAGCATGTTATACATTTTTTTAGAAGTAGCAATATCAGTAGAATTTAATGCCGAGCTTGCTTCGATACCTTCGATAGCAACATTACAGTTTCTGATAGCGGTATAGGCCGCATTCCACATAATACGCAAGTCACTATTGGTTGCCACAGCAGTTAAATCCCAAATTTGGTAACGGTCTGCCGTGCTCGACCAACCACTTTGGTGTTCGATGTCGGTATTGCCCGTCATATTGTTCGAAAGTCTTGAACGAAAAGCATCTTGTCCGAACGACTCATAGATGGCATTTACTCCCTTGCGGGCATCATCTACGTTTGAATAAATATAGTTTGTATCGAAAGTTGATAGAGAATCTGGTTCTAAAAAGTCTTTGCAGGATGTCATAAACATAGACAATACCGCGAGAATTACTAATTTCTTTTTCATAATTATTTACATTAACTGTTCGTAAAAACGTTCAGTGATTGATGTTGATTACCACTATTAGAATAAGTGTTACAATTAATTAAAAAGTAATATTTACTCCGAAAGTATAAGAACGGCTTCTAGGGAAAGATGAATAATCTACGCCCGGTGTTAAGCCCGAATAGGTACTTCTTGTCGTACTTACCTCAGGGTCATAGCCAGAGTATTTCGTCCATAAATAAAGGTTGTTACCCGTAGCATAAACTCTTAATTGCGACATACCAAGTTTTGCAATCCATTTTTTAGGTAAAGAATATCCAATGTTCAAGTTGTTCAAACGGATGAAAGAACCATCTTCTACTGCCCAGTCGCTCATTACAGCTTGTGCATCTCCAAAACCTAAAGGAGACCATATCGTTTTATTAGCATTTAATTCTGCCAATTGATTTAAATCAGTTACGATTTCACCCGGCGTTCCTGTATATTTTCCGTCAACGTCAAGGTAAGTAAAACGATTATCGATGCTCATGTCGGTCGTTAGGTTACCGTAAGTAACACGACGGAATTGATTGTACTGAATTTTTCCTGTGTTGTACACACTATTTCCATACGACCAGTTGAAGAATATTGAAGCATCAAGGCCTTTATAGCGACCATTGAAACCAAAACCACCCTGAGCTTTTGGAAGCGTATTACCAATTACCTTACGGTCTAAGCTATTAATGACGCCATCACCGTTAAGGTCTTTAAGTTTCATAAAGCCTGGTCTGATAGCGGTATTACCAGTAGTTGATGTAGAGTTGGTCACACCTTCTTTTAGGATATATTTTTTTGTTGCAGGGTCATAACTTGAAAAGTCATTAGTTGTATAAAAGCCATCAGATACGTAACCATAGATATCACCCAATGTTCCACCTACTTTTACATAAAAGTCATCTTGTTCTCTTAAATCAGTACTTGCCCAGTTTGATTGGAAGAAACGTTCAGTAGTACCATCCAATGCTTCTACTTTTGCTCTGTTTATACCAAAGTTGAAATTGGCAGAGAAAGAAACATCAGCTTTGTCGATGATATATCCAGTAAGTGATAGTTCGATACCTTTGTTTGATGTACTACCCACATTGTTCCATTGTTTGGTAAAACCAGAACTTGACGGAATCGCTGATTGAAGTAATAAATCTCTAGTAGTATTTTGGTATAAATCCAAACTACCCACAATGCGTTGTTTGAAGAAAGCGAAGTCAAGCCCTAAGTTTTTGTTGATTGTGGTTTCCCAAACTAGATTAGGGTTGTACAACGTAGTTCCAGTTGGCGTATAATAAACGTTATCAACATTACCAAAACCAGGTCCACGGAGCGTAGTAGCCTCAAACAATAATTTTGTAGCGGTAGCATCGATACGGTCGTTACCTGTTGCACCATAACTTGCACGGATTTTCAACTCGTCTAATCCTTTTATTTGTTTGAACAATTTAGTTTCCGACAGTTTCCAGCCTAATGCCAACGCAGGGAATAAACCTACACGATTTTCAGCACTGAATTTACTTGAAGCATCTGCTCTAAAAGTAATGGCTGCCAAATAACGGTCTTTGAATTGGTAGTTGATACGACCAAATCCAGAAACACGATTGATATCAGTATTTTCAGTAGTAGATTGGCGATCTGTACGACCGAATGACATATTCGCAAATAGTTCTTCTGGCGTAATAGATGCTCTAAAATCTTCTGTACGAATAAAACTTTGATTTCCGCTTGTAGCATAAACCTCATGACCTAATAAAAAGTCAAGTTTATGCGCACCCAAACTTGGCATTTGGTAGCTTAATGTATTTAACCAACGGAAAGAATCGTTTTCATTCACCGTTTTTTCTCCGATAGGTAAGCTACTACCATTGTTGAAAGACTCGCCTGTTAATGGACCATAGTATCGTAAAGATTTATCAAATTGTTTAGAACCAGTAATGGTTGATTTTAAATTAAGGTCTTTAAGAATTGCCCAGCTCAAACCTGCGTTAAAAACATAGTCTTGTGTAGTTTTTTTACGCCAATCTTGCGATACTAATTTTTTAGGGTTAACAAGTGCTAAAAGGAAAGACGCAAAGTCGTCGTCAGTACCTGCCGTACTTAAATCAATATCCAATTGGTCAGCAATACCGTTTGTTGGTCTTGTCTGAACAGCATCTTTGATATTTAACTGAGCCGAACCTGAAGTACCAGCACCATCGACAACCGTATTTGTAACACGGGTAGAGGCATCAAACTTTAATTTTTTAGAAATAGTTTGGTTGATTTTAAAGTTGATAACGTTACGAGTATAGCCCGAGCCCGTCAAAAGACCTTGGTCAGTATTGTTTGTTAAGCTCAAACTCATCGTAGTGTTTTCGTTACCCCCGCTGATGCTTACGTTATGCGACTGTGTAGTACGTGGCGCACCAAAAAGTTCGTCTTGCCAGTTTGTACCTTTTTGGTTTTGATACAAATCGTAGTCGCCATATTTTCCAAAAAACTTCTCCATGTTGGCAACATCAGTAGTAGTCTTCAGTTTGGCTCTTTCATAGTTTACCAAAACGTATTCATAAGGCGAAAGCACTTTGTAGGCTCTGTCAGAAGGCAAAGTTTTAAACTGCATAAAACCATTGTATGATACCGTAGTGCGGCCTGGACGAGGCTTTTTAGTAGTAATAACCACTACACCATTTGAAGCCTGAGCACCATAAATAGCGGTGGCGGCAGCATCTTTTAATACGTTGATACTTTCAATATCAGATGGTGGCACATCTTTGATACTACTTACAATAAAACCATCCACTACATACAAAGGCGAATTATCTTGTGTGATAGACCCACCCCCACGCACACGAATAACAACATCAGCATCGGGCGAACCATCGGTAGTCACTACACTTACCCCAGCCATACGGCCAGTCATGGCTTGTGCAGCACTTGTGATAGGAATATTCTTTAAATCTCTTGCCGACATACTCGCTACTGACCCCGTATTGTCTGTTTTCTTCACCAAACCATAACCATCACTTACGACAGCTACTTCGGCCAACATACTGTTGTCTGGTGCAAGCGAAACATTTACTTCTGAGCGACCATCTACGCTTACCTCCTGCGTTTTCATACCAATGAATGAAAACACCAAGACTGCACCTTTTGCCACAGAAATACTGTATTTCCCTGAAGCATCCGTGGTTGTACCCGCAGTAGTACCTTTTACTTTTACCGTTACGCCAGGAAGTGTTTCGCCTGTCTCTGAATCCACCACTTTACCTTTAACAGTAGCGTCGGCGGATATAGTCGCCGTGGGCATGGGTAACTCGATGGTGGAGGGTAGCACTACCTTCTCCTCAGTCATAGGCGTTAATATAATGGCGTTGTGTACAACTTTATAACCAATATTGAGCGGTGGTAAAAAACGGCTCAATATGTTTTTTAGGCTTTCATTATTAGCCGTCAAAGTAAGATTGGTGGCTTGTGCGAAGCTGTTTTTAGAACTAAAAACAAAAGACACGCCAGATTCCTTCTCAAGTTCCTTGAGAACACCTTTTATTGTGCTGTTTTTTATAGAAACAGTCACGGTTTTGGCTAAAACTTCCTGCGCGTTGGCTTCTTTGGCATAAGATGCCACCATGAAAGCTATAGCAATGGCCAACTGAATGACAGTCATCCTCATGATTTTGAAAAATGTTGTCTTAATAAAATGTTTTTCCATAAATTTGCTTTGTACGATTTTGTGTTTGAAATCTACGTTACTCTTTAATCACCTAGGAAATGATTGGGGTAATTCTTGGGCTTGGGTGCTAGTAACACTTCAAGCCCTTTTTTTTACTAATTTGTATTGATTGTTTTTACTTTTCTGAGTACACTACTTGATGAAAAACGTTTGTTTAGGATTACAAACAGCCTTCACCGATAATCGTAATTTCATTGCCTTCTATCTGATAAGTTGCATTGATAGAGCTACAGATAATATCCATGATAATAGGCAAACGTTGGTTGTTGAAATTGGCAAACAATTCACATTTCCGAATGTCCATGTTTGGTGTACGGATGGTCATTCCATATTCTTGTTCTAATCTTGCTAAAACCTTATCTAATATTACTTCATCAAAACTGATACTGACAGGTTCCCAGAGTTGTCGATGTTTGCTTTTCTCAAGGGTCAAATCATGGGTTTCTAACGTGTTTTCTTCTTTCTGAATCACTACCTGTTGTTGTGGCGTAATGATTACTTGGTTGAAACGCTCGCTATTTTCGGGGTCTTGATATTTTACTTTTACTTTGCCCGTCACTACCGAAACCTCATATTTTGCATCTTTAGAAGAAGCTATCACATTAAAACTTGTTCCTAGTACTACCACATTCAGTCCTTTGTTTTTTACATAGAAAGGTTGTTCTTTATTCGGTTTTACATCGAAAAAAGCCTCGCCTTCTAAATAGACTTCTCTGGTAGCAGCATTTTTTACAATCTTGTACAGAATCGTCGTAGCTGGATTCAACCACACCTTACTACCGTCAGGAAGCGGTAATTCATGAATGGCTTTAGTAGTATTGGTAAACGATTGCCAAAGGGCAAGTTCTTGTTGGGGAACATCCCTGAAACCAACCATTGATTGCATATCCGAGTCTTCTTGGGGTAACCATAACCAACCCCATACCATCAACAAGCTAGCTGCAATAGCCACAACAGACCAAACAAAAGCTTTACGTTTGAATAAAGGAACAGGCGTTTGTAGTGTTGCTTGAGATTCGTTTATCTCGTTTTGTAATGTATCCCAAATCCTATCTTCAAGTTCAGGCGCTTTAACGATGTCTTGCTTATCATCGAAGGCGTTGTACCAATCCAGCAGTTTTTTGATTTCATCAGGAGTATATTTTTGTCGGAGCGAATTGATGATTTCATCATCATCCTTGAATTCACCTTGGTTCATGTTTATTTTTATTTTTTATTAATAAAATACTATTTACTCCTTAACCTAGATGTCGGTCAAGAGAAATAGTTCCACTACTTGAATATGATTTTTTGTTAAAATAATTTTAAAAAAAGAAGAAAAAGAAGGGGAATAGCATATTTGGGCTGATAAATTCAGCCATCCGAGACTTCAATAAGCGTAAAGCTTTGGCAATATGGTTTTCTACGGTATTTTCTGAAATACCCAATTGAATAGCAATTTCTTTCTGAGATACGCCTGCTCTGCTCAATAAGAATACCTCACGGCATCTTTCAGGTAATACCACAAGGTTTTCTTGATACAAACGCATGGCATCTGCATAAAGAATATTCTCTTCGGTGATGTTAGAACTCTGGTCGATGTGTAATTGATAATCCAGAAAATTTTGTTTGACAGTATGGTGATCAAGGGCATCTAAAATCCTGTACTTTACACTACGCATAAGGTAGTTGGGAAGGGAGTCAATCTGAATTTTCTGACGATTGAGCCAAAGGTTCAAAAACAAATCATGGATAATATCCTCGGTTTGTTGGGTGTCATAAAGCCTACGTTTAGCTAATGCATATAGCTTTTGGAAGTATCTTCTGTAAATTTCCTCAAAAGCAGCTTCATTGTCTTCCAGCAAAAGACCGAGTAATTCTGTATCACTTGAAGCTTTGAGGGGTCTGTACATAAGAAAAGTAATAATTATTATTAAAAAAATTATTTTCAAAAGTATGATTAAGCAATTACAATATCCAATGTTTTAGCTTAAATTTTTACGCAATCGTTCCCGACAACGTTTCCATATCATAATTTCGACCAATTCTTCATTTATATTTATTCATAAAATCGTCCAAAATGATATATCTTGTCTTATAAATAATACTCAACCAATGAAATGGGCTTTATTAACAAACCTTTAAAAAATTGTTAAGCCAGATGCAAAACAAATAGTACTACAAAATACAGCTTATGAACAAATGGTAATTATTGAAAGAAAAGTGGGCATAATATTGTAAATTCTACATTTATTCAACATATTTAGCATCCAAACAATATTTACAGGCTCCAAAACTATATTTGGGGTTCTTTGATATAATTCAGCAAGACTAGAATAAACCGCCAACCCAACATTCAATGTTTGATAGTACCGCTGTTAATTTAGAGATTTTAAAACAACGTGCATACAATTTAAGATGGGCAACTGTGCCACAAGGCGTTATTCCCCTTACAGCAGCTGACCCAGATTTTCCGAGTGCTCCAGAAATTGCGGAGGCTATTACGCGTTTTGTAAAAGACCGTTATTTATGTTATGGCCCGCCTGATGGTCTGCCAGATTTTAAAGAAAGCGTAGCTACTTTTTTTCAGGATAAAAGGAATATACCTGCTAAGCCAGCCTATATTTTTCCAGTGGATAGTGCCGCTTTTGGTATTTTTGTGATATGTCAGGCTTTTCTATCGCCCAATGATGAAGCCATTATATTTGACCCTGTCGATTTCCTTTTCAGATATTCTGTAGAAACAGTAGGAGGAAAGGCAATTTCTTTTGCCATTCCTGCGGGTACAGAAAAGGTTGATTTTGAAGAGCTTGAAAAATTAATTACACCCAAAACACGCTTAATTTGTTTGTGTAATCCGCTGAACCCAACGGGGAAAGTGTTTACTAGAGAAGAACTACTGCAACTAGGGAATATTGCTTGCAAACACAATTTGATTATTTTGTCAGATGAAATTTGGAGTGATATTATTTACAATCCACATACCTACACAAGCATAGCATCCCTTGATGAAGCTATTCGGGAACGAACTGTAACCGTTACTGGTTATAGTAAATCATACGGTTTAGCTGGTTTACGGATAGGCTCGGTGATGGCCTCCAATCAGGCACATTTTGATAAACTTATCAAAGTGTCATTACACCAATCTACCGTACATGGAGCCAATGTAATTGGACAAATAGCAGCTACTACCGCCTTGAATGAATGCGACTATTGGTTGAAAGCCTTTGTTGAACATCTACACCACATGAAACAACTTTGTGTAACAGAACTCAACAGCATGAAAGGTGTAAGCTGTATTGCTCCCGAAGGGTGTTATGTAGCTTTTGCTAATATTACGGGAACAGGCAAAACCAGTAAAGAAATTCACGAGTTACTCTTGAATGAAGCCAAAGTAGCCGTTGTTCCTGGACTAAAAGAATGGTTCGGTGCAGGTGCAGATGGATACATTCGTTTGAGCTTTGCTACATCAAATGAAATCCTTACTCAAGCACTCACACAAACTAAAATAGTATTAAACGCATTATGAAAGTAGTAATTATTGGCGGAGGAGTTGCAGGCCTAACACTGGGACTCTTACTCAGAAAAAATAATATAAATGTTGTTGTAAACGAGAAGTTTAAGCAAATGACTACACGTGGACATGCATTTTTAATGCACATAGATGGATGGTCGATTTTAAATGAATTAAATGCCAATACTGAAATCAATCTACCCGGAGAAGAAATCGGGGCTTTTAGTTTAAATAAGCAAGATGGAAGACAAGTAAAAAAGCAAAAACTGAATCTTTGGCGTTGTATTAAACGCAAAGACTTGATACAGTTTTTGTACGATTTGTTTCCGAAAGAACAACTAAAAACAGGAAGAATATTCTCTCATTTTATTTACGAAAACGGCAAAGCCGTGGCTGCTTATTTCACCAATGGCGAAATAGAATATGGCGATGTTTTTGTAGGAGCAGACGGCGGAAACTCAGAAGTACGTGAAGCAATCTTAGGGGCTGTCAGTTATACAGCCGTGGAAGTGAAGGAAGTGGTAGGGATTTGTACAAATGAAAAACTGGGGACTTCGCACCAAAATATATTTACAAAATACCAGAGCTGTAACCGTGGGCTAAGCTTTGGGATGATTCCTGTCTCAGAAAAAGACTTTGTTTGGTTTATGCAATATAGCGTAGCTGAGGCAGATTGTAATCAAGGTTGTACGCCCGATGAACTCAAAGCATTTTGTAATTACCAATTGGCTGATTTTCCACCAGTCGTGACGGAATTATTATCTACGAATGATTTCAGCACGAGTTATATCTGGAATACCCGTGATTTTGGTTTACTTCCTAAATTCCATGCTAATAATATAGTATTGATTGGAGATGCTGCCCACTTGGCTTTGCCTTTTACCAGTGCAGGAACAACCAATGCTATCTTAGATGCTAAAAAACTGACTGAAAAGTTGTTGTCATTAAATAATATTGAAGAAGCTTTTCAGGCGTATTATGACGAACGCAAGGATGATATTAAGAAACATATCTATTTAGGTAGAGAGCTAAAAGAGCTGTTTTTGAATCCTCTCGACGTAGATGGCGATAAAATGGTAGTGCCGTTGATTACAAAAAAGGAAGACAGAGATGCCCATACTCAAAAACTAATAGATATTCAATATTTCACCGACCCTATTTGTTCTACTTGTTGGGTAGTGCAACCATTACTCAGAAAGTTGAAGTTAGAGTACGGAGCCTATATTCAGATTGACTACCGTATGGGAGGTTTACTGCCATCATGGGATGAATACGAACGTGGGTCTATTACTAAACCTTCGGATGTAGCGCCACATTGGGAAGAAGTATGTATGATTCATGGTATCCCGCTTGATGGAGATATTTGGATTGAAGACCCATTGCCATCTTCTTATCCACCTTCTATTGCTTTCAAAGCTGCCCAGATGCAAGATGCAGATTTGGCTTTATTATTTTTGAGACGTATCAAAGAAATGTTGTTTCTTGAAAAGAAAAACATTGTTGATATGGCTTATCTGGAAAAGGCAGCCTTTGATGTGGGATTAGATTCTGCACGTTTTGTGTATGATTATGAAAATAAAGCACAGGAAGCTTTTAAAGAAGATTTAATTTTAGCCCAGAATATGCAGGTGGGTGTATTGCCAACGCTTATCTTTAGAAATCTTGAAAATGAACAAATCATCAGTAAAGATTATCAAGAATATGAATATTTAGAAGGTATCATCCATCAATTGGTGCCTCATGCACAGAAAAGAACGTTTGATACCGACCCGATATTCTTGTTTACCAATTTCTCGACGATGACGAGTAAAGAGTTTTCGTTTTTAAGTAGTACTTCTATGGAAGAGACTAATGGAACGTTAGCGGATTTGTTTGAAAAGGGATTTATTGATAAATATGAAAGCAAAAACGGAATAATTTGGAAAAGTAAATTGGCAAATTATTAGTGATAACATCTCAAAAATAGGAATTTTAAGTAATTGTAGCGGTAACCCTTGCGGTTACCGTTTCTTTTGTCGGAACGTCGGCAACCGCAAGGGTTGCCGCTACATGACACCTAAGGGCATAAGCTGAAAGCCGACGACCGATAGCTGGCGACTCATCACTCAAAATTCACAACTCACAACTCTTCTAAACTCCAAACTGACTAAGGTGATGGTCTAGGTGTTTATAAAACATATTATTCCATTCTTGTATGGTTAATACTCCGAAGGAGTGTGATTCTTTGCCATTGAAATAGTTTTCGCCTAAGGACAATGTTTTATTGATATGGTCTTTCAAACGAGTTTTTTCTGCTTCAAAATCTTTTGATTCTTTGATGATAAATATTGGTGCAGTAGGACTATTTTTCTTGTATGGTTTTTCGCTAACAACGGTGTTTTTAACCATTAATTTCAAAATAGTCTTCATGAAAAAATTCGGCTTTGGGTATTTGTCTTCATATATAAGTTCGTAGGTAACATTGCAATGAGCCAACATTTGCCCAACATTCATTTTACCCCATAGTGCTGTGGAATCGGGACTTAATTTGTCGATGCGTGCTAGAAGCTCGGCGGTTTCTGTTTGGTTAAATACACTTTTCATTATCTGTCAATTAATTTAGGATGGTTTACATTTCGTTTTTATAAAGATATGAAAAATAGCCAAATTGACAGGTTATTTTAAAATTAAGATTTCGTTGGTAAGTAAGAGTAATTCGCTCAAATAGAATTACTTACTAACTTTACTGAGCATTCTGTCTATTATTCCTTTGCAGTATCTTGTTGGACTTCGCTTTTATGGATTTCATCAATATACTGCATTTTTAAATAATCATAGAAAGTGTGTTTGCTCATCAAATTGGCAATTAAACTAGCCAGAAGCGTTGCGAGCATGATATAAAAAATAATATTGTGACTATTGGTCATCTCAATGACAAGGATAGATGACGTAAAGGGGCTTCTGGTAACACCCGTTAGGAAGCCCCCCATACCGCATAAAACCATCAAATTAGTTTCGGTTGCTGACAAATGCAACCAACCTGCCATCACCGCCCCAATGCTTGCTCCTGCACTTAGGGCTGGTGCAAAAACGCCACCTGACCCTCCTACAGAAAACGATACAATTGGACCAAGAATTCTTAAAATAGGCATGTACCATTCCAAATGTTTGTCGTTGCTAAACAAAGTACTCACCATGATTTCTTTACCTGAACCAAATGTTCTGTTATCAATAAAGTAACCCATACCAGCAATAATTAGCCCACATGCAATGATGTAAATTACTTTCTGGTAATTGTGGGTTAGGGTATTCTTTTTTCTAAAAACAAACAAAATAATATTACTCATTCCACAACCTGCAAAGCCTGTAATGATTGCTAGAGGTACAATTGAAGCGATAATCCAAGTAGAAATATTATTTAAAGCAGGATAACCCAAATAAAGATATGGTCCTAAAAAGTGCAATGCTGTAAGCCCTGCGATGATTACTCCCGTTAACAAAGCGGACTTAAAAAGACTAAAATGGGTTTTGGTAAGTTCCTCAATAGCAAATACGATACCGCCCAAAGGAGTATTAAAGGCAGCCGCAAGCCCAGAGGCAGCCCCTGTTACAATCATATTTCTTTTTGATATTTTGGGATACCAATCAGGTAGAAAGTCATTGATTTTTTTGAAGATTGAAGCTGAAATTTGAATAGTAGGGCCTTCTCTACCTACTACGCCACCACCCAAAACCATAATTAAACTAGAAATGATTTTGATGAGAATGACTTTTAGGCTTAGTAAGCTATCTACTTTGTAATAATGTTTTGGGTTAGCTAATTCAATAGCGGCACTTACTTGAGGAATACCACTTCCTCTAGAAAAAGGAGCAAACTTGATAACCAACCACCATGCTACCAAAAAGCAAATAGGCGTAATAATGAAGAATGACCAGCCTGCGTGATGAAATAGAAAATGTGTGCCAGCCTCTGCCAATGAAAATAACTTAGCATATAATACAGCAATGATTCCTGTGATAAATGCACCTAGCCAAAATGGTAAAGCATTTAAAATGTCCTTTTGTAATTTTTTGTTATGGATAGCATCGAACCATGATTTGAGTCGATAACGTAAAAAGCTAAAAAATCTCATACCTGTATTTATTTTAAAAGGCTATAAACATACAAATTTACAGCCTTTTAAAATAATATATAAGTATATATACGGATATAAACGTATAGTATTAGCTTTCTTCTAAAAAATGATATTGAAAAGTCAATCAAATATAAAATAATACTAAATACTAGGTACTACTTCTGTTACCATTTCAAGACCATTCTTATCATAATATACGCAAGTCATTTTTTTCATATCAAGTGTCCATTTTTCAACACCTGCTTCTGCTGATTGCCTACAGAATGTTAGGTAATCGGTTTCCCCAGCTTGATGGATTTTTAAAGCATTTCTTAAGGCTTCAATATTACCTGTGGAAGATATTTCCAAAAGTGCATATTTGGCTTCAGATTGAATTTGAAAATTATCTTTTCCATAGTATTTTGAGTGACCATCACAAACGTAATGGTCATAGCCAATTAAGCCTAAATCAATAAGATTCTGAACATACTGTGGGAAATCTGCTCCGCTTTTTACTTTTGAGTGAATGTCTTTAATCTGATTGATTGTAAACATGTCTTTTTGCGTTTAAATGTGATGCAAATTTGGCAGTTTCCCGTGGTTTGAAATTGTAAAAAATCGTTTACTTATCATTCTTTTTGATAAATTTTTCGGGTGTTTCTCCCGTAAAATGTTTAAAGTCTTTGATAAAATGTGCTTGGTCGAAATAGTTGTTTTCAAAACATATTTCGGTCATAGATTTTACCTGATTTAGGCTGTCTAATACGGCATGAAACCTGACGATAGAGGCAAATTTCTTGGGAGATGTACCAACCAACTGTCTAAAACGTTTTTCAAAGGGGCTTTGGCTGATACAAAGTATTTCGGCCAATGCTTTTATTTTAATTTTACCTTTTGAATGGTAGATATACTGAATGGCTTTTATCACTAGTTTATCATCTTTTTTTTCGATGATTCTAGCGAGTAAGAATTGCTCAATGATGTAGATTCTGTATTCATCAGTTTCGGCAGTACTCAAAGCTTCTTCAACTTTTTCCAAATCATACCGATTGATAAAATGTTCAAGCGAAACACTTTCAGCATATAATTCGTTGATGGGCGTTTTTAAGAAATAAGAGGCACCAATTTCATTAAAAAATACCAATACAGACCCAATGTTTGGATTACTTTTGAAAACCCTGAAACCATCTTGCAAACCCGTAATGCCCGTGTTAGATAAAGGGTTTTCTCCGTCTTTGGTAATATAAGCCAGACGCCCTCTGTATTGAAAACCCATCACAAGTCCAGTAGAAGGGAAAACCTTGTAGGTTTGCTCTTCTGAGGCTTCAGAAATGACCAAATGTTTGATGTAAGGTTTCAGTAAAGGAGAGGGAAATACCTTTTCAAATTTCATATTTTCAATAGATTAAGCATCGAAGTCAATACAATGTTATTGTTTATCTTTTTTCAAATCATTAGATTTATCATGTACTCATCTTTATATACATAATTAAACGTTTGGATGTTACCACACAGATATTTACAATGGCAAAACTAACATTTCATCATCATAAACTATGACTAAAGCCTACAATGCATGAAGAGAAATTACACTATCATGCTTAATTTACGTGTTGAAATTTATTGAATATATTTTCCTTTGCTTCAGAAATGCTAAAAAATATAAAAATGATTCGTTTAGGCTTGTTGTGTAGCTTATTGTTGGCAAGCTTACATGGCTTTTCTCAAAAAGATACCACGATAACTGTTAAAGTTTTAGGAGGACTCCAATTCGACCTGCCTCGATTTGCGGTACAACCTAATACTAGATTGACGATAATACTGGATAACCATGATGACATGGCACACAACATGGTGGTAACCAAACCAAATGCCAGATTGAAAGTAGTTGAGGAAGCCTTAAAACTAGGGGATAAAGGTGCGAGCATGGATTATGTACCCAATTCATCCTTAATTATTGCGAATACCAAAATCGTAGAACCAGGGAGAATGGATACCATTACTTTTTTATTGGGGAAAGAAGGTATTTACCCGTATGTGTGCACTTATCCTGGGCATGGCTTTGTCATGTATGGGGCTATTTATGCAACCACTAAGGCACTCCCCCCTTTGGAAAAAGACATGAATGTGCCTGATGCCCAGCGACAAAAGACTGCACCAGTAGTCAGTCATGAAGGGCACCATATGGAAATGCCTTCACCACATCCATTCGCTTTAAAATATCCATTGCTGTACAGAACGTTTATGCCAGATTGTGGCCCAGCGGCTATTGTAGTAGGCTTGACAGCGACAGAATCCTATTGTTTTGATGCAGGAAAGTGTTATCTCAGATACGCTTGGTCGGGTGGATTTGTGGATAACTCAGAGCAATGGAAAGGTAATGGCAGTAAATTAACCAAAGTAGTTGGTGAAATATATTGGCGAGACAGCACCACCTTTCCTTTTAGAGTTGGAAATGCAAAGACTATTCCACAGGTTGATTTCAAAGGGTATAAACTTACAAAAAGACTCCCCACTTTTAAATATACTTTAGATAAAGTAGCAGTAACCGAAACCATCCGATTGAGCAGTGATGGCAAAAGCTTGATAAGAGATTTTACGTTTAAGAACAATAAACAAACACTTTACTTTTTAGTAAATACTGATGATGGCATCGTTTACCAAAGTAAGCAAGGTAAATTCAATAAAGGCACACTCAGGATTCCTGCCAATGTACAACGTCTTAGTATTTCCATGAAAAAATGAAAAATATCAATCGTCTTCACAACACAATAGAATACAGTAGTCGGATAAGAATCTATTTTAGCTGGATTTTTTGTTTACTACTTTTTACTACAAGCCTTTCAGCACAAGTTTCTGTCCCCAAAGATTCTGCGGCTAATTATTATGAGGTAGAAAACATTACTTTGCCCGATGGCTTAGTTGCCGAAACGGGTGCGATAGGTTTTATGCCCGATGGGCGTTTTGTAGCCTGTTTTCACCGTGGCGAGGTAATGATGTATAACCATAAGACCAAGCAATGGAAAATGTTTGCAGAAGGCTTACACGAACCTTTAGGTATGATGGTGATTAATAACCACGAAATGTTAATCATGCAACGTCCAGAACTTACTAGGGTAAAGGATACCGATGGTGATGGTGTAGCGGATGAATATCAGACAGTAACGGATGACTTTGGGATGTCGGGCAATTATCATGAATTTGCTTTTGGTCCTATCGCCGATAAACAAGGGAATTTATTTATTGCCCTAAATTTAGCGTCTAACGGAGCAGGGATTAGAAATGAGATTAGGGGGAAATACGATTCGCTTTCTCGTCCGGGGCGTATGTATTCTTGTGTGCCTTACCGTGGTTGGATTATGAAATTGGGGAAAGATGGTGTCCTAAAGCCTTATGCAGTAGGTTTTCGTTCACCTAATGGTTTGGGCTTTGATGCACAAGGACGATTATTGGTATCTGATAACCAAGGTGACTGGTTGGGAACTAGTAAATTGTATCATGTAGAAGAAGGTAAGTTTTATGGACATCCTGCTGGCTTAATCTGGAAAGAGGATTTCCCACGAGTAGTACCGATTAATTTACCAGTTGCCAAATTAGACAGTATGCGGGTAAAAGAATCTATTCAGTTTCCACATGGCTATTTTGCTAATTCACCCACGCAACCAGTACTAGAAAATACAGGAGGAAAGTTCGGAATGTTTGGCGGACAAATGTTGATTGGCGATATGGACCATAAATATGTGATTCGCCTATTGATTGAAGAAGTTGGAGGCGCTATGCAGGGAGCTTGTATTCCATTGAATTTTAGCTCAAAAATGAGAATTGGTAATAATCGTCTAGCTTTTGCGCCAGACGGTAGCCTGTGGGTTGGTCAGAACGACCACGGTTGGGTAGGAGCGAGAGGTGTTCAACGCATCACATGGAAGGGGAAAAATCACTTGGATATTATGGCGATGAACTTGACCAAAACAGGTTTTGACTTGACATTCTCTTTACCGCTCGACCCAGCTAAAGCACAAGAGTTACTCAATTATAAATTCCGACGTTTTTATTATGAGTACCATCAGGCTTATGGTTCAAAACAGTTTGATGTACAAGACGTACCTGTAAAATCAATCAAAGTTTCGGCAGATGGCAAAAAGGTATCTTTGGAATTAGCAGAATTAAAAGCTGGATATATATATGAACTGAAAACAGGGGATTTACAAACCAGCGATGGCAAATATCTTTTCAATAATATAATTTGCTATACGTTGAATCATTTGAAATAATCAAAAGGAGTTAAACAAGCTATCCGAATTGTAAACTTATTCACAATTCGGATAGCTTGTTTAATATAAGGTCAATTCTTTGTTCAGTAGTAAAATCGCCTCGTATTGCTAAAGTTGGACTAGTAGTTTGGTGTAGCCAATTTTCATGTGCATCCAATGTTCTGGTAGCAATGCCCGTATGATTGTCGTAGTCGGCTGCCCAAGCCATAAAATCGTTGTATTGTTTTATTCTAGCAGGGTCGGTATAAATAATATTTCCATAGCGACTGAACTCTCTTTCTCTAAGTCTTTCCATCCTAATATGCGGAGGTACCCACAAGAAAACGATTAAATCAAAGCTTGGAAAAATATCTCCCCAACTGATTATCGAACCACCCAGAATCCAATCGTCGGTTTGTTCAATATCTTTTTTTATCATCAAGGTCCTGTCGGATGGATTCCTCCTAACGGTAAACGGAGGGTCTGACTTTTCCCAATAATATTCATCACTATCAAAATAAGGAATATTCAGATCGTTGGATAGCGCATTTCCTAACGTAGTTACGCCACTAGATGATGCTCCAAAAATGTGGATTTTCATTTTAAAGAGAGATTAATTACTAAACTCGTAGCACAATAGCATCAGTTCTTTTTCCTGATTCGGGAAAGAATACATTTCCTGGTAACTCAATCCTATTTTTTCTAAAAGTCTTTTAGAATGCTCGTTTTCGGGCATCGTGATGCCATAAACCCGTGGTAACTTTAAGGTGTCTTTGGCATAAGTAATAATAGCATCTGCAATTTCAAAAGCATAACCTTTGCCTGTGAACTCAGGTAAAAAGGCAAACCCAATATCAGGGCAATCAAGATTATCTCTTTTAATTAATCCACACATTCCAATGGGTGTTAAGCCGTCTTTGGTGACTACTAAGCTCAATCCATAACCATTTTCAGCATAGCTTTTGATTGGACCATTCAATAAATATGTTTTTGCGTCCTCTTCGGTACGAACATTTTTGTCGCCAATAAAGGCTAACCAGCCTTCAGTATTTAATAATGTAATGACAAATTGGGTATCGTCAAGGGTGTACTCTCTTAAAATGAGCCGTTCGGTTTCTAGTACTTTTTTCATGTTGATGAATTAAATTATCGCTAAAATAATTATTCTTACATTACTATACGATAGAGAGGGGTAAATTTTGCCGAAATATTGTTTTGAGCCCCTTTTTATTCTACGTAGCAAAAAACAATTAATAGTTTCTTTTAAATCCATAAGGACAATGCTTGCAACGATTTTTACAACAATAACCTCTTTTTAAATGATAAGCCTCTGTAAAAACCATGAAGCCATTTTCATTAATATAAAAGTCGTCAGTTTTTAATTTGGATGGATTATTATCGTTTTGTGGGTTGGTTTTCTTCATGGTATTTAATCAACAGCTAATTTTGTAAAATGTTCAATATTTTGTAGATTTGAGGTATTCTCGTTTAAAATAAATAGAGAATCTTACAACCATGAGTGATTTTTATCCTAAATACCAATATTTTGTGATGCGTTCCAATAAACGTATTACTAATCGTGTGTTTACGACAAGCTCATTGTATGGTCACTTCTGTAAAATTCACCGTATCCTTTCTGTATTCGTGCTTATCTTGTACATCATCGGCTTGTCTGGATTGAATGATTGCTAATTACTCATCGTCTTTAGTATTTATTTTCAATGATGCTGAATGGTAGATTTATTAAAATTACTCATTCACCATTCACTCAATCACCAATTTATCACAATGACAGTACAATCACTAAGTACTGCATCCGCTTCAGAGAAAGCGATGCAGTTAGAAGACCGTTTCGGCGCACACAATTATCACCCTATGCCAGTTGTCCTTCAAAGAGGAGAAGGAGTATTTGTATGGGATGTAGATGATAAACGATATTTCGATTTCCTTTCTGCTTATAGTGCCGTAAACCAAGGGCATTGTCACCCTAAAATTGTTCAAGCCTTGATTGAACAAGCGCAAAAATTGACGCTTACTTCTCGTGCTTTTTATAGTGATCAATTAGGGGTTTGTGAAAAGTTCCTATGCGAATATTTCGGTTACGATAAAGTATTGATGATGAACTCTGGGGCAGAAGGAGGGGAGACAGCCTTGAAACTTACCCGTAAATGGGCTTATAAAGTAAAAGGTATTCCACAAAATCAGGCTAAGACCGTTTATGCAGCAGGTAATTTTTGGGGACGCACCATTGCGGCCATCTCCTCATCAACCGACCCTTCTAGTTATGCTGATTACGGTCCGCTTTTACCAGGATATGAAATTATCCCTTATAACGACTTAGAGGCATTGGCAGAGATTTTGAAAGACCCTAATGTTGCAGGTTTTATGGTTGAACCCATTCAAGGCGAAGCTGGGGTTGTAGTACCAGACGAAGGCTATTTGAAAAAAGCCTATGAAATGTGTCGTGAAAAAAATGTATTATTCATTGCTGATGAAGTACAGACGGGTATTGCTCGTACAGGAAAACGTTTGGCTTGCGACTACGAAGATTTTCAGCCCGATATACTAATTTTGGGCAAAGCTCTTTCTGGCGGTACTTATCCAGTATCGGCTGTTTTTTGCAGAGATGAAATCATGTTGACAATCAAACCTGGGGAACACGGCTCTACTTATGGAGGAAACCCCTTGGCTTGTGCGGTGGCAATTGCTGCTTTGACAGTAGTTAAAGAGGAAAATTTAGCCGACAATGCTATGAAAATGGGAGAAATCTTCAGAGAAAGAATGGCAAAGCTGATTACTCAACGTCCTGACTTAGTAAGATTAGTCAGAGGCAAAGGCTTATTAAATGCTATTGAAATTAATACTGATGAAGAAAGCGAAACTGCTTGGGAACTGTGTGTAGCTTTTAAAAATAATGGCTTACTTGCCAAACCAACCCACGGAAATAAAATTCGATTTGCACCACCTTTAGTCATTACAGAAGGGCAAATGAACGAAGCCTGTGATATTATAGAAAAAGTAATATTGAATTGGGAATAACATCATAGAGGCTCATTGTTTGATGCAATGAGCCTCTATGATTATTTCGTAATTTCTCTTCTCAATCTGCTAAGCGACTGTGGCGTAATGCCTAAATAATTAGCCAAGTATATCTGAGGTGTTCGCCTCAATAGCTCTGGTTTATGTTTAGATAATGCCTCATAGCGTTCTCGGGCAGTTTCTGAAATAAAAGAACGTAGCCTTATTTCTTGCTGAACAGTATAGTTCTCATATAAAACCCTTCCCAGACGCTCCCATTTGGGCGAATGTGAATATAAAAAGTCAAGATTGATTTTTGTTATCGCACATAAATCACAGTCCTCTATGGCTTGGATATAATCTATGCTAGGCAAGCCTTGGGAATAGGATGACGTACTTGTTATTATTTGATCTTCAAAACTTAAATCGTAAGTGATATCTACATTATCTTTAATGAAATAAGAACGTAACATGCCTTTATTAATAAAGGCGACGTCGGCATTGTATTCTCCTTTTTTTACCCAAAAACCACCTTTTTTTAAAATAACATCAGTAAAATAAGGTTGTGCAAATTCAATATCTTCATCAGAAAAATTAACGTACTTGCGCACAAATGCTATTAAATTATCTCTCATGTGATGGGCTTATAAGGTTGATGGTTTGCGTTAAATGATGCAACTTCGTAATAAATTGAATGTTCAAGTAATTTTTTAGAGCATCACTACTAACTTTTAGAGCAATACTAGGTTATCTATAGCAATAACTATGGAATAGGAGTTACATTTAATATTTACTTTGGACATCAATATTTTAAAAAAGTCACATTATAAATGATAAATAAAATGTTACAGTATGTAATTTATGCTTTTGATGGAACAGACAGTGAGGCACTTAATCGAAGACTAGTGGCTCGTCCTTATCATTTAGAGTGTGTAAAAAAACTAAAAGAAAACGGAAACTTCTTGATGGGAGGTGCAATGTTGGATGAGTCACAACAAATGATTGGCTCAACAATGATTGTCCAGTTTGAAACTGAAACAGCTTTTCAAGATTGGTTTAATAATGATCCTTATAATACGATGGGAGTGTGGCACAAAACAGCAATACATCCGTTCAGAGTAGCCAATGTGTAACAATAGATGTTATGCTCCCTTTTTAAATAACTGAGTAATTTTTGATAGCGGTTTCATCCACAAAGTGTACCAATTAGGCTTTAGGTTATTTATTTTCCATGCTCTTCTATCTTCCATGTTAGCTCTATAACGATGCTTAAGCGAGGCAGTACTTGTGCCACCATTACGCATTGTAGTAAGCGTTAGCGGTAGATAATGTGCAGAAAGGTTATTTTTATAAAGCATTCTTAACATTAACTCATAGTCACCAGAGCAAGTGAAATCTGTTAGGTATTCACCATACTTTTCAAAAGCAGCTTTTTTCAGGTAAAACGAAAGATGCGGAGGCATCCATCCCTGTAACCAATTTTTACGTGAGTATTCTCCAGCTTTCCAATAGCGAACAATCGTATGAATATCGTCTGGGTTGATAAATTGTATATCTCCATATACCGCATCGGTTTGGTATTCAACAAAAGCTTTAGCTACTTGACTAATTACTTGGTTGTTGGGGTAGAAGTCATCCCCACCAATTGTACCAATGGCATCACCAGTGACCATTTTCAAACCCTTGTTCATGGCATCGTAAATGCCTTTATCGGGTTCAGAGATAAACTTTATGCTATCAGCAAATTCCTTCAAAATTTCCACTGTTCCATCTTTAGAGGCGCCATCTACAACGATATATTCTAATTCGGGATAATCCTGCGCTAAAACACTTTCAATGGTTTGACGAATCGTAGTTGCACTATTAAAGGAAACAGTAATGATAGAAATTTTCATAAAGAGCTATTTTGCTAAGAGCACAAAGATAGTAATATTTCTTGTAAAGAGGGATAGAACTTCCGCTATCAGACATCGGTTATTACTGATGGCACGACTTCAAGTCATGCCATCAGTATTTTTTTTATTAGTGAGTATTTCGCAATAAAATAAGGTGTCAGATTGATTGTTAAAAAAAAGTAAAATAATTAAAATATTTTTTTACTTAACTCATTGTATTTCAAAAAGAATCCTCTAATTTTGCAGTCCAATTAAGAGAGAACGTTTTCTTTGTTTTTATATGGGTTGGCAGAACTCGATAAAAAATACGGAAATAGGCAAAACGTAAATCTTCTAATTTGAAATTACCGCAGGCTTGCCTGCAAGCGTGTCAGAACTGATATTATATTATAACACTGAATGCCCAGTCTGTAATGTTAATATTAAGCTACACAAGAAACGTTTCGTTTTTCTAACGCAATACGGTTTTTCCGTCTCTTCGTCTGCATACGTGCACATCTTGTAGCTTTACTCATTTCTGTCGCAATTTATTAGTGAATTAATTTAGTATAGATTTTGTTTATGCCAAATTAAATTCCGACCTTTGCAGTCCGTTTTACGCTCCCAGTTGGGGTTTTGTCGTAACTCGTTCATTCACAATCAATTATTAACGTTTTATTCTAATAAAATGTCTGGAATTATCGGAAAGAAAGTCGGTATGACCAGCCTCTACAACGCTGACGGTACTGCTGTCGCTTGTACGCTGATCGAAGCCGGTCCTTGTGTAGTAACACAAGTAAAAACAGTAGAAAAAGAAGGTTATAGCGCCATTCAGTTGGGTTATGGCGAGAAAAAAGAGAAGCACACAACGCAACCTCTTTTAGGTCACTTCAAAAAAGCAGGAACTACTCCAAAGAAAAAACTCGTAGAGTTTAAATCATTCGAAAATGAACTTTCACTTGGAGAAGTTATTACCGCAGAGTTGTTCGTAGAAGGCGATTTCGTAGATGCTATCGGAACATCAAAAGGTAAAGGTTTCCAAGGTGTTGTTAAGCGCCACGGTTTTGCAGGGGTTGGAGGTCAAACTCACGGTCAGCACAACAGAGGTCGTCACCCAGGTTCAATCGGTGCTTGTTCATTCCCATCTCGTGTATTCAAAGGTATTCGCATGGCAGGTCGTACAGGTGGTAATCGTGTAAAAGTTCAAAACTTACAAGTATTGAAAGTTTATTCAGAGAAAAACCTAATCGTGGTATCGGGTTCAATCCCAGGAGCGAAAAACTCTTACGTTATTCTTGAAAAATAGATTTGAAAATTTGAAGGGTATCAATTAGCTCTTAGTAGCGTTGACATTACATTATTAAATTTTCAGGTTTTCAAGCGGTTCGCCGCCCGGCGGTTCGTCGCCCGATTAAAATTTTCAAATTAGACAAATGGAATTATCAGTTTTAAACATACAAGGCAAAGAAACAGGCAAAAAGGTAACTCTTTCTGACGAAATCTTTGGCATCGAGCCAAACGAACACGTAGTTTGGTTAGACGTAAAGCAGTTCTTGGCAAACCAACGTCAAGGAACTCACAGAGCGAAACCAAGAGCAGAAGTTTCTCGCTCAACTCGCAAGATTAAAAAACAAAAAGGTACAGGTGGTGCTCGTGCTGGTTCAGCAAAATCTCCATTGATGAAAGGTGGTGGACGTATTTTTGGTCCAGTTCCAAGAGATTACTCTTTCAAGGTAAACAAGAAAGTGAAATCATTGGCTCGCCAATCAGCTTATGCTGCTAAAGTGCAGTCAGGTTCAGTAACAGTATTAGAAGGCTTTTCTTTTGATGCTCCGAAAACTAAATCTTACATCGCATTATTAAGCGCATTGTCTTTAAATGATACTAAGACATTGTTAATCTTGCCAGAAGAAGATCAAAATGTGTATTTGTCAGGTCGTAATCTTCCAAAAACGAAAATTGCTTCAACAGGACAAGTTAACACTTATGATTTAGTTAACGCAACAAAATTGCTTATCGTAGAAGGAGCAATTTCAAAAATCGAATCATCTTTTAGTAATTAGTTATTGGTTAATTGTTATTCGTTATCCGTATGAATAAGCGTTTAACAGATAGCAATAGCGGATAATAAATAACGAAAATAAGAAAATGAGCATTATCAAAAGACCAATTCTTACTGAGAAATCTCAGGACTTACAGAAAGGCGGTCAATACGTTTTCGAAGTAGCAAGCAAGACAAACAAAATCGAGATTGCGAAAGAAATTAAGAAAATGTATGGTGTTGAAGTTACGGCTGTAAACACACTTCGCCAATTTGGTAAGAAGAAATCAAGAAGTACTAGAACTAAAGTTACTTCTGGTGTTACTTCAACATTCAAAAAGGCAATCGTAACTATCGCTAAAGGTGAAGTTATCGATTTCTATGATGGAATTTAAATTATAATTTGAAATTAAGCTAATTTGAAAATTTGGAATTCGATTTCATCTTCAAGTTATCAAATCTTCAAATTACTTAACTATGGGAGTTCATCCCGATAAATTGAACAAAGCACAGAAATGGCAGCTACTAGAAAATTAAAACCAACAAGCCCGGGTTCACGCCACAGGATTGCTGCGACTTTCGAGGAAATAACAGCCTCAAAGCCCTACAAGCCTTTGTTAGCCCCAGTAAAAAGAACAGGTGGACGTAATGCAGATGGTCACCGTGCCATGCGTTATATCGGTGGAGGTCACAAACGTCGTTATCGTTTAGTTGATTTCTTCCGTAATAAATTCGATGTTGAAGCAACAGTTTTAACAGTTGAATACGATCCAAACCGTACAGCTCGTATCGCTCTTATTGAATATACAGATGGCGAAAAAGCATACATCATTGCTCCAGCAGGAATTGTTGTTGGACAAAAAGTAATCTCAAGTGCTACAGCAGCACCAGAAGTAGGTAACACTATTCCATTATCAAACATTCCAACAGGTACAATTATTCACGCAATTGAACTTCGTCCTGGTGGTGGTGCAGAAATGGCTCGTTCTGCTGGTACTTATGCACAATTGTTAGCTCGTGATAGCAAATATGCTACGTTAAAATTGCCTTCAGGCGAGATGCGTATGGTATTGTCAAGATGTTTAGCAACAGTAGGTTCGGTATCTAACAGTGACCACATGAATACCGTAATGGGTAAAGCAGGTCGTCATCGTTGGTTAGGTCGCCGTCCAAGAGTTCGTGGTGTAGTGATGAACCCAGTCGATCACCCAATGGGTGGTGGTGAGGGTCGCTCATCAGGAGGTCACCCTCGTTCACGTAAAGGTTTATTAGCGAAAGGTAAGAAAACTCGTACGCCGAAGAAACAATCAAATCGTCTAATCATCAGTAGAAAGAAAAAATAGGTAGATGGCACGTTCATTAAAAAAAGGACCTTATATTGACTACCGCCTTGACAACAAGGTGCAAGTCATGACCGAATCAGGAAAAAAGTCAGTTATTAAGACTTGGTCACGTCGTTCGATGATTTCACCTGATTTCGTTGGACACACCTTCGCAGTGCACAATGGTAATAAATTTATTCCAGTATTTGTGACAGAGAACATGGTAGGTCATAAATTGGGTGAATTTGCTCCAACACGCAACTTCCGAGGTCACACGGCAAAAAAAGATAAAGGCAAAAGATAATTTGGAATGCTGGAAAATGGGGTTTGAATTATTAAGATATTATTATCATCATAATTGAAATTCCCAATGTCCAACTCCGAAATCCGAAATCATAAAATGGAAGCAGTAGCTAAGTTAAATAATGTTCCGACTTCACCTCAGAAAATGAGAATCGTGGTAGACATGATTAGAGGTCAGAAAGTAAATAAGGCTCTCGGTATTTTAAAATACGAGCCTAAGGTTGGTGCAAGACACGTTGAGAAATTGTTACTCTCAGCCATTGCTAACTGGCAAAATAAAAATGAGGATGTAAAGTTAGAAGATGCTGACTTATATGTTAAAACCGTTACAGTAGATGGCGGTAGCTCATTAAAGCGTTTGCGTCCAGCTCCACAAGGACGTGGTCACAGAATCTTAAAACGTTCTAACCACATTACCCTTGTAGTTGCTTCAGCAACCGCACCAACAATAATCACAGAATAATTAGAGAAATAATCTAAATATCAAAAAATGGGACAGAAAATAAACCCCGTTGGTTTTAGACTTGGTATCGTCAGAGGTTGGGATTCTAACTGGTATGGTGGTAAGAGTTTTGCCGATAAATTAGTTGAAGACGATAAAATTCGTAAATATGTTGCCGCACGTATTCCAAAGGGTGCTATCTCTAAGGTAATCATTGAGCGTACTTTAAAGCGGATAACTTTGACTATCAATACTGCACGCCCAGGCGTTGTCATTGGTAAAGGTGGTCAAGAAGTTGATAAAATCAAGGAAGAATTAAAGAAAATCACAGGAAAAGATGTTCAAATTAATATTTTTGAAATCAAACGCCCTGAGATTGATGCTAAATTAATTGGTGAGGCTATCGCACAACAATTAGAAGCTCGTATTTCATTCCGTCGTGCTATGAAGCAAGCTATCGCATCAGCAATGCGTGTAGGTGCTCAAGGTATCAAATTGAAACTTTCAGGTCGTTTAGGAGGTGCTGAAATGGCACGTTCTGAAGGATACAAAGAAGGTCGTATTCCTTTGCACACACTTCGTGCTGATATTGATTATGCTATTTCTGAAGCATTAACTGTTTACGGAAAAATCGGTATCAAAGTATGGATTTTCCGTGGTGAAGTTTATGGTAAGCGTGATCTTTCTCCAAATGCTGGTATGGCTGCACAACAAGCTGCTAGTGGAGCGGACTCTCGTGGAGGTAACAACCGTGGTGGACGTGGCGAAGAAGGCGATCGTAAAGGTCGTGGTGGTCGTGACAACCGTGGCGGTGCTGGTGGTCGTGACGATGCACAACGTCGTAATAACAACAATAACAACCGTGGTGGCGGAGCTAACAAACCTGGCGGAAATCGTCCTGGCGGTGGCAACAAACCAGCGGGTGGAAAGAGATAATTCGTAAATTCTTGTCAGTGGTCAGTAGTGAAATGTAAGATAAGAGTGTTCTTAACAACTCATTTCTTAATTCTTGAAGCCACCGACCCATAGACTTAATAAGACAATGTTACAACCAAAAAGAACCAAGTTCCGTAAGCAACAGAAAGGTAGGATTAAAGGAAACGCTACTCGTGGTCATGAACTTGATTTCGGTACGTTCGCTATCAAAGCTTTGGAACCAGGACGCATCACTGCTCGTCAGATTGAAGCGGCTCGTATTTCAGTAACTCGTGCCATGAAACGTGAAGGTCAAGTTTGGATTCGTGTATTCCCTGACAAACCTATTACGAAGAAACCAGCAGAGGTACGTATGGGTAAAGGTAAGGGTGCTCCAGAATACTGGGTAGCACGTATCAAGCCAGGAACTATCTTGTTTGAATCGGCTGGTGTACCTTTAGAATTGGCACAAGAGGCGCTTCGTTTAGCAGCTCAAAAATTGCCACTTCGTACTTCATTCGTAGTGCGTAGAGATTATCAAGAAGCTCAATAATTTGAAAATTTGGTTAGTTATGATTTGATGGCTTTCCAAAGTTTATCGAATCTATTAATACATATTCAGATTATAATATTCATAATCAAAGTCATGAAAAACGCAGAAATTAAAAAATTAAGTGCGGAACAACTAGTAAGTACTTTAGCCTCTGAAAAAGAGGCTTTAGCTCGCCTAAAGTTTGCTCACGCTATTTCTCCAATTGAAAATCCATTACGTATCCGTGAGGCTCGTAAAGTTATTGCTCGATTGGAAACTGCTATCTCGGCAGCGAAATAAATCAATTACTGAGAAGTAATTATAACAGACCTCATCAATATAACGCTTGAGGTCAATCTTGTAACAACAATTAATAGAATCCAACGATGGAAGAATTAAAAAGAAATCTGAGAAAAATCAGAGTAGGGCGCGTAGTGAGCGACAAGATGGACAAATCAATCACTGTAGCCGTAGAAAGAAAAGTAAAGCATCCACTTTATGGTAAGTTTATGAAAAAAACTTCAAAGTTGATGGCTCACGATGAGAACAATGAATGTGGTATTGGTGATACAGTGAAAGTAATGGAAACTCGTCCACTTTCAAAAAATAAACGTTGGAGATTAGTTGAAGTTATCGAGAAAGCGAAATAATTTCCTTCCCAACAATCTAATATTATTAAGAAGTTAAATTTTTCGTTAAAATCAGTATTCCAATCATAAAATGGTACAGCAAGAATCAAGACTCGGCGTAGCAGATAACTCAGGAGCTAAAGAAGTTCTAGTTATCCGTGTGTTGGGCGGTACAGGAAAAAGATACGCTTCAATTGGTGATAAAATTGTAGTGACTGTTAAATCAGCACTTTCATCATCAAATATGAAGAAAGGTACGGTTTCTAAAGCCGTAGTAGTAAGAACTAAAAAAGAGATTCGTCGTAAAGACGGTTCATATATTCGTTTCGAGGATAACGCAGCCGTATTGTTGAATGCCAACGACGAGCCACGTGGTACTCGTATTTTCGGGCCAGTTGCACGTGAATTACGTGATGCAGGTTTCATGAAAATCGTTTCATTAGCCCCAGAGGTGCTTTAATCATAATTCGTATCATGGAAAGAAAGTTTAATAAGCAGCCAAAACTGCACATCAAATCTGGTGATACAGTTATCGTTATCGCTGGAAACTCAAAAGGTAAGACAGGCGTAATCAAAAAAGTATTAGTTGATAAGCAACGTGCTATCGTTGAAGGCGTAAATCTTCAAACTAAACACGTTAAGCCTAATGCAAATACTCCGCAAGGTGGTATTGAGAAACGTGAAGGTTCTATTCACATCTCAAACTTGGCAGTTGCTGAAAACGGCAAGCCAGTACGTACAGGTCGTAAATTGAACGAAGAAGGAAAGTTGCAAAGATTCTCGAAAGCAACAGGAAAATTCATTTAATTAAATCTCAAGTAAATAGTTTTGATGCATTATCAAAACTATCAATTGAAAAAGTGGGTCGGAAATCCACATAAATTTTCATACAATGACAACTACAAGACTGAAAGATAAATATGTAAATGAAATCGTTCCTGCTTTAAAGGAAAAATTTCAATACAAATCAGTAATGCAAGTTCCAAAAGTTACTAAAGTTGTAATCAACAAAGGTATTGGTGCTGCTGTGGCTGACAAGAAATTGATTGATACGGGTGTTGAAGAAATTACTCTTATCGCTGGACAGAAAGCTGTTGCAACAATTTCTAAGAAAGCTATCTCAAACTTCAAATTACGTGAAAATATGCCAATTGGTGTTAAAGTAACGTTGAGAGGACAAAAAATGTACGAATTCCTTGATCGTTTGATGACTGTTTCGTTACCTCGTGTACGTGACTTCAAAGGTGTATCAGACAAAGGTTTCGATGGTCGTGGTAATTATACATTAGGTGTTAAAGAACAAATTATCTTCCCTGAAATTTCTATTGATAAAGTAAATAAAATTTCTGGTATGGATATCACTTTTGTAACTACCGCAAAAACTGACGAAGAGGCTAATGCATTGTTAACAGCAATGGGAATGCCTTTCTCAAATCAGAAGAAGTAATTGATTTAAGTTATCTGTGAACTGTTATTATTGATATTATTTTCTAAATAACATTTACCGATAACGGATACAGATAACCGATAACAAATAAAGATTCTCAACACAATGGCAAAAGAATCAGTAAAAGCAAGAGAAAGAAAGAAAGAAGCAACAGTTGCTAAGTATGCCGCAAAACGTGCAGCCTTGAAAGCAGCTGGAGATTATTTAGGACTTGATAAGTTACCTAAAAATGCTTCACCAGTTCGTTTACATAACCGTTGTAAACTTACAGGACGCCCAAGAGGTTATATGCGTAAGTTCGGTATCAACCGTGTTACTTTCCGCCAAATGGCTTCTGATGGATTAATTCCAGGGGTAACTAAATCAAGCTGGTAATCATTACCACTTCAGATAATTGATAATTAAGTAATTAGAATTATTTTAATTATCAATTACTTGTCTTCTTAATTTTAATTCCGTAATTTTGCGAGCCTTTTCAGAAAAGGTTTCGTTTCAAATATCGAAAACAATGACAGATCCAATAGCAGATTACTTAACACGATTGAGAAATGCCATCAAGGCACGCCATAGAATCGTTGAAATCCCTGCTTCTAACATCAAAAAGGAAATCACTAAGGTGCTTTTTGATAAAGGATATATTCAAAACTATAAATTTGACGATACAACTGTTCAGGGTACCATCAAAGTTGCTTTGAAGTATAACCCAGTTACTAAGCAGTCGGCAATCGTTAAATTAGAAAGAATTTCTAAGCCAGGTTTACGTAAATACAAAGGTGCAACTGAGTTGCCACGTGTATTGAATGGTTTAGGTATTGCAATTCTTTCGACATCAAAAGGGGTTATCACCGACAAAGAAGCTCGTGTGTTAAATGTAGGTGGTGAAGTACTTTGCCACGTTTATTAATATTTCTTAACGCTGAAAGAAGTTTCCATTATTTGATAACCATTGGTTATAATTTTTGGACTTCCATTTAAGCAAAACAAATTACAATCATGTCAAGAATTGGCAATAAGGTTATCACGTTACCTGCTGGTGTAACAGTAACGATTGATAAAAACCATGTATCAGTAAAAGGACCTAAAGGTGCTTTAGAACGTACTATCGATCCAGACATCACTGTTGAGATTGAAGGTGCAGAATTAGCAGTAAAACGCCCTACTGAACAGAAACGTCACAAAGCCCTTCATGGTTTATATCGTTCTTTAATCAATAACATGGTTATTGGTGTAAGTGAAGGATACAAATCTCAGATGGAAATTGTTGGGGTTGGTTATAAAGCATCAAATCAAGGAAATATTCTTGAGTTAAGTTTAGGATATTCTCACGCTGTATTTGTTCAGATTCCAAGTGAATTGAAAGTGACTACTGCAATGGAGAAAGGTCAAAACCCTAAAGTAACTTTAGAAGGAATTGATAAAGAATTAGTAGGCCAAGTTTCAGCGAAAATTCGTTCATTACGTAAAATCGAACCTTACAAAGGTAAAGGTATTCGTTTTGTGGGTGAGCAAATTCGTAGAAAAGCTGGTAAAACTGGTGGTAAAAAATAATCGTAATTTGTAATTGATATGATTTGAAAATTTGAAATACTCGTATTTATACAAAGTATTTTAAATTTTCAAATTGACAAAATTCAAATTCCAATCGTGGGTCGGCAATCCACAAAACATATAAATATTACAATGGCTACGCAAAAAGATTCAAGAAGATTACGCATAAAACGATCAATAAGAGCAAAGGTTTCTGGTACAGCTAGCAAACCAAGATTATCAGTGTTTCGTTCAAACACTGGTGTGTATGCTCAAATTATTGATGATGTTCAAGGACATACATTAGCAGCAGTTTCTACAAAAGAACTTGGCTTGGCTAATGGCAATGTAGAGAATGCTAAGCAAGTAGGAGTAAAAATCGCAGAGAAGGCATTAGCGGCTGGTATATTAGCGGTTGTTTTCGATCGTAACGGATACTTGTATCATGGTCGTGTAAAAGCAATTGCCGATGGTGCAAGAGAAGGTGGTCTTAAATTCTAATTAGTCAATTTGATTATTCATTAGTCAAATTCACAAATTTTCAAATTCAGAAAAAATGTCGCAATTAATATCAAAGCCAATAAAGGTTAACGAAGGCGAATTAAAAGAAAAAGTTGTTGCTATCAATCGTGTAGCGAAAGTAGTAAAAGGTGGACGTCGTTTCAGCTTCTCTGCAATCGTTGTAGTTGGTGACGGAAAAGGTATCGTAGGTTTCGGTTTAGGAAAAGCTAACGAAGTAACGGATGCTATCGCTAAAGGTATTGAGGATGCAAAGAAAAATGTATTCCAAGTAGCTTTATTGAAAAACTCTGTTCCGCACGAACAAATTGGTAAATTCTCTGGTGGTTTCGTATTGTTGAAGCCTGCTGCTCCGGGTACTGGAGTAATTGCGGGTGGTGCGATGCGTGCTGTATTAGAATCTGCTGGTGTACATGACGTATTAGCAAAATCTAAAGGTTCTTCAAATCCACACAACGTGGTTAAAGCAACAGTTGATGCTCTTGTGAAAATGAGAAATCCACATACAGTTGCTTTCCAAAGAAGCGTTTCTTTAGCAAAAGTTTTCAACGGATAAGAGCAGTTTAAGGTTATGAGTTATTAAGGTGTAATGCATTGTAATAACTTTTAACCCAAACTCGTAACTATAAGACCATGTCAAAGGTAAAAATTACACAAGTAAAAAGTACAATCAAACGCCCAGACGTTCAAAAACGTACTATGCAAGCTTTAGGCTTAGGCAAAATTAACAAAAGCGTTGAAAAAGAGTTGAATCCTGCTATTGAAGGGATGATTCGTGCGGTTCAACACATGATTGTAGTTGAGAATATCTAATATTATTGAGGTTCCCTCATTAGTATAGCGAGTTACTCCACAGGGGAGTAGCGTTTAGCAAACATTAAAAAAATAATACAATGAATCTTTCTTCATTAAAGCCTGCTCAAGGCTCAACAAAAGTTAGAAAAAGAGTTGGTCGTGGTGCTGGTTCTGGTTTAGGTGGTACTTCTGCTCGTGGTCACAAAGGTGCAAAGTCTCGTTCAGGTTATTCTCGTAAAGCTGGTTTTGAAGGTGGTCAAATGCCTTTACAGCGTAGAGTTCCTAAGTTCGGATTTAAAAATATTAATCGTGTAGAATACAAGGCAATTAACCTTGATACGCTACAAGCTTTAGCTGATTCAATTGGTACAACAGTAATCAATCATGATGTACTTTATAACAATGGATTAGTTTCTAAAAATGATTTAGTGAAAATCTTGTCACGTGGTGCGGTAACATCAGCATTAGAAGTAACAGTTAAAGGTTTTTCTGAATCTGCCAAAACTGCTATCGAAGCAGCAGGTGGAAAAGCAATTGTGGGGTAGTTTGAAATTATGAAAATTTGGAGCTTCAAGTTTTGTTTAATAGATTTGTTAGTTTTCAAATTTTCAAAATCCCGATTTTCAAATTAATTAGATAGACAACAGAAATATTTGAGTAATCGTGTAAAAACTGGCAACAGATTTGTGATTAAAGAAAAAGTTGAACAATTTCAGTTTTCATTCATTATTTGACGATTATTTAAACAGATAGCATGAACAAGTTTATTAACACTATCAAAAACATTTTCTCAATAGAGGAACTAAGAGGTAGAATCCTTAACACTCTGTTGTTTATCACCTTTTTTCGCTTAGGTTCTTATATCGTTTTACCAGGTATTGATGCTGCAAAATTAGAACAAAAAGGAGAAGGCGGTTTATTAGGTTTGTTGAATATGTTTTCGGGTGGAGCATTCAATAATGCTTCTATATTTGCTTTAGGTATTATGCCTTACATCTCTGCCTCTATTGCTATTCAATTGTTAACAATTGCATTGCCATATTTTCAGAAGATGCAAAAGGATGGAGAGTCAGGAAGAAAGAAGTTAAACCAAATTACAAGAGTTTTAACAATCTTTGTTACTGCTGCTCAAGCAACAGCATACCTACAAACAACTATTCCTGCAGAAGCAATCATCGTTAGTGCATGGTCGTTCCGCTTGTTTGCTGTAATTATCTTGATTGCTGGTACAATGTTTTGTATGTGGTTAGGAGAAAAAATTACTGATAAAGGAGTTGGTAACGGTATTTCAATGCTAATTATGATTGGTATTGTGTCTCGTTTCCCGGGATCAATCATCGGTGAAGCTCAATCTCGTGGAATGTCAGGAGCTTTATTATTTGTAATAGAAATTGTAGCGCTTTTCTTCGTTGTAATGGGTGCGGTAATGGTTACGCAAGCAGTTAGAAGAATCCCAGTACAATATGCTAAACAAGTAGTAGGTAACAGAACTTCATCTGTAGGTGGCGAACGCCAGTATATTCCGTTGAAGCTTAACTCAGCAGGTGTAATGCCTATCATTTTTGCACAAGCTTTAATGTTTGTTCCAGGATTGGTAGCAGGTTCTTTAGCTGAGAAAAGTGAATTCGCACAGTCGGTAGCTCAGAAATTCAGTGATTTCACTTCATTAGAATACAATTTGTTATTTGCGTTCTTGATTATCGTATTTACATTCTTTTATACGGCTATTTCAATTAACCCAACACAAATTTCTGATGATATGAAAAGAGGTGGTGGTTTTGTACCAGGTGTTAAGCCAGGTGAAGCTACTTCAACTTTTATCGCTGATATTTTAGATAGAATTACTTTGCCAGGAGCATTTATGTTAGCCATTATTGCTATCCTTCCTGCTTTAGCAAGTTTATTCGGAATCACTCGTGGTTTTGCATCTTTCTTCGGAGGAACTTCATTGCTAATTTTAGTAGGTGTTGTATTAGATACCTTACAGCAAATAGAAAGTTATTTATTGATGCGTAAGTATGAAGGATTGATGCAATCAGGTAGAATTAAAGGTAGAACAGAGGCGGTTGCTCAATAACAATTTTAGGATGTTATTTCCTAAGCACCAATAAGAATGATTTATTTAAAAACAAATAGCGATTTAGAAATCATCAGAGCAAATGGTATTATACTTGGTCAAGCTCATGCAGAGGTAGCCAAAATGATTAAACCAGGCGTAACGACTAAGGAGTTAGATAAAGTAGCTTACGAGTTTATTAAAGATAATAATAGTACCCCTTCGTTTCTTAATTACAACAAGTTCCCTGCATCTTTATGCATTTCGGTAAATGATGTAGTGGTTCATGGAATACCTAACAATTATCAATTAAGAGACGGAGATATTGTAACAATTGATGGGGGTGTATTTAAAAATGGTTTTCATGCCGACAGCGCATATACTTATGCAATCGGTAATGTAAACGAAGAGACTCTTCTTTTACTGAGAACCACCAAAGAATCACTTTACCAAGGAATTGAACAAGCAGTAGTAGGTAAAAGAATTGGTGATATTGGCTTTGCTATCCAAACTTTCAGTGAGAAATTAGGTTTTACCATTGTTAGAGAGCTAGTAGGGCATGGAGTAGGGAAATCTCTTCATGAAAAACCAGAGGTAGCCAATTATGGTAGAAGAGGCGATGGAGCAAAGCTAAAGGAGAATATGGTAATTGCCATAGAACCGATGGTAAATCAAGGAAAGAAAGCCATTCATCAAGAAAATGATGGTTGGACTATCAGAACCCAAGATAGAAAGCCATCTGCCCATTTTGAACACACAATAGCAATTAAAAAGGATAAAGCAGATATACTAACTACCTTTAAATTTATTGAGGAAGTTATTGCTAAATCAGAGTACATCGTTAATATTTGAAATTTTCAAATTGAATTTATGGCAAAACAATCATCAATAGAAGTAGATGGAATTATCATTGAGGCTCTTTCAAATGCTATGTTTAGAGTAGAGTTAGAAAATACCCATCAAGTGATTGCCCATATTTCTGGTAAGATGCGAATGAATTACATTAAAATCTTACCTGGTGATAAGGTGAAGTTAGAAATGTCTCCTTATGACTTAAGTAAAGCAAGAATTGTGTATCGTTACAAGTAAAATAGGCAGTTGGCAATTGATAGTTTTAGTAAACTTTACGGATGCTTTTGCAAAACTGTAATTAATAGAAACATTAATAAATACTACAATGAAAGTTAAAGCGTCTATCAAGAAGCGTAGTGCTGAATGTAAAGTAATCCGTCGTCACGGAAAACTTTATGTTATTAACAAAAAAAATCCAAAGTTCAAACAAAGACAAGGATGATTATTAACATGGGGTAGTTGAGAAACTTCCTTCATTTAAAATCTAAAAAGCTAAAAAAGTATGGCTCGTATTGCAGGGGTTGATATTCCCGACAAAAAAAGAGGCGAAATTGCTCTGACTTACATCTTCGGAATAGGTCGTAGCACTGCTCAGAAAATTTTAACACAAGCTAATATTTCTTTCGACAAAAAAGCTGGCGAATGGAACGATGAAGAGGCAAGTGCAATTCGTGCGATTATCGCTGGAGAATTCAAGACAGAAGGTCAACTTCGTTCAGAAATCCAGTTGAACATCAAGCGTTTGATGGACATCGGTTGTTACCGTGGTCTTCGTCACCGTAAAGGTCTTCCATTACGTGGTCAGAGAACTAAGAACAACTCTCGTACTCGTAAAGGTAAGCGTAAGACTATTGCGAACAAGAAAAAAGCTACTAAGTAAAAATTAGGCTGAGTTTAAGAATATAATATTCTTAATTCGTCGAGTTCTAAGATGAGAAGGTTGCTCTTCGGAGAATGTACGTACTCAAAACTGGAATTGAAAAACAAATCTAACAATGGCACAGGCTAAAAGAAAAGACAAAGCAAAGAAGAGAGTTGTTGTAGTTGAACAGCATGGTCAAGTACACATCAAAGCTTCTTTTAATAACATCATTATTTCTATTACTAACAGTCAAGGACAAGTAATCTCTTGGGCTTCTGCTGGTAAAATGGGCTTCAAAGGTTCTAAGAAAAATACTCCTTATGCTGCACAAACAGCCGCAACAAACTGCGCTGCCGTAGCTGTAGAAGCTGGGATGAAAAAAGCTGATGTTTTTGTAAAAGGACCAGGTTCAGGTCGTGAATCAGCTATTAGAACTATTTCTAATGCTGGTATCGAAGTAATCTCTATCAAAGATATTACTCCACTTCCTCACAACGGATGTCGTCCTCCAAAACGTCGTAGAGTTTAATCTTCATTAAAAATTTACTGGAAACGTTAATTAGTAATTATTAACGTTTTCTTTTATTTATCTTAATTACTTCATCGAACAAAAGAGGTTTGATGACTTTATTAATTTTAGAAATGGCAAGATATACAGGTCCAAAATCAAAAATTGCTCGTCGTTTTGGTGAGCCAATCTTAGGTCCAAGTAAAGCGTTAGCACGCAAAAACTATGGTCCAGGTCAGCACGGTAAAGGTAAACGTGGTAAAGTTTCAGAATATGCTTTGCAATTAAAAGAAAAGCAAAAAGTGAAATATACTTACGGTATCCTTGAAAAGCAATTTGAAAACTTATACCACAAAGCGGCTGTAAGAGAAGGTATCAAAGGTGAAAACCTTTTGAAACTTTGTGAAGCTCGTCTTGATAACACTGTATATCGTTTAGGAATTGCTCCTACTCGTCGTGCAGCTCGTCAGTTGGTTATTCATAAGCACATTCTTATTGACGGTGAAATTGTAAACATTCCATCGTATTCTCTTAAGCCAGGACAATTAGTAAGTGTACGTGAGAAATCTAAATCTTTAGAGGTAGTTTCTAACTCACTTGCTGGAAAAGCTGGAAAACGTTTCAACTGGTTAGAATGGGATACTCCTACAATGACTGGTAAATTCGTTTCTTATCCAGAACGTTCTGACATTCCAGAGAACTTCAATGAGCAAGCAATCGTTGAACTTTATTCTAAGTAATCATATATTTTGACAGAGTAAATGGTCAAAAATATTCTGACAATTTAATTGAAAACTTTGTGACTTAGATTTTACATTAATGTGTAAAATCTAAGTTTGTTTGATTTTGTGTTTATTCAATATTAGATGTACAATAATTAATATTGTTTATTCTAAGGGACTTAATTTTCCGTAAACTTGTAATATAGATGATTTCTTCTGAAATGTCAAGATTTTATCGAAAAAATAGTAACCCTAAATGCTAAAATTACAGAGTTAATTCGTAAATTGCGAATTGATTACTCTATTCTTACACATTCCAAGGTAAATTACGCTACGAAATATGTCAATATTAGCATTCCAAATGCCCGATAAAGTTGTCATGGAAAAAGCTGACGACTTTCACGGGTTATTTGAGTTTAAGCCACTCGAAAAAGGCTATGGCGTTACAATCGGTAATGCACTTCGTAGAATCTTGCTGTCTTCATTAGAAGGCTACGCTATTACAAGCGTTAAGGTTGGCGGAGTTTTGCACGAATTTTCAGCCATTGAAGGAGTAATTGAGGATATGACTGAAATTATTTTGAATTTGAAGAAAGTTCGATTCAAAAAAAGTCAGGAAATCCTTGAGAATAAAATCAATGTAAGAGTGAAAGGTCAAAGCACTCTTAAAGCAGGCGATATTGCTAAATTTACAAATTATTTTGACATCTTAAATCCAGATTTAGTTATCTGTAATTTAGATGAATCAAAAGAATTTGAGATGGAGATTATCGTTGAAAAAGGTCGTGGATATGTTCCTTCAGACGAAACTAGAAACTCAGAACCTCCTTTTGGTCACATTCCGATTGATGCAATCTTTACACCAATCAAAAATGTGAAATTCAGCATCGAAAATACTCGTGTTGAACAAAAAACAGATTATGAGAAATTGGTTTTGGATATTGAAACAGACGGATCAATTCACCCTGAAGACGCATTAAAAGGTGCAGCATATATCTTGATTCAACACTTTATGTTATTCTCTGACCAAACAATGACTTTCGAGTCTATGAAGGCAGAAGAAGACAACGTGGTAGATGAAGAAATGCTACACATGAGAAAATTATTGAAGACTGCTCTAGCAGATTTAGACTTGTCAGTTCGTGCTTACAACTGTCTTAAATCAGCTGATGTTAGAACTTTAGGAGACTTGGCTAGATTAGAAATTTCTGACATGATGAAATTCCGTAACTTCGGTAAGAAATCGTTGACTGAATTAGAACAACTAATCGAAGAAAAAGGACTTCACTTCGGTATGGATGTTGCTCGTTATCGTTTAGACGAAGACTAAGAGCCATTCAGCTTGTTTAGCAATCAAGGAAAAATTAGTGTTTGCTAACTGTAGTAAGCACTAATTTTTTAATTTTTAATAGTAGTAATAGGTGAGTTGATGCGAATTAACTTAACCGCAATGATAGCTTATTTCCGCTGGGAACTAAGTGTGTCATTTCAAACTTACGAAACAATATAATGAGACACGGTAAAAAATTCAACCATTTAGGTAGAACTGCTCCTCACAGAGCCGCTATGTTATCGAACATGGCATCTTCTTTGATTCTTCACAAAAGAATCGAAACTACAGCTGCTAAAGCTAAAGAATTAAGAAAGTATGTTGAGCCTTTGATTACTAAATCAAAAGACGACAATACTCACAATCGTCGTATTGTATTCTCTTACTTACAAAACAAAGAGTCTGTTAAAGAACTTTTTGGTATTGTTTCTGAGAAAGTTGCTAGCCGTCCAGGTGGTTACACTAGAATTATCAAATTGGCGAATCGTCTTGGTGATAATGCTGAAATGTGCTTAATGGAATTAGTTGACTTCAACGAAACTTTATTGGCAGCTACAGCTGAGAAAGCAGTGAAAACTCGTCGTGGTCGTCGTTCTGGAGCTAAGAAAACTGAAGATACTATCGAAGCTGCACCAGTAGCTGAGGTTCCTTCGGCTGAAGTAGTAGAAGATGAAACTCCTGCTGCTGAAACTTCGGAAGAAAAAACTGAAGAATAATCTAAAGTAGATTTTTCTATTTCAAAAAGGACTTTGACTTTGGTCGAAGTCCTTTTGTTATTTTGGTCGATTATAACTTTTACGTTATTAATATCAATATACATCCGTAATTTTGTAATATGAAATCATCCATCATAATACTTGTAATGCTTACTTTGCTTATTGCTTGTAAGGAAGAAAAGACTTCTTTTATCAATAAATATTTTGATTTAAAAACTACAATAAGCAATCAAATCAATATTCTGAATACAAAGAAACCATCTTTTAATAAAACTGTTTGGAGTAATAATATACCAGAAACCAAGCTTATCAAGATAGAAGACTGGTCAAAAGAATTAGAGCTATTCGTACAAACTGATTTGAATAAACCTGCTTATTTAAATAGTTATGACATCAGCCAGTCTGATTCTACCATAGTTTATACCTTAAAAGCTAAAGAAAATCTTCCAGTAAAAATGGTGAAAATCTATCTTCAAAAGGGAGCATTTACGGCATTAGAAGCCACTATTACTAACGAAAACTACCTTTATGAAACCAATAAGCATATTAAAATGACTTTGGCGAATGGAGTGGTTGACTATTATTTAATAGAAGGCACACAGAAGCTAGTGTTTGGGGATAAAAAGGCATTTAAGATAGAAGCAAAAGCACAAAAATGATACAAAGGTTTTTAAAGAAAATAGCTTTATTGTCCTTTCTAATTATCATTAGTTTATATGCATTGGCATTTGTTGTAGATAGCGGTCTGAGAAAATCTAGAAATGCATATTATGCAAGCTGGAATGATTTGTTTGATGGAAAAATCAATGCAGATTTATTGATTTTAGGGTCATCAAGAGCAGAGTTTCATATTTCTCCTAAAATTATTGACAGTTCTTTACGACTTAATTCTTATAACTTAGGTATGTCGGCTTGGCATTTCGATATGCAATTTGCCCGATTTAAATTGTATTTGGCCCATAATAAAAAGCCTAAATATATTATTCATAACGTAGATGTATATGGTTTTGCTAAACGTGCTGATGTAGTAAATCCTGAACAGTTTCTACCTTTTATTAACGAGCCAGTCATAACTGAAACTACACGTGGACATAAAGGAGAGTTTGATGAGTATCAACAAAATATACCCTTATTAAAGTATAAAAATCAGCAAGCTTTGGCTTGGGAAGGCATTTGTAATTTTGTAAATTTTACTTCACTATACGATACTACTACTAAATATAAGGGTTACAGAGGCAATACTTATGAATGGAACCATGATTTTGAAAGGTTTAAGAAGCGGTATCCAAAAGGAGTAAGGTATACGTTTGATAAGACTATCAAAAAGCAGTTTGAAGAATATTTAGCTTTTTGCGAAAAGCAACACATCAAAGTGGTGTTATTGTATGCCCCAGAATATTATGAAGTACAGCCTTTGTATAAAAATAAGCATACAATGATTAAAATGTGTAAAGAAGCATCTGAACGCTATCATTGCTATTTTTTAGATTATTCAAAAGATTCGCTGTGTTATCAACGAAAGTATTTTTATAATTCTCAGCATTTGAATAAATATGGAGCTGAGATTTTTTCTCAAAAATTAGCGTTGGACGTAAAGAAATTGCTTCATATTTAATTGAAACGCTTCGCTAAATTCCAGCAAGATTATCCATAAATTTGTATTTAAAGATTAAAAATAATGACAATCAATACTGAGTACCATCGCCCAATAATGCTTCAAGAATGCCTTGACGGACTAAATATACGTCCTGATGGCGTTTATGTAGATGTAACTTTTGGGGGCGGTGGTCATTCAAGAGCTATTTTGGCACAATTAGGCGAAAAGGGAAAACTATATGCTTTTGACCAAGACCCCGACGCTAAAGTAAATGCTCAGGCTTTTCAAGACCCTCGCTTTACATTCATCGAAACCAATTTTAGGAATATTAAAAAATACCTACGATTGTACGGAGTCAAAAAAGTAGATGGTATTTTAGCCGATTTTGGTATTTCATCACATCAGATAGATGAACCAACACGTGGATTTTCGACACGCTTTGAAGGTGATTTAGATATGAGGATGAATCAAAAGGCAGAGGTGTCAGCTTATACGATTGTCAATGAATATTCTGAGGCACAATTGCATAAAATTTTGGGAATGTATGGCGAAATCAAAAATGCTCGTACTTTGGCCAATGCTATTCATAGTGCAAGGCTGAATACACCCATCAAAACTACAGGCGAATTGAAAGCTATTTTAGAAAAATATGCTCCTAAATTCAAAGAGTTCAAGTATTTTGCACAGGTATTTCAAGCCATTAGGATTGAAGTTAATCAAGAATTGGAAGTAATAGAAGAATTTTTAGAGCAAGTGCCTGATTTGTTGAAAGACGAAGAAAGTAGGCTCTGTATCATGACGTTCCATTCTTTGGAGGATAGACTCGTTAAGAACTATATCAAGGCAGGAAACTTCAAAGGAGAGCCTGATAAAGACATTATTTACGGTACGGTAACCAAACCTTTGATGGCTATCAATAAAAAACCTATTGAGGCATCGCCAGAGGAATTATCAATCAATGGTAGAAGTAGAAGTGCTAAACTAAGAATTGCAACATTGTCTGAAAAGTAAAAATAAGCATTATGGCAAAAAATGTATCCCGTGCCCCAAAGGTTAGTCAGTCGAGTAATAAACCTAGTAAGGGTATCTTTGCTTTTTTTGATAAGATATTCAATATGGATAGACTGTTGGGTGGCGAGTTTCCAGCCAGCCAACTTCGCTATGTATTATGGGTATCGGGACTCATTGTTATCTATATCGTGTCATCGTTGAATGCCGAAAGTCTGATTCATAAAATAGACAAAGCAAAGTTTGTATTGGAAGAAAAAAGGGCTGACTATACTACCCAAAAGGCTGATTTTATGAAAGCAGGAAAGCAGTCTGAAATCATCAAGAAAGTAGCGCCAATGGGACTGGAAGAAAACAAAGTTCCTCCAACCAAAATTGTGGTTGAAGATTAGGCGAGTATAAAAAAGCTAAATCTTAATGCTATTGATTAGTTTACTAAAATTACTAGGGTCGATACCGATATAATTGGCCAAATATTTATGCGGTACAATCTGTAAGATATGCGGGCTTCTCCGTAATAATTGTTGAAATTTTTCTTCGGAAGAAAAACATTGTAGTTCTACTAGCCTCTCTAATATTCCCGAAAACGCCCCTGTTAATCCTTTCCTTAATAATACTTCAATAGCAGGGTGAGTAGCTAAAAGCTCATCTATCTGAGTATAAGAAGCCCTCAAAAAAACAGAAGGGCTTAAGGTCTCATAATAATATTTAGACGGGGTTTGATTCATCATCGAATCGAGGATACCGCCAAAATTTGATTGATAAGAAAAAACCAAAGTCGCTTCTCGGTTTTGTTCGTCCAGATAATACAGTCTTTGCAATCCATCCACTACAAAATATAAATACTTTTCAACACAGCCAGCCTCAGTAAGCATCTCTTTTCTTTTGGCAGAAAAAGGCTTAAACAACGCATAAAAAGCCTCAAAGTCTTCCTCTGATAAAGGATGAATATGATTAACGGTTTGTTGAAGTAGAAGCTTTGGGGAAGTCATTCAGGAAAGTTTTTTCAAAGATACATGTAGGAATAAAAAAAAGCTAACAAGTTTGTAAGAGCTGTGAGTGATGAGCTTTTTTTGTGCTTGCCTAAAATAGCTTGCCTTTCTTTAAGCAGTAAAGATTTATAACAAATGAAGGCTCACAGCTCAAGGCTCAAAACTCACGGCTAAAGAAATTGTATAAAATATTTGTCATAGTGTAAAATATACTTTACTTTTAGTTCGTTAAACTTGTCTAAAACTCTTAACATATATTCCGATGAAAGCAAAATATTTATTTCCGTATCAGTACAAATTTGTTGGTTGGACATTAACAATCCTTTTCTTATTAATTTGGATTGTTGGAGCCATTACAAAAACAGGGCTTGATTTTTTTACCATTACTTTACCCTTTAAATATGCATTACAAGATAGTTTCGGCGCATCCAGCAATGAAACAACACTTAATTTGGGCGACGAATTTATTGTAATAGGACTCATCGTTGGGATGATTCTGATTGCTTTCTCAAAAGAAAAAGTAGAAGATGAATATGTATCACAAGTAAGGCTAGAAACCCTACAGTGGGCTATTTATATTAATTTTGTACTTTTAATAGTAGCCACAATATTTGTATATGGCACTTATTATTTTAATGTAATGATATATAATATGTTTACACCTTTGCTGTTTTTCATTGGCAGGTTTTATTATGTTTTATACCTGAAATCAAAAATTGAAAGTTAACCGTACTGCTTTATGAAAAATACAATCAGAATAGAAAGGGCGATACTAAACATTACCCAAGGAGAACTAGCAGAAAGAGTTAAAGTTTCTCGACAAACAATCAATGCGATAGAAAGTAACAAATATGTCCCTTCAACAGTATTAGCCTTGAAAATTGCCCGTGAGTTTACAAAAAAAGTTGAAGAAATTTTTGAATTAGAAGACAATGATTAGTGATGAATTTATAGAGTACGATAGCCATAGCTAAGGCTTGATTTTTAAGATTTAGTAACTAAATTGAAGCATCAAAACTTAAAAATAATTTAAATACTATGAAAATTAAACTTCATTTTTTGTCAATCTTTTGTGCATTAACCAGCTTTGCCAATGTAAATATATATTCACAAACTTGGGAGATTATACAGCCTGTAAATACTTGTACCAAACGGTCAGAAAACACATTAGCAGCAGTTGGCGATAAATTAGTATTGTTTGGTGGAAGAAATGTAAAAGCTACCGAAGTATATGACATCAATACAAAGACATGGACGAAAGTGGCGGATGCGCCTTTAGAGATTCATCATTTACAAGCAGTTACTTATCATAATGAAGTATATGTAATGGGTGCTTTGACGGGTCAATATCCTCATGAAACGCCTATTCCTAATATTTATATTTTTAACATTGAAAAAGGAGAATGGCGCAAAGGCCCTGAGATTCCCACGGATAGATTAAGAGGTTCTGCTGGTTGTGTGGTTTATAAGAATAAAATTTATTTGGTTTGTGGGATTCAAGATGGACATTGGGATGGCCACGTAGCATGGTTGGATGAATATAATCCACAAAATAATACTTGGCGTAAATTGGCTGATGCTCCTCATGTTCGCGACCATGTAAGTGTGGCGGTGATAAAAGACAAATTGTATTTAGCAGGTGGCAGACGTTCAACCGCTAAAATTAACAAAGTATTGGAGCTGACAGAACCTGCGGTAGATGTGTATGATTTTAAACAGAACAGTTGGAAAATATTGCCAGAAAACTTAAACCTACCAACACAAAGAGCGGGCAATTCGGCAGTAGCATTGGGCAATAAACTGTTGATTATTGGAGGAGAAAGCCCAGCACAAGTGCCAGCTCATAGTGATGTAGAAGCATTTGATGTGGATAAACAAACATGGGGCAAATTTCCAAGCCTTAATCAAGGGCGACATGGTACTGGTGCAGTAGTAGTAAAAGGCAAAGTTTACACCATAGCAGGTTCAGGAAACCGTGGCGGTGGTCCAGATTTAGATGTGATAGAGGTATTGAAGTAATATTGATAATAAAGTTATTTTTGAAAGTATTCTTATAATGTTTATATAGTTCTACAGAAAATGAAAGTACAAACAAATAAAGACAATTAAAGAGTAAACCTGTTTTTGAATGGAAAAGATTACCGATTTATTTCTAAAAGTATATCCTATAGAAGGGGTATCTAACCAAAAAAGGGTGTTGTTGCATGTTGTTTTTTGGATTGTTTTTTTTATTGGATTATGGGGAATAATTCTCGGACCAACTGTTAATATTTATTATCAACTAACGACTATACTGTATATTGTTATATCAGATTTTATATATTTCTATTTTATAACTTATGTAATACTGCAAACTTGGTCAAATGATAATTACCAAAAATACTTTGTCACAATTTTTGGAATCATCTTTTTGATTTTTATTTTGAGCATTCTTTTCTATTTCAGAGTACATTTAATATTTGACAATAAATGGTTTAATACAAAAAATATTAATGGACTTGATAGCGGTTTGCTTGCTTTTTACAAAAAAGGTTATTGGTCGTATTTTAATACAGGCGAAGTGATTGGTAGTACACTTGAAATATTTCTTACAGCTTTACCTGCTTTTTTTATTAAACTAACGCGTTCATTAGGTAAGAGTGTTTCTGAAAAGAAGCAAATTGAAATTGATTATTTAAGAGCACAAATCAATCCTCATTTCTTAACGAATACACTTAATAATATTTATAGCCTTACGATAACAGATGATAAGCGTAATGGTGATGCCATTTTGTCTTTATCAAGTTTATTAGATTATGTGCTTTATGAATCTAATGAACAAACTATAAGCCTTGAAAGAGAAATAAGTTTCCTGACAAATTTCATAGAATTAGAGAAAATCAGGAATACTAAAAGATTAGAAGTAGACTTTGTAGTAGAAGGTGAAATACATGGAAATATTCCTCCAATGATACTCGTTACTTTTGTTGAAAATGCCTTCAAGCATAGTATAGTCGATTTAAAATCAAGATGTTTTATTAAAATTCATTTAAAAGTTGTTGATGATAGTTTATCATTTGAGGTGGTAAATAGTAAGTCTAATATTGTATCTATTAATCGAAAAACGACTTTTGGTGGGATTGGTTTAAGTAATACAAAAAAACGTTTAATAACGCTTTATCCTAATGCTCACTCGCTTGAAATTAAGGATGAAAAAGATACTTATTCAATCAACTTGAAAGTTGTATTATCGTAATTCAAATGGGGTTTATATTTCGTTGAAGAACATAAGAAGAACATAAATTAAAGACTTATAGATTTTATGATAAACATGAGTCATCCCGAATTTTCTCTTGGAAAAGCAAGTTTTAAAAGATTTCAATGTTTTTTGGATTTATTCTCGTACTTACTTTTTGCCTTGATGCAAAAAGTAAGTACAACGGCGGACCGTAAAAAAATCAAGAATCCCTAATCGCATCGGCGAACCGACTCGCTTCGCTCAAACAGTAGGAATTCGTTGCCCATCAATCATAAAAAAGCGGTCGAAAAACTAATTTCGACCGCTTTTTTATGATTTTAAAATTCGGGATGACTCATGTTTACTATATAAGCTGTTTAAACTTTCCGTTTCTGAGGTGAAAGTATTCTAAAAGACTTAGTTTAACCCGAAAAAGAAAGTTTAAACAGCTTCAAAATTTACCCTTCCCAAAAAAATATTAGTCTATCGTAAAGTTTGTTTAGGGAGACGCAAATAGAAGGCTCAGTTTATTAGGACTTCGTCTTGTATTTATTTTCCCTTTCTTAATCATCTTGATGCTTTCTTCAATTCGCATTTCCGATTTTTAGTATATTTGTGGATATTGTAGCTTGGAAAAGTATTTATAAGCATTTTTCTGTCAGATTTATATATCAATGAACATCAAAAAAGACATTGTTTTAAGGTTACGCTTTGTGTTTTTGCTAATTCTATTTTTTGCCATAGGAATAGTATGGCGAATTGTTCAATTACAGAATATTGAAGGTGAAAAATGGCGAAAAGAATCGAGTCGCAGGTATGTGAGTGAAAGAACGATAGAGGCTGTTCGAGGAAATATTTATGCAGACGACGGTAGTTTGCTGGCTACTTCTTTGCCGAAATATCGTTTGGGCTTTGACCCACTCGTTTCTTTGTCTGATAAAAACAAAAAGATTTTTGAGGAGGGAATTGAAGATTTATGTAAAAAGTTATCAAACTTTTACGGAGATAAAGACTGGAAGGATTATTTCTCGATGATTAATTTAGCCCGTCACGAAAAAGACCGCTATATTCTTCTGAATAATTCTTTGATTGATTTTCAAGATGTAAAAATGATGAAGACTTGGCCTATTTTCAAAGAAGGAAAATATAAGGGCGGAGTGGTTTTTGAAAAAGTAAATGTGCGCTATAACCCTTTTGGTAAAATGGGGTTCCGTACAATAGGGTATAAAAAAGATAAAGAAAAAGTAGGGATTGAAAACAGTTTTGATAGTCAATTAGCAGGAGTACCCGGAAAAGGTATTTTTGAGAAAATAGGTCAAGGAAGTTTTCGACCAATAGATGGAGGAGAGGAATCTATTCCAATTCCAGGTTTGGATATTCACACGACCATTAATGTAAATATCCAAGACGTTGCCGAAAGCTCTTTACTCAGGGCCTTGAAAAGATCAGGGGCTGATAAAGGCTGTGTGGTAGTAATGGAAGTAGCTACGGGTGAAATCAAAGCGATGACCAACCTTACCAGAATGCGGGATACGTCTAATTATGCAGAAACTTATAATCATGCTGTGTTGGGTTTAACAGACCCAGGTTCTGTATTCAAATTAGCATCCATGGTGGCATTGATGGAAGAATGGAATTTATCTAATAATGAGCTGGTAGAGACAGGTGACGGTAAAATGAAAATCGGCGATAAAATCTTAGAAGATTCTAAAACTACGGGCTATGGAACAATAACAGCCCAATCAGTTTTTGAACATTCGTCAAATGTTGGTACTGCCAAGTTAATGTTAAAGTATTTTGGCAAAGGAAATGAAATGAAGTATTATCAAAAACTACATGATTTTCATTTAGACCAACGCTTGAATTTTCAATTACGCCCAGATGCTATTCCTAAAATCAGTCCCCCTAAAAAGGGAGATATCACAGGTTTGCCGTGGAACTCTATCGGATACGGGATGGCTTTGACACCCCTTCAAATGCTAACCTTCTATAATGCCATTGCCAACAACGGGAAATGGATTCAGCCCATTATCGTAAAAGAAACCAGAGTGGCAGATAAAGTGGAGGATGATTTCAAAATCAAGCAAGAAGTAGACGAAAACCCTATTTGTTCCGAAGAAACTTTAGCGAAAGTAAGGAAGATGTTGGAAGGCGTTGTGGAAAGAGGAACAGCATCTAATATCAAAAATGATTTATACAAAATAGCAGGTAAAACTGGAACTTCGCAGAAACTAATTAATGGTAAATACAGAAAAGGAATGTATTATACCTCTTTTATTGGCTATTTCCCTGCGGATGCTCCTAAATATAGCTGTGTAGTGGCCATTGATAATCCGAGGGGCGTAAAGAAAGAAGCCCTTTTTGCTAGTGATGCCTCAGCTCCCGTTTTTAAAGAAATTGCAGATAAAATTTATGCGTGCGATATTCAGATGCACAAATTATTGGCAAAAGGCGGTACCAAGCTTACAAGTCAAAAACAAATTGCTCATACTTCAGACATCAAGGCTATCAACGAAGAGTTTGGTATCGAAAAAATGCCTACTAATGAGGGATGGGCAACGATGCAAGCTGAAAATGGCAAGATGCATTTTGAAGAACACCGAAATCCTAAAAATAAAGTACCAGATATGAGAGGAATGTCGTTGAGGGATGCTATTTATGTATTAGAAAACAAAGGTTATAAAGTAAGTTATAAAGGTATTGGTCGCGTAAGTAGCCAATCGATTCCACCCGGTTCTTTCGCTACTAAAAATAGAACAATTGGGTTAGTACTAAACTAATGGCGAATTAGTGGTTTTTTAATTTGAATTTTTCAATTATCATTATGCAAATCCTGACTGGTCTTCTTAAAAATATTAAAACAATTACTATACTAGGTAATACCGAAATAGCAGTTTCATCTATCATCATCGACTCTCGTGCTGTTACAAAAGGCTCGATGTTTGTGGCTTTAAAAGGCACACAGGTGGATGGTCATACATTTATTGATAAAGCCATTGAATTAGGGGCAAGTACTATTCTTTGTGAAGATTTCCCTGAAAATCCGTCGGCATCAGTTACTTACATTCAAGTAAAAGATACTTCCGAAGCGTTGGGATATATTGCCTCTGCTTTTTATGGTAATCCATCTCAAAAATTAAAACTAGTAGGTATTACGGGTACTAATGGAAAGACTACGACAGTGATGTTGTTATTTCGTTTGTTTCGTCAACTAGGTTATCGTTGTGGATTGATTTCTACCGTTCAAAATCAGATTGACGAAGAAATAATACCTTCTACCCATACTACTCCAGATGCAGTAAGTTTGAATAAACTATTGGCAGAAATGGTTGAGGCTGGCTGTACGAATGCCTTTATGGAAGTAAGCTCACACTCGGTCGTACAACATCGCATTACGGGAGTAACTTTTGCAGGGGCTATTTTCTCAAACATCACCCACGACCACCTTGATTTTCACGGTACGTTTGATAACTATATCAAAGCTAAAAAAGGTTTTTTTGATGCTTTACCCAAAACGGCGTTTGCTTTAGTAAATATCGATGACCGTCGCGGTGCAGTGATGGTTCAAAATACCAAGGCCAGTATAAAAACCTACTCCCTAGAAACCCTTGCTACGGTAAAAGGTAGGATTGTTTCAGATAGTATCTATGGTTTGCAAATGGAAATAGATGGACGTGAGATACATTTTCAGCTAATAGGTACTTTCAATGCGTATAATTTGATGGCTATTTATGGCGCTGCTACCTTGTTGGGCGAAGACCCTGACGAAGTACTGGTACAGATGTCAGGATTAAAAACTGCTCCAGGACGCTTTGAACAGATTGTTTCAATCAAAGACAAAAAAGTAGGTATTGTAGATTATGCCCATACGCCAGATGCTTTAGAGAATGTGTTGAAAACCATCAAGCAGATAAAAGGAGACAACCAACAGGTAATCACGGTAGTGGGCTGTGGCGGAAACAGAGATGCTACTAAGCGCCCGATTATGGCAAAAATAGCTTGTAGCTTATCGAATAAAGTAATATTGACGTCTGATAATCCACGAAAAGAAGACCCATTAGAAATTTTGGCTCAGATGCAAAAAGGCGTTCCTCCGCTAGACTTCAAAAAAACGAAAACTATTGTAGACAGAAAAGAAGCCATTGATTATGCTGTAAATACCTTGGCCGAGGCAGGGGATATTATATTAGTAGCAGGCAAAGGGCACGAAACCTATCAGGATATTCAAGGAGTAAAATATGATTTTGATGATAGATTGATTTTGAAAGAAGCTTTCGGGAATTAACAGAACTTATCAACAAAAGAGATGCACGATTAGGTATAGAATATTGCTTTAAAACTAAATAACATTACTAAATTTGCACTTCTGTTTATACAAACAAAAGCTATTTTAATCTGTCTTCATAATTTCGCCATCATACTAACCAAATTATTATGCTTTATTATCTATTTGATTATTTAGATAAACACTTCAACTTTCCGGGAGCAGGTTTGTTTCAATACATTACCTTCCGTGCTTTTGCGGCAGTAGTTACTTCTTTAGGAATTGCAGCCATTTGGGGAAAAGCCGTGATTAATCTATTGAGTAAATTACAAATTGGCGAAGCCATCAGAGATTTAGGATTAGAAGGACAAATGCAAAAGAAAGGTACGCCTACAATGGGTGGCTTTATTATTCTTTTGTCTTTACTAGTGCCCACTTTGTTGTTTGCGAAGCTTAATAATATTTACATCATTTTGTTGTTGGTAACTGCCGTTTGGTTGGGTGGCGTTGGCTTTATTGATGATTATATCAAAGTATTCAAAAAGAATAAAGAAGGTCTTTCAGGGAGATTCAAAATCGTTGGTCAGATTGGCTTAGGCTTAATCGTGGGTCTTACGATGTGGTTTAATGATGACATTAAAGTAAGGTTTTACGAGAAAGCAAAGATTGCTACCAACATTGGACAGGTACAAAAATTTACGGATTCAAAAGCGTTGATTTCAACAGTACCTTTCCTAAAAAACAACCAGTTTGATTATAGCTATTTAATCCCTGATTTCTTGGGGCTTGACCAATACACTTGGGTAATATATGTAATTGCTGTTATTTTCATTATTACGGCGGTTTCTAACGGTGCAAACATTACTGATGGAATTGATGGTTTGGCGGCTGGAACGTCTGTAATTATTGGTATTGGTTTGGCAGTATTAGCGTATGTATCAGGTAATAAAGTGTTCTCTCAATATTTGAACGTAATGTTTATTCCCAATTCTGGGGAACTGGCCGTTTTTTGTGCGGCTTTTGTAGGTGCATGCGTTGGCTTTTTATGGTACAACTCTTTCCCAGCGCAAGTATTTATGGGAGATACTGGTAGCTTGATGTTAGGTGGAATTATCGCAACACTTGCTATCGTAATCAGAAAAGAATTGTTGATACCTGTATTATGTGGCATATTCTTGATAGAACTACTCTCTGTCATTATGCAGGTAAGTTATTTTAAATATACCAAAAATAAATTTGGCGAAGGGCGTCGTATTTTCTTAATGTCGCCTCTACACCATCACTTTCAGAAAAAAGGCTATCATGAAGCTAAAATTGTAACACGCTTTTGGATTATCTGTATTCTTTTAGTAGTTGTTTCGGTCGTTACGTTAAAATTGAGATAGATTTTCGGAATAAAACTATATTCTAAGACAAAAGCACTTTCGGAATTTCTGAAAGTGCTTTTTATTTTTAATCTATCCAAAAGCTTTAAATCTTATTCAAATGAAAATACGACCATTTATAAAAACTTTTTGATTTTTATAATGACTGAAAAAACTAATTTGTAAATTTGACGTTATTAATTTATGAAATCAAATCACTGGAGCTTACCAAAACAGTACAGGTTACTCATTAGAATGTAGTATTTTTGTAGCATAGTAATGTATTTGGCAATCATCAATTGAAATATTTTTTCTTTTAGTAGTTCCGTAAATCATAACAATCATGTTGTTCAAGATATTCCTTATAATTTGTCTTATCTTATTTATCTTTCCTCGTTTATTAAAATGGGCTTTAAGAGGATTTGTGGTTTCTCAGATTAATAAAGCCCAGCAGGACTTTAACCAAAAACAGCAATCGTATCATTCTTCATCTAATAAGCGTGAAGGCCAGATTGATGTGGATTTTGTTCCACCCAAAAAAGGGAAAAGTACAGAAAATTTTGACGGTGGCGAATACGTAGATTATGAGGAGGTCAAATAAAGGCCTCTTTTTTTATAAAAAATACTCTTCAAAAAGTTTATCATAACAAATCGATGATTTAGTATCATCATTCTTTTTGTTCGTCTAAAAATCAATTATAAATATTTTGATTTTAGGATAAAAATTGTATTTTTGTTAAACGTGAATTTGTAAATTTTGTGGAATTAACCTCAAAACATATCCTTTTTTGCATTAAATGCACATTTTTGATATTATTCCTCATCAAAATCACGCCAGTATCTGCAAATATAAATTGTACTAATCAAAGTTTTTTTGTCAATCAACATAGTGCTGGTTTAATTAATAATCCCCTTCTATCTTCCAAGAATTTCGAAAAATTGATTGGCTTTTCATGCCAAAATATCAACAATTCATCAAAGCGTTATAAGACACTTAAAGATTTAAAAAATCATGCTTATTTTTTCTCTCTTGAAAACCTAATACTTGGGTTTGATGATTCAGATGTAGAAGAAGAACATGTACAAAAAAAGACAAAAAGTACTAAGCGTAATCGCGCTGGTTATATTACAAGAGTTTGTGCCGAGGGAGATTCATTTTTATTTGATTTAGGGACACCTCTTAAAACTAAGGGCAATTTTATCTATAAAGATGCCCATTATCTTGATGTAATTATTTTATTCCATTCTCCTCCTCCCGAGAGCCTCGTTAATGTGGCTTAACATCCAAAAACTTTCTTAAAATTAATTGCTTGATGGTGAATAATGTCTTCGTTTTGGCGAGGTAACATTTGCTGTGGCTATACTTTTTAGAAAGATTTTGAATCGTAAAATCTTATCGTATTGGAAAAAACTGATGATTGAGTCAGTATCAATGAAATCCCGCATTGGCGTTTCCTGATACTATATTGATTAGTTTTCAATAACCACATTCCTTAAAAATAGTAGTAAAATTTTACTGGGTTTTCGATGTCTCTCATAATCAGCCCAAAGTATTTATTCACTTAATTTATTAATGTAATGAAAAAAGTATTCGTGCTTTTATGTTTCAGTGCTACTGTTTTGTGCATGACAGCTTGTTCAACTAACAAAGAAAGCAAAGAGAAGCAAGAGGCGTTTCCAACCACTAATCCCATCATCATTGATACGGATTATAATAATGATTATGTATCAGATATTCATGCCATCAAGAATGTAGAAATACGTGCCCGTGTAAAAGGGTATATCGATAAAATATTGGTAGATGAAGGTAAGTCTGTCAAACAAGGACAAATACTATTTTGCATCAGTAATCAGGAATATAAAGAGGAAATCCTGAAAGCTAAAGCCATGCTGAAAAGTGCTATTGCTGAAGCTAAAGCAGCCGAGCTGAACTTACAAAATGTTAAGCTATTGGTTGATAAAAATGTAGTGTCGAAAACTGAGTTTGAAATGGCCAAAGCAAAGTTAGATGCTTTGAACGCTAGAATAGAAGAAGCACAGTCGCACGAAACTAGTGCCAAATTGAAGTTGTCATTAACCGAAATAAAAGCTCCTTTTGATGGAGTAGTAGATAGAATTCCGAACAAAATAGGAAGTTTAATTGACGAAGGTACTTTGCTAACCACTATTTCAGATAACAAAGAGGTATTCGCTTATTTTAATGTATCTGAAAAAGAATATTTAGACTTTGCCAAAACAATCAAAGAATCTGCCAAGAGTGAGGTATCATTGATTTTGGCCAATAATGAGCCCCATAACTACAAAGGAAACATAGAAACCATTGAAGGGGAATTTGATAAAAATACAGGGAGTATTGCCTTCAGAGCACGTTTTGCTAATCCAGAGAGAATATTAAGACATGGATCAAGTGGGAAAGTAAGAATCAATAATAATGTAAAAAGTGCTTTGGTAATTCCTCAAAAATCAACTTTTGAAATTCAAGATAAGATTTTTGTATATGTGTTAGACAAAGACAATAAAGTACAAACCAGAAGTATTGTGCCTAGACTAAGGATTCCACACTTGTATGTAATAGAAACAGGACTTACTACTAGTGATAGAATTATTTATGAGGGTATCCAGAATGTGAAAGACGGAATGAAGATTATTCCAGAGATGATTTCAATGACAAAAATTATTGCTGATTTAAGAAGTAAATAATCTCATTCAATTCCATTCTTCCATCCAAAGACGAAAAAATATGTTTACAACATTCATAAATAGGCCAGTATTGTCAATTGTAATATCCTTAATAATACTATTATTAGGGGTGTTAGCAATGACCCAACTGCCCGTTACCCAATTTCCAGATATTGCACCTCCAGCAGTAACAGTAACCACAAAATATACTGGTGCTAATGCAGAGGTATGTGCTAAAGCGGTAGTAACGCCCTTAGAACGTGCCATCAATGGTGTACCAGGAATGACCTACATGACCTCAGTATCAGGGAATGATGGTTCAAGTATTGTTCAAGTGTATTTTCAAGTAGGAACAGACCCAGACTTAGCTGCCGTAAACGTACAGAATAGGGTTTCAACAGTATTAGATGAATTGCCAGAAGAGGTAATCAAGGCGGGGGTTTCTACCGAAAAAGAAGTAAATAGTATGTTGATGTACTTAAACATCATGACGAACGATACGACTGCTGATGAGAAATTCTTATACAATTTTACAGATATTAACATCTTAGCAGAATTAAAGAGAATTGACGGAGTAGGTTTTGCCGACATTATGGGGCAACGTGAATACTCTATGCGTGTATGGTTGAAACCAGATAGAATGACATCATACAACGTTTCAGCGGAAGATGTAATGAATGCACTGAAAAGCCAAAACGTTGAAGCCGCTCCGGGTAAAATAGGGGAAAGTTCAGGTAGAAAGGCACAGTCATTACAATATGTATTGCGTTATACGGGAAAATATACCAAAATAGAGCAATACGAAAACGTAGTAATTAAAGCCAATGCCAATGGCGAGATGCTTAGGTTAAAAGATATTGCAGACATTGAATTTGGTTCACTTGATTACGATGTACTTTCAAAAGAAAATGGAAAACCCTCAGCTGCTATTATCTTAAAGCAAAGACCAGGGTCTAATGCAAGTCAGGTAATTAGCAATGTAAAGAAAAGAATGGCAGAACTGAAAGTAGCGACTTTCCCTCCGGGGATGGACTATAACATCAGTTATGACGTTTCTCGTTTCTTAGATGCTTCTATTCACGAAGTAATCAAAACCCTTATCGAAGCCTTTATTTTGGTAGCATTAGTAGTGTTTATCTTCTTACAAGATTTCCGTTCTACGTTGATTCCTGCGTTGGCTGTGCCCGTTTCGCTGATTGGTACTTTCTTCTTTATGCAGATTTTCGGGTTTTCGATTAACTTATTAACCCTTTTTGCTTTGGTACTAGCCATCGGTATTGTGGTGGATAATGCCATTGTAGTAGTGGAGGCCGTTCATGCCAAAATGGAATTGGAACATCTGGATGCACGAGAAGCCACTATTTCATCCATGAATGAAATCAGTGGGGCTATCGTAGCCATTACTTTAGTGATGACGGCCGTGTTTATTCCTGTAGCCTTTTTATCAGGGCCAGTGGGGGTTTTCTATCGGCAGTTCTCTATTACCATGGCTATTGCCATTGTGATTTCTGGAGTAAACGCCCTGACGCTTACGCCAGCACTTTGTGCTATTATGTTGAAAAATAATCATGGACAACCTAAAAAGACCAATTTGTTAAGCAAGTTCTTCGTAAAGTTTAATGAGAAATATGATGGTTTATCAGATGGTTATAAGTCGCTATTAGGTTCGATTGCCAACAGAAGAGTGGTTACATTATTAATGCTATTATTCTTTATTGGCGCTACTTGGGGTACTAATATTTTCCTGCCGTCTGGATTTATTCCTACTGAAGACCAAGGTACAGTTTATGCCAACGTAACTACCCCGTCGGGCTCAACGGTTGAAAGAACAGAAGCCGTAATGGATGAAATTCAGCGAGCTACTACCGAAATAGAAGCTGTTGAGTCAATATCCACCTTATCAGGCTTTAGTTTGTTGACAGATGGTTCTGGAGCATCCTTTGGTATGGGCATGATTAACCTAAAAGCTTGGGAAGAAAGAAAAGAATCGGTTGATGATGTAGTGGAAATCTTGACAGAAAAAACTAAAAATATCAAAGATGCCAGTATTCAGTTTTTCCCTCCGCCTGCCGTGCCTGGGTATGGTAATGCCAGTGGTTTTGAATTAAGGGTACAAGACAGAACAGGTAGCGGTGATTTACAAAAGCTTCAAAAAGTGACTCAAAGCTTTATTGAAGAATTGAATAAGCGACCAGAAATTGAAAATGCCTTTACCAGTTTTGATGCTAGTTTCCCACAGTATCTGATTAATGTGGACAACGACAAAGCAGCTCAAAAAGGTGTTTCTGTGAATAATGCGATGGATAACCTGCAATCGTTGATTGGTAGTTTTTATGCTACAAACTTTATTCGTTTCGGACAAATGTATAAAGTAATGATTCAGGCATTGCCTAAGTATCGTGCTCAGCCAGATGATATATTAAGAATGTATGTAAAAAATGACCAAGGTGAAATGGTACCTTATTCTGCTTTTATCAGGATAGAAAGAGTTTATGGCCCAGAACAACTTACGCGTTATAACATGTACACTTCTGCCATGATAAATGGTGAGCCTGCTCCTGGTTTCAGTAGTGGTAAAGCCATTGAAGCCATCAAGGAAGTAGCAGCAGAAAAACTTCCTAAAGGATATACTTATGATTGGTCTGGTATGACGAGAGATGAAATCTTATCAGGTGACCAAGCCATTTATATCTTTATCATTTGTTTAGTCTTCGTTTATCTTTTATTAGCTGCTCAGTACGAGAGTTTCTTGCTACCCATTCCTGTAATCCTATCGTTGCCGACGGGGATATTCGGAGCCTTCTTCTTATTGTTGATATTGGGTTTACAAAACAACATTTATGCACAAGTAGCCCTCGTAATGCTAATTGGTCTACTGGGTAAAAATGCCATTTTGATTGTAGAATTCGCCATTTTGAAACAAAAAGAAGGGCGTACTCCATTAGAAGCCGCTATTGAAGGTGCGGTATCAAGGTTAAGACCAATCTTGATGACTTCCTTTGCCTTTATCGCAGGGCTAATTCCGCTAATGACGGCCTCTGGAGCGGGTGCTATCGGTAACAAAACCATTGGTTCGGCAGCAGCAGGAGGGATGCTCTTTGGGACGGTATTTGGAGTAATAATTATCCCAGGATTATACGTGATTTTTGCTACGCTGGCACAAGGAAAAGCTAAGAAAAACAAGAAAGAAGAACTAATTCTTAATTAGAAAATGATGATTAAACTAAAATATTATATACTTACTTGTGGGCTTTTCATGGCGATGGTGTTTACCAATTGTCAACCGCTGAAAACCTACAAACAGCCGTCTTTAAAACCAATGCCCGAATCCTATAATAATAAAAAGGATTCGACCAATGATGCAGCCATCAATTGGAAAAGCTATTTTACAGACACAACGCTGATTGCTTTGATAGATACCTCGCTGAATAACAATATTGATTTGTTAATGACTTTGCAAAGAATTGAGATGGCTCAAAACCAGCTCAATTTTGCGAAAGTATTAGGAAAGCCTTTTGTAGGGGCGGGCATTTCGGCTGGACAAAAAAGATTTGGGAAATATACCATGGATGGTGTTGGTAATTATGATACCAATTTCTCAAATAATATTACTAACGACCAAAAAATTCCAGAACATCTTCCTGATTTTAACATTGGTTTACAGAGTTCATGGGAAATAGATATTTGGGGAAAATTGCGTAATAAAAAGAAAGCCGCTATCGCTCGATACTTAGCAAGTGTAGAAGGGAAAAACTGGATAATCACCAATTTGATTTCAGAAATTTCGGCGGGCTATTATAGCCTAATTGCGTTGGATAATGAATTAGATATTATCAAAGAAACCAGAAATCTGCAATTGAATGAATTACAAATTATTCAAGCTCAGAAAGAAGCAGGTTATGCCAACGAGTTAGCGGTAAAACAGTTTGAATCGAGAATCCTAAATACCAGAAGCTTAGAAGTTGAGATTTTACAATCAATTATTGAGATTGAGAACAAAATCAACTTTTTATTGGGACGATATCCACAACCAATTTATCGAGATAAATTACAGTTTACGAAGCCTTTGCCAACCCAAATCAGAATGGGCGTGCCTGCTCAGTTATTGAGAAATCGCCCTGATGTTAAAAAAGCTGAATACGAACTACTCGCAGCGAAAGCTGACGTAGAAGCCGCTCGGTTGGCATTTTATCCATCACTGAATATCAATGCTACTTTAGGATTTCAGACTTTTAATCCTGCCTATGTAATTGCTCCACAGTCGTTAGCCTATAATGTTTTAGGGGGCTTATCGGCACCTATTATCAATAGAAAAGGATTAATAGCTGATTTCGGTGTAACGAGTGCTGTTCAGATAGAAGCTTTGTACAATTATCAAAAGAGCATCATTGGTGCTTATACAGAAGTATATAACGAAATGTCTAATATTAAAAATCTTAGCCTGATTCAGGATTTGAAAAGTAAGGAGGTAAATGTATTGACGGAATCTATTGTAACGTCTACAGATTTATTCAAAACAGGTAGAGCGACCTATCTGGAGGTTCTGTTAACACAGGCTAATGCTTTACAGGCTAGGATAGAATTAATCAACGTAAAAAAACGCCAATACGATGCCGTAGTGAATATTTATAAAGCACTAGGCGGAGGTTGGAGATAATGCCTTTTGGTTTTCTTATTTCTTGAAGATATTTTTTCAAGAAATAAGAAAACCTCTAATAAATTAATTGAATTGTCGGGAAGGGAGTTTGGTATGAGCAAATTGTTAAGAAAATGTTTTCAAATAATTTCCTTAAATTCGCATCATCAATAAATTAAAATACCCTTTCATGAAAAAATATTCATTTCTGATTAGCGTCTTGCTTCTTTCGGCTACGGTTTCTCAGACCAATGCTCAAAAGATTGCAGAGAAGTATGCTAAAACCATCACGGTAAAAGACTTAAAAAAACATCTCACCTTTATCGCTTCAGATAGTTTAAAAGGACGTGACACGGGTTCTCCTGAACAAAAAGTAGCGGCAGAATATATCGCCAAACAATTTGATAGTTATGGTTTAAAAGGTCCCGTTAATGGGAATTCTTATCTTCAACCAGTAGATTTAATAAAACGTGGTTGGGGAGATTTTTACTTGAAAACTAAGTCGAAAGAATTCAAATACTTGTTTGATTTTATTGCCAATACTATTTCACCAATGCCACAAGAAGAAACCTTTGAAATGGTTTTTGTGGGATACGGTATTGAGGATAAAGCCTTGAACGATTACGAAAGTACAAAAGTAAACGGTAAAATTGTTGTCGCTTTTGAAGGTGAGCCACGTTTGGCAGATGGCAGTTACTTGATTTCAGGCAATACAGAAATGTCTAAATGGAGTAAAGGTGAGGCTTGGAAAGAGAAAATGGCTACTGCTAAAAGTAAAGGAGCAAAGGCTTTATTATTGATTTCAAAACAAAGTGTTGAAGAGTTTGAGAAAGTAATCAAACAACGTCAGACCATGCTAAAACGGTTTGGTAATGCAAGACTTGGCTTTGCTGACCAAAAAGACCCTCAAGGTTCTGACTTTGCTGTTTTAACAGTTGGACCAACAATGGCTGCTGATTTGTTTAATACAACGGTTGCTCAATTGGATATTCTGAAAGAAAAAGCCATTACTAAAAGTGTTGCAAATCAATTAGAAAAGCAATCTGTAGGGATAAAAATTGAAAGAACTGCTCAACCTGTTGAGACTTACAATGTATTAGGGTATTTAGAAGGAACGGATAAAAAAGACGAATTAGTGATTGTTTCTGCACATTATGACCACGTAGGAGTAACCGATGGGAAAATCTATAATGGTGCTGATGATGATGGTTCTGGAACTGTTTCTGTACTAGAAGTAGCTCAGGCATTTGGTGAAGCCGCAAAAGCGGGAAATAAGCCTCGCAGAAGTATGCTTTTTTTAACAGTAACTGGCGAAGAAAAAGGCTTGTTAGGGTCTGAATTTTATGTAACTCATCCAGTTTTTCCATTGGCAAGTACAGTGAGCGATATTCATATTGATATGGTTGGTAGGTCTGATAAAGAACATGAAGGCAAAGGAGACTATATTTATGTGATTGGTTCGGATAAACTTTCTTCCGAGTTACATGCTTCTTTGATTGAGCAAAATGATAAACATAACCCTATCAATTTAGATTTTCGTTATAACGACCCGAATGATCCAAACCGTTTTTATTATCGTTCAGACCATTATAATTTTGCTAAAAATAAAATTCCAGTAGCATTTTTCTTCAATGGAGTTCATGATGACTATCATCAACCGACAGATGATGTTGAGAAAATAGAATTCGAGCAAATGGAAAAAAGAGCCAAATTGATTTTCTATTTAACTTGGGATGTTGCTAATCGTGATAAGAGACTCGTTGTAGATTCAGATAAAAAATAGGTTTCTCTTTCAATCATTTTACGTTAATCTGATAAATATAGGCTTCAATTTGTGAATAATTATTCCAGATTGGAGCCTAGATTTGTTAGGTCATTTATGAAAAAATATTTCTTTTTCCTGCTTCTACTCGTTAATGCTGTTTCTGATGAACTTACGGTTACTTATTTTGCCGAGACTATTTCGATAGCAAACCTACAAAGCAATTTGACTTTTTTAGCAAGCGATAGCTTACGAGGACGTTTGACGGGCTCGAAAGAACAAAAAATAGCAGCAGCTTTCATTGCCAAGCATTTTCAAGAACATGGACTAGAAGCGATTGTGTCGGGAGATACCACAAACTCCTACTTTCAGCCATTTTATATCAAGCAATATTTTGGCAAACAGCATAGTGTGATGCTGAATCCGACGGATAAAATGCGTCGTGCTAAAAGTGTAATAGCTACCGAAAATGTAATGGGCTTTTTGGAAGGAACAGACAAAAAAGAAGAAGTATTGGTTATCTCTGCCCATTATGACCACATTGGTACAAAAAATGGTATTGTATTCAATGGTGCTGATGACGATGGCTCAGGGACTGTCGCAATGATGGAAATGGCAAGGGTGTTTTCAGAAGCCAAAAAACAAGGCAGAGGTCCACGTAGAAGTATTCTGTTTATTGCTTTTGCAGGAGAAGAGTTCGGTTTGCTAGGGTCGGAATATTATGTGGCAAAGCCTGTGGTTCCCCTTAAAAATACTGTTTGTGATTTGAATATCGATATGATTGGGCGGATAGATAATGCCTATCTGGATAAGAAGGAATATATATTCTTGATAGGTTCGGATAAAATTTCACAAGAACTTCATGCCCTGAGCGAACATAATAATGAGCTTTATACTAAACTGACTTTAGATTATAGCTATAATTCAGAATCGCATCCGCAACAATTGTACTATCGCTCAGACCATTATAATTTTGCCAAAAATCATATTCCCATTATTTTTTACTTCGATGGCGAACACCCAGACTATCATCAACCTACGGATGATGTTGATAAAATAGATTTTGGGTTGCTCAGAAAAAGAGCCCAATTGGTGTTTTATACCGCTTGGGACATTGCCAATCGCGAAGGAACATTAAAGTAATCATTAGCCAAGAATGGCTTTTTCAATTACTTCTGGAAAATGTTTGTGTTCTAATACTTGTCCTTTTTTAGCTACATCTTCGGGCAAATCTGTAGGTAATACTGGATAAGATGCTTGGAAGATGATAGCCCCTTCGTCGTAATGTTCATTCACCAAATGAATAGTGATGCCTGATTCTGTTTCTTTATTTTCAACAACGGCCTCATGAACAAAATGTCCGTACATACCTTTACCACCAAATTTTGGTAGAAGAGCTGGATGAATATTAATGATTTTATTGGGAAAAGCTTCTACCACATTTTGAGGAACAAGCCATAAAAAGCCAGCCAAAATTACCCAGTCGATTTCATTTTCTTTCAAAATATCAACTACTTTGCCCGACTTGAATTGTTGACGATTGAACATCACCAAAGGAATATTCAGGCGTTCGGCTCTTTGAATGACGCCCGCTTGGGGATTGTTACAAAGAAATAATTTCACGTTGATTTCAGTTGAATCTGAGAAATATTCAACGATACGTTCGGCATTTGAGCCCGAACCAGAAGCGAAAATGGCAATATTTTTAGACAAAATAGATTGGATTTAACAAATTTCTGACAAATTTAAGCATAGATTTACAACCAAGCTTAACTTTTCTGCGTCTTTGTTAAAACTAAATATCTAAATCATGAAAAAGAATCTTTATCACACTTTAGCAGTTACATTATTAACAGCTTTAGTTTGGGCATGTGGTATTACAATTGACCCAACACCTTTATGTGGATGTTCACCAGTGGTTACTTTACCAGATATTTTAGTTGGTAAATGGAATTTTGTAGGGTATATCAAAGAGGATAGTTTGAATATTGACCAAGAAAAACTAAAAGCAAGTACACCAGATTTTCCAGCTGATTTAGAATTGTCGTTTAGTAAAACAAGTCAGAATAGAAAAGAGTTGACTTTTACAGGGAGTTCGTCCGTAAATACTTATAATGGAGGAATTACTTTAGGAACTGGAACTACTGATTCGTCTTGGAGAGCATGGACACCGATAACTAGTGGTGCTATAGCACAAACAAAAATGGCAGGTAGCAATGAAGCAATGGCTTTTGAATTAAAATACTTAAATGGTCTTTCTGTAGGCGAAAAAGTTAAGATAGAAGATGGAGCAAATATCTTATTAAGAGTTAAAATACCAAATGATGAAATGCTTTTTGTGAGAAAGAGATAAATATGAGTCATCCCGAATTTTCTCATAAATTAGTAAATTTTAAAAGATTTCAGAGATTTTTGGATTTATACTTGACCTTACTTTTTGTCTTGATACAAAAAGTAACCGCTGGTACTGTCGTAAAAGTCAAGTTTTGAAATATTATTTTTTTAATATTTCGATTTTATTTTTTATAATTTTGGACTACTGAAGGAGTACCAGATTTTAAGCTGGTACATCCTGTGTAGTCCCACTTGTTGGGACTATTTTTTTAGTCTCACTTTCAAGTTCTTTGACATTGTTGGCATAGTGCATCGGATTATATTCTTCATTGCTTTTCCAGATGGCAAAGCTAAGTGTAAGTAATTTTTTCTGAACGGCTACATAGCCTTTCATCTTGATTTGTGTTCGTTCAAAAACTCGCTTAAACAGAGCTTGACAGGACGGTTCTCCGTATCTGACAGCATTGAAGGCAGGTAGAAATAAAATCCGTCTAATTCGGCTATTGCCCTTTTTCGAGATTTTTGTTTTCCCTGCTCGTTTTCCTGATTGGTTTTCTACCACATCATAACCAGCGAAGCTCACTAATTGACGAATATTTTCAAAGCCATCAAAGCCATTAGTTTCTGCAACCAGTGTTGAAACAGAAAGTAATGCTAAACCTTTGATTTTACATATTTTCTCAATTTTAGTTTTCAAAACTTGGTCTTTCGCTAAAAGTTTTTCTATTTCTTGACCAACCTGTTGAATTTGTTGCTCATAGAGTTTGATTAACTTATCCAACTGCTTAATAATGAATTTATCACTAATTTGACTATGTAAAATAGCATGTTTTTGATTTTCTGATTGGGTTTTCAACTCTTGCAACCGCTGGTGCTGACGAGTGAGCATCCTGAGCGAATAAATAGTCTTTGATAAGGGTTGCCATAAAGTTAGGGTTTGTTCTAAGCCCATTTGGGATAAACCCTTGGCATCTATCTTATCGTTTTTAGATTTATGACCAAGGCTTTTTAAATAATGCTTGGCTTTATTGGGCAAGACAATACTCACTGCTAAGTCATTTTGAAATAGATACCAGGCTATTTGTTCATGATAAACCCCAGTGGACTCCATTACAAAACGGATAGGCAAACTTACGTCTTTGCAATGTTTTTTAACCCAACTTAGTAAACTATCAAAACAAGTAACTTTGTTATTTACCTTACAAGTACCTTTGATGGTAACTTTGCCGTGGCTATCAATAACTGAAACACAAATTTGTAAAGTGTCTTTACTGACATCTATACCTACACAATAACGTAATAAAGTAGCTGAGGTTTGTAGTTGCTTGCTCATAGTCAGAGTGATTTTGAAGTGAATTTCATCTGACAGCTTTTCTCCAATTTAGCACATGAATACAGGATTGTTGCTTAAAGCTACATCCACAGGTACTGTCGAATTTACTGAGAAAAACAGGGTGAACAGATAAACCAGCGATACAACATCATTTAATGAAAAACGTGTTTGCGGCGGACCCAGAGCTGCTGCTCACCCCTGTCAAATTATATTTCAAAATTGCACTTTTTCCAACAATTTCAATGAACTACAAAGATATGAACGGCGGACCGTAAAAAAATCAAGAATTCCTAAACTCGCTTCGCTCAAACAGTAGGAATTCGGTTTCCCTCAATCATAAACATGAGTCATCCCGAATTTTAAAATCATAAAGAAGCGGTCGAAAAACTAATTTCGACCGCTTCTTTATGATTGATGAACAACGAATTCCTACTGTTTGAGCGAAGCGAGTTTAGGAATTCTTGATTTTCTTTTGTTACTTTTCTTTCATCAAGGAAAGAAAAGTAAGGACTAGACGATAATTAAGTAGAAAACCTCACAAATTGTCTCCCAAACGCACAATTTTAGGAAAAATTCGGGATGACTCATATTGAAAGCTGATTTGTAATCATTTTCTGTAAAGCTTTCTCTTCCAAATATCCAGTTGAACGTTTTACTTGTTTCCCGTTTTTGAAAACAATAAATGTCGGAATTTCATCTACTTTATAGTTTTCTACCACAGCTTTGCTGGCATCAGCATCTACTTTTACAAATTTTACTTTTCCTGATAATTCCTGTGAAAGCTTATCTACGCTAGGCATCATTTTGATACATGGACCACACCACGAAGCAAAAAAGTCTAGCACTACTACTTCGTTTTCTTTCAAAATAGCTTCAATCTCTGTTTTGCTATAACCCTTTGCATTAGTATTTTCCTTTGAACCTTCTACGGGTAAATTACTAGCAGTCCATTTCAAATAACCACCTTGAAGGTCGTAAACAGTCGTAAATCCATTTTGCTTTAATACTTCAGCTGCGGCTTTGCTTCTTCCACCAGATAAGCAATAGACGAATACGGGCTTAGATTTATCTAAAGTATTTATTTTTTGAATGAAATCTGGGCTTCTGTAATCGATATTTTGGGCTTTTGCCAAATGTCCACCGCCATATTCACCATTTGTACGAACATCTATAAGTTGGGCATTAGTGTTTTCAGAATATTTTTTCTGAAATTCTGCTGTAGACAAAACTTGTGAGAGGCTTATGCTTATATTTGCAATAGAAAGTATGGTTAAAAATATAAATGTGCGAATAATATTTTTCATTATTTTTAGTATTAAAATTAACTAACTGTGAAAGTATTAGAAAAGTACAAGCAATCTTGAAAAAAGGCTTAAATTTGTTCTCAATATTTAATTAAAGTATTCAAATCATGCGAAAATAGATTTAATTTTCAATGATTGAAGAAATATTTTATTTGAACAAGAGAGAGTATTATCTAATTTACAAAAATTCCCTCCGTTTATAACCAAAAACAAAATTTACGCAAAATGAGTGCAATTCAACATGTACACGCAAGACAAATTTTGGATTCTCGTGGAAATCCAACAATCGAAGTAGATATCCGTACCGAAGATGGTGCTTTTGGACGTGCCGCAGTGCCTTCTGGAGCTTCAACAGGTATTCACGAGGCCGTTGAATTACGTGATGAGGACAAAAGCGTTTACGTGGGTAAAGGTGTTTTAAAAGCCGTTGAAAACGTAAATACTGCTATTGCTCAAGAATTGTGGGGCTTAGAAGTTTCTGAGCAAAATATGATTGACCGTTTGATGATTGAATTAGACGGAACTCCAAACAAAGGTAATTTAGGAGCAAACGCTATTTTGGGTGTTTCTTTGGCAGTAGCTAAAGCGGCAGCTCAAGAGTCTGGGTTGTCTTTATACCGTTATATTGGTGGTGTTAATGCCAACACTTTGCCAGTACCAATGATGAATATCTTGAATGGTGGTTCTCACGCTGATAACTCAATCGATTTCCAAGAGTTCATGGTAATGCCAGCTAAAGCTGAGTCATTCTCACACGCTTTGCGTATGGGTACTGAAGTTTTCCATGCTTTGAAAGGTGTATTGAAATCTAAAGGATATTCAACAAACGTAGGTGATGAAGGTGGTTTTGCACCAAACATCAAGTCTAACGAAGAGGCAATCGAAATCGTTTTACAATCAATCGAAAAAGCAGGTTACAAACCAGGTGAAGAAATTTTCATCGCAATGGATGCTGCTGCTTCTGAATTCTATAACGAAGAAACTGGTCTTTATACATTCAAGAAATCTGATGGCAAGCAATTGAACAATATGGAAATGGCTGCTTACTGGAAAACTTGGGCTGATAAATATCCAATCATCTCTATCGAAGACGGTATGGCTGAAGATGACTGGGCTGGTTGGAAAGAGCAAACTAAATTGATTGGTAGCAAAGTTCAATTAGTAGGTGACGATTTATTTGTAACAAACGTAAAACGTTTACAAATGGGTATCGAACAAGGTGTTGCTAACGCTGTATTAGTAAAAGTAAACCAAATTGGTTCTTTAACTGAAACAATCGATACTATCAACTTAGCGAAACGTAATTCATACAAAAACATCATGTCTCACCGTTCAGGTGAAACTGAAGATGCTACAATTGCTGACTTAGCAGTAGCATTGAACACAGGTCAAATCAAAACTGGTTCGGCTTCTCGTTCAGACCGTATGGCAAAATACAACCAATTACTTCGTATCGAAGAAGAATTAGGCGCAAACGCTTACTTCCCAGGATTGAATTTCTAATTGGAAATAACAGATTTAAAAGAGCCTTGCAGTATTTTTTGCAAGGCTCTTTTTTATGTTACAAACACGTTATATATTGTAAATATCTTTACCCTTTAATAAACTACAGACTAAAATCATGACAAAAAGAAAATTAATTTGGCTTTTAAGTGCAATTGCTACATTTATTGTAGTTTTTTATTTAATTCCAGATAACATTGCCAATATGGCACCTACATTTATCCCAATAATCGGAGCCGCCTTAACTGCATTCTTTTGGATGCAGGCTATATCTGATTTCAAAAGTTATGAGGATTTTAATAAACCAAGAAATGCAGATTGGAAATACATGTTTTCTATCTTTTCGTCTGTATTCGGTGTAATTATACTGTTTTTTGTTTTTTCAATGAACTTTTCATTTAGGGAATCAGATGAACTAAAAAAGGATGGAATAAGAACAGTTGGAATAATTACTGACGGTTCTGGCATTAAAATTAGAAAAGGTGCTTCCTATGATGTGACTGTACAATTTTTAACAAATGAGGGAGATAGCATAACTGTAACCAAAGATATTGGTGAATCAGATTTTGGGTTAGTAAGTCAATATCAACCTGTTGAACTAATTTATTCTCGTAAAGACCCTAAAATGATTAGGCTATTAATTAGTGATGTTACTCGTAAAGAATTTGAATCTGTAGGGGCTTCTAAAGCTAATGAATAGTATTTAAATATATTAAAAGAGTCTTGTGAAGTTTTTTAAAAAGACTCTTTTAGTTTTTGAAGTAAATACTTAATATATAAACTCTTTACGAAAAGCCTTTAATTAAAAAAAGGATAGGAGAATTGAAAATGAGGATTTAAAATTGAATATCATAAAGTTATAGTTCCATACGAGATTAATTTAGGAAGCCCTAAAACTATTATATTTGTAAAAAGCTTTTTAAATTAGACTTTCTTGACATTCACATGAGAAGATTACTCTTAGTAAAATATCGATTTTATACCCTTACGCTATCAGTATTGGTGGTGTGGATGATTTTTTTTGATGATAACAATGTTTTTAGTCAGTTTAAGATGTACCGAGAGTTAGGGCGATTAGAAGATGAAACAGCTTATTATGCTCAAAAATTAAAGGAGGTAGAGAAAGAAAAAATAGAAGTAATGGGCAATTCGAGTTTGATAGAAAAATTTGCACGCGAGAAGTACCTGATGAAAAAGCCCAACGAAGAGATTTTTGTAATAGTTGATGAAGATAATCAGCCGATTGAAAAATAAAAAATAATTAAAAATGAATTGAGCCTGTAATAACCCTGCTGTTTTACAGGTTTTTTTTGTAAAATTTGCATTCCAGCTTTATTTTACACAATTCTTAGCTTGAATGTAGCCCAGAATTGTTAGCGTTAAAAAATGATGTTAAAAATTTTATTTGTTTGTACTGGTAATATCTGCCGTTCGCCAATAGCGGAGGAAACTTTTAGAAGAGCCGTAAAGGCTCGTGGTTTACAGCGTGTCATTCTGTGTGACTCTGCGGCAACGCATGCTTATCATATTGGTGACTTGCCTGACCCTAGAACACGGAAAAATGCTGAATCGCATGACCTAAAACTTACGCATCATTGCAGGAAACTATCGGGCGAAGATTTTTCGGTGTTTGATTATATCGTGGCAATGGATAATTATAATATGGAAAATATCCAGACAATCAGTGCGAGATCTATCGGTATAAAACAGCCAGCTGAAAATTGTTTTTTGTATAGAAAGTTCGATAATACGAATACGACAATAGACAAAGTATTGGAAGTGCCAGACCCATACTATGGAAATTCAACTAATTTTGAGGAAGTCTATCAGATTGTCAATCGTTGTGCTGAAACATTTTTAGATTTCTTAATTATTAAACATAATTTGTAAATGAAGAGGCTTCTACTAATATGTCTGTTGTTTATCTCGCACCAACTCTTGGCTCAATCGTACCAAGATAGCATTGCTAATCATCGAGAAAACTATAAGAAGGAGTTCTTGGATAGTAAGAGTAGCCCTTTGAAAGAAGCAGATTTATCTTATCTAAGGTTTTATGAACCAGATGTACACTATCGTGTGAATTGCATCTTTAAAAAATCGGAGAATGTTAAGCCTTTTAATATGTCAACCTCCTCTGGTCAGAAGCAAGAATATTACAAATATGGGGTATTGAGCTTTCAATTGCAAGGTAAAAATATGGAGCTAAACGTATATAGAAGCCTAAGTTTAATGCGAGTATCTCAGTATAAAAATTACCTGTTTATTCCCTTTAAAGATGCTACTAATGGGAAAGATACTTATGGAGGCGGGCGTTATTTAGCCCTTGAAACTACCGATATTCAAAATGATAGCGTAATTTTAGACTTTAATAAAGCATATAACCCTTATTGTGCTTTTAGTGATGGATATTCTTGCCCAATTCCACCTAAAGAAAACCATTTAACAGTAGGAATTGAAGCAGGAGAGAAGACTTTCGGTAAAGTACATTAAATTTGTTAAGAGTTGTGAATGATGAGTTAAGTAATGAATACAATTTAATCGACGTTTTATATTGGGTATAAATGATTGATAATTAGAAACTTATAATACTAATCACCAATTACTATTTACCAATCACTACTTAAAGAGCTTAAAGCAAATTATCCAAGCGTTAATAAAACAAATTAAGCAATACATACGTGGACAAAAAAGTAATTTTAATCATCCTAGACGGTTGGGGAATAGCTCAGAAGGGTTATGAAGACCGTTCGGCAATCATTGCAGCAAAAACGCCATTTTATGATTCTATTTTGGCGAATAATCCAAACAGTACTTTAGTTACCTTCGGTCCTGAAGTTGGTTTACCAGAAGGACAATTTGGTAACTCTGAGGTTGGCCACATGAACTTAGGTGCTGGTCGTACTGTAAAACAAAGTTTGGTACGTTTGAATGATGCGATTGAACAAGATACTCTTCGTCATGAGCCTGTCTTGGTAAAGGCTATCAAATATGCAAAAGATAATAACAAACCTTTTCATTTGATGGGCTTAGTGTCTGATGGTGGCGTACACGCACATATCAATCATGTAAAAGCATTGTGCAATGTTTTAAAAGATAATGGTTTAGAAAAAGTATATATCCATGCTTTTACAGATGGACGTGATACTGACCCGAAATCAGGAAAAGGATATATCGCAGATTTATCATCATTCCTGAAAACCTCGGTAGGTAAAATTGCGAGTGTAACGGGTCGTTATTATGCAATGGATAGAGATAATCGTTGGGAGCGTATTCAGAAAGCTTACGACGTAATGGTAAAAGGGATTGGAACAACGACGGAAGACGTGTTAGCGTCAATTGCAGCGTCTTATGAAGCTGGCGTAACAGATGAGTTCATCGACCCGCTTTTAGTGACTGAAAACGGAGTACCTGTTGCCACTATTCAAGAAGGTGATGTTGTATTGTGTTTTAACTACCGTACAGACCGCCCACAGGAAATCACTAAAGCTTTGACGCAACAAGATTTTCCTGAGAATGGCATGAAAAAATTGGATATTCAGTATTATACTTTGACCAATTATAATAAGTCTTTCACAGGTATCAATATTATTTTTGATGATAGTAACTTACCTGCTACGTTGGGTGAAATATTATCAGAAGCTGGTAAAAAGCAAATCAGAATTGCTGAAACTGAAAAATATCCACACGTTACTTTCTTCTTCTCAGGTGGACGTAACGAAGAGTTTGAAGGTGAAAGCCGTATTTTGTGTAATTCTCCGAAAGTGGCTACTTACGATTTACAGCCAGAAATGTCTGTATATGAAGTACGTGATAGTTTAGTCCCTGCTTTAAGAGACGAAAAAGCTGATTTTGTATGCTTGAACTTTGCTAACCCTGATATGGTGGGTCATACTGGTGATTTCCAAGCGGTAGTTGATGCTTGCGAGGCAGTAGATCAATCGTTGGAAGCCGTAGTAACAGCAGGTGTTGAACATGGCTATTCAGTAATTGTTTTAGCTGACCACGGAAATGCTGATTACATGATTAATGACGACGGTTCGCCAAATACACAACATAGCTTAAACCTTGTTCCTTGTATTTTGATTGACAAAGATAAAAAAGCAATCAAAAATGGTAAATTAGGTGACATCGCTCCAACTATTTTGGATTTAATGGGTGTCGAAAAACCAGCAATCATGACTGGTCTAAGCTTAGTATAAGCTTTGAAGATACCAATCAGATAATAAAAAAGGTCAGGTTTCAAAAACCTGACCTTTTTCTATGGCAATGGAATAATTAACTTCTCTCCGCGTTCAGTCAAATCCTTAGTCTTTTTGTTAGCAGTCATTATCAATTGTTTGCTAACGCCATATTTTTCTGCTACTACCCTCAGAATGTCTCCAGGGCCTACTGTATGAATAGCTTTCACTTTTACATTCAGTTTAGTAATTCCTACCTTAATACCTTCGGGTGAAATATCAGGATTAAGTGTTTGCAAAGCAGACTTGCTAAGATGATAACGATTGGCAATACCATAAAAAGTTTCGCCTGATTGTACTGTATGGGTAAACGATGTCCCTTTTACGGCAACTTCGGTTGCTTTCTTTTCTGGTTTAGCTGTTTCCTCTTTCTTTTTAGGTTCTTCTTTTTCCTTCTCATCTACTTTCTTCTCTTCTTTTTCTTTCTTCTTTATTTCAGCTTTCTCTGAAGCTTTTTTGGCCTCATTTTCAACATCCTCCTCAGGCATTTCTGACGGAGCGGTTACAAGGTCGGCATCGTCTTGACCTTTCATCGCATCCGACTGTGGGGCAGTACTTAAAACAACTTCAGTTTTTGTAGTTTCATCACTCATCGACTGCCAACCAACGTACAACAAAGCAATTACCAATGCCACTAAAACCAAAAGGGTTATCATTGGAATGTTTGAGTTTTCTTCAACTGGGCGAGGATTACGATAATCTTCCATATTTCGTAAGGATTGGTGAGGTTTATTTAAAAAATTAAAGAGTTTTCGACTGTTAAAATAATCAATTAATTTAAAATAACTAGTTACTTCCCTTCAATTCATTAACCATTTCTGCAACTTTTTCGCTTAGTTCGCTTTTATAATTTTGCAATTTAGTAGCTATTTCCTGATTTTCAATACCCAACATTTGTATGGCAAGAATTCCTGCATTTTTAGCACCATTCAAAGCGACAGTAGCTACAGGAACACCTGAGGGCATTTGTAAAATAGAGAGTACAGAATCCCAGCCATCGATTGAATTTGAAGATTTTACAGGTACACCAATAACAGGAAGCGTTGTTACAGAAGCTACCATGCCCGGCAAATGTGCCGCACCGCCTGCTCCAGCAATGATTACTTTAACGCCTCTTTCACGAGCACTCTGTGCATACTCAACCATTTTCAAAGGTGTTCTATGAGCCGAAACGATGTCTATTTCATACTCTACTCCAAATTGTTTACAAACGTCGGCAGCTTCTTGCATTACTTTAATGTCTGAAATACTACCCATGATGATTCCTACCATTGTACAATAACAAATTAAATTGCGTTATAAAGAATACAAATTTAGGTCGAAAAATCGAAAAAGCCTCTACTTCCTATAACGCAGAGGCTTTTAAAATAATATAAATGCTTAAAGATTAAGCATTTTCAGAAGGTTCAATGGATGGATTTTCTGGTAATTCTTCTTTAAAACTTTCTACAGGCTCATCTTCTTTTCTTTTTCCCGTAATAAAACGCCAGATAGCCGTTAAACCTGCACCAATCGCCACGATACCCAGTTTTCCTAACTTGAGTAATGGAAGGAAAAACTTACCTAATAGTCCTAAGAACCCCAATTTAGCCAATACTTTTCCTGCTACCAAACCTCCGATACCTACGGCTGCTACCATGTCTAAACCCGGATCAAAATCTTTGTATTTATTGCCATCTGTAAATTCTACGATGTTCAAAACTTTGCTGACGTCATTATTAACCATGGCTAATTGAGACATTCCACCTACAGCATTTAATATCAACACACCTTTTCTGCCCAAAATCCTAATGTTGTAATTAAGTGTATTTTCGGCGCTATCATCAAATTTAATTTCTTTGGCCCAATGCAATACCTTATGTTCTTTATCATAAAATGGTTTTGCAGCCCAACCTACTAACTTAACACTTCCATAACCCTCTTTTACTCGTTCTTCATTGCCAGCAGCTATATCTTCCTGCATATCAGCTAGCAGATCGTCATAGTTTATGTCGTCTGCATCATCATCTTTTACAAAGCCCATTTCGTCCCATTGAACGATAAAAGAATAACTTGACGCATCAGTCACTTTTCCCCCTTCTGGTAAAATCATACCTAAGATTTCTTGAGGAGGATTTCCCCAAAGTTCAGTCACTACAAAATCAGCTTGTTCGGCATTCAGGAATTTAAAGCCAGCAGGAATGGTAATTTTTGCAATACCATTTTTTAGCAAGATTGTACCATGTTGGTAATTCATGGCATGCTCGACGGAATCAATGAAGGCTTCTTGTACTGCCAAGGCTTTTGATTCCTCATCACTGTTTTTTTTGTCTTTCTGTGCAGATACTGAATAAATAAAAGAGATACATAACAGTAGTAGACCTAAAGTTTTTTTCATGTGTATAAAATTTAAGATGTGAGCCTTAAAAATATCATTAATAAATGAAAAAAGGAAAATAATTTATTAAACGGTAAGTTATTAGGTTTAAAAATGGAAAAGCCCCAAAGTCAAGTATAATAGATGACCTTGGGGCTTTTATTTTTTGTGAATAAAATCGTACAGATTTGTCTTTTAAGCAATTACTTTAAGCGTTTCCTTCACAGCTTTCACTTTTTCTTTTAGAGAAGTTAAGTCTTCATCTACTACTGTTACATGCCCCATTTTACGGAATGGCTTTGTGATTTTTTTACCATACAAAAATGGATATACACCTGCTATGGCTAAAGCCTCATTCATCCCAACATATTTTGCTTCGCCAGTGTAATTATCTTCACCCAATAAGTTCACCATCGCTGCTTTTGAATGGGCAGTAGTGTCGCCTAATGGTAAGCCTAGAACAGCCCTAAGATGTTGCTCAAACTGAGAAGTGTGATTTGCCCTGATGGTATGATGACCGCTATTATGTGTACGTGGAGCTACTTCATTGATAAGAATCTGACCATCTTTCGTCAAAAACATTTCGACAGCCAGTAAGCCTACAATACCTAATTTTTCGGCAGTTTCTATCGCAATTCTCTTTGCTTCTTCATGGATATGTTCATTCACAGCCGCTGGTGCGAATAGGTATTCCACCAAATTATATACAGGATGAAATACACATTCAACGGTTGGGAATGTCTTGATTTCGCCATGTTCGTTTCTTGCAACGATTACGGCTATCTCTTTATCAAAGTCTATCGCTTTTTCTAATAAACTTGGTTCAGTAAAAGCCAAAGGTAAATCATCTTCAGAACTTAGTTTTTGTACACCACGTCCATCATAACCCCCTTTGCCCAATTTATTGAAGGCAGGTAAGAAATCAAGATTTTTACTAATTTGTTCTACAGAATCTGTCAAGATAAAAGCAGAAGTAGGTAGATTGTTATCTAAATAAAACTGTTTCTGAATGCGTTTATCTTGAATGATTTCTAATACTTCGGGCTGTGGAAATACTTTCTTGCCTTCTGAACGAAGTTTTTTTAATGCTTCTAAATTAACATTCTCTATTTCAATCGTAATTACTTCGCAGTCTTGTCCAAACTGGTAAACGGTGTCATAGTCCAGAAATGACCCAACAACAAACTCTGGTGCAATTTTAGCACAAGGAGCATCAGGGTCTGGGTCAAGTGCTTTTACGTGAATATCTAAATCGATAGCGGCTTGGAGTAACATCCTTCCTAGTTGACCACCGCCTAATAAACCTAATTTGAAATTTTTAGAAAACATTGGATTGCTGTTGGGGAAAGATACTAGCAATTAGTAGCAAAAATTGAATAAAAACCCTTGTTTGCTTTGTCGTAGTATCTTACCTTATTTTAATTTTTCACAAAATTACGTTGAAATCTGTAAACCTTAGTAAATTTGTGTACTCTAAATAAATTAGAGGGGAAATTTTGGAGAAAAATTTATGAAAAATTCAATAAATCTTCGTTTTGGTATTTTGGTTGCTATTATTTTAGTGGCTACTGCTTTCCGTTTTTTAGCTGTTGTAGCACCAACTTTATCAAACTTTTCACCAGTAGGCACTATTGCGCTATTTGGTGGAGCATATTTTACTAAAAAATATTGGGCTTTTGTAGTACCTATCCTTGCTTTGTGGTTATCAAACTTGGTATTGAATAACGTTTTTTACAAGCAGTGGTATCCTACGTTTTCATTCGGTTTTGAAGCCGCAGTGTTTATCAGCTTTGCTTTAGTGGTGTTAGTGGGAATTGTTACTTTGAAAAAAGTAAATGTAACAAACTTACTTGGTGCTAATTTATTGGGCACACTAGTGTTTTTTATTGTATCAAACTTCTTTGTTTGGACGGCTGGAAAAATCTATCCTCAAACTTTTGATGGATTGGTATCATGCTATACGATGGCTTTACCCTTCTTGAAAAATACGTTGATGAGTAACCTAATCTTTTCTGCTATTATGTTTGGTGCTTTTGAATATGCACAATCGACTAGTAAATCGTTGCAGTTGCAGTAAGATATTTTATAATACTTATCTTGAAAATGGTGTAAGGCTGGCTTTACACCATTTTTTTGTCCTCAGAAAATGTTTGAAAATTTTATTTGCTCTTCATCAAAAAAAAATTCCTTTCGCTACGTCTTACTTTTCTTGCCTTGACGCAAGAAAAGTAACAAAAGAAAGTCAAGAAATTCCGAAACTCGCTTCGCTCAAACAGCGGAATTTCGTAAAATGCTTACGCTAGTTTAATATTTGATTTAAAAGGTTGCAGAAAGTGTTAAACATACTTTTATTATTTAGACTTATACACATTATATAAAACAAAAAAAAGTGCAGGGTATGCGCCCTACACTTATCTCTACAATAATATCTAGTTGTTTTAAGCCTCAATGTCAACAATCGCTGCTAAGTGTTTCCAGAACGAAGGGTATGATTTTACTACAACGTCTGGTTCTTCAATCTCTACCTCTGCCATTAAAGCTAAAGGAGCAAAAGCCATTGCCATACGGTGGTCATCATAAGTATGGAATGATGTTCCCGCTGGAATGCTTTGATTACTTGAAGTCAATAAGTATTTATGATTTTTTTCTGTTTCTACTAAACTCGCTCCGATTTTAGCCAACTCTGTTTGTAAGGCATAAATTCTATCAGTTTCTTTTACTTTTAGCGATTCTACGCCTGTTAAAGTAAGCGGAATGTTTTTGGCTGCTGCTACTACACAAACCGTTTGAGCAAGGTCTGGGCAATTGGTGAAATCCCAAGCTAAAGTACTTTCAGCAGGAATTTTAGTTAGTTTAAACCCACGACCTGTATATTCAGATTTCACGCCTAGGTGGCTCATAATATCTGTAATGACAGAGTCACCTTGTAATGAATTTTCTTTTAATCCTAATAACTCTAATTCAGCATCTTCAAATTCAGAAAGTGCTACAATTGAAAACCAATAGCTTGCTCCCGACCAGTCAGATTCGATGGCATAAGGAATTACTTCGTATTTTTGAGCAGGTACTGTAATCGTCAAATTTTCCCAATCTGGACTCACCGTAATACCGAAACTTTTCATTTGTTGAATCGTCATTTCGATATAAGGTTTAGACCCTAACTCTCCCGTAATCGTCAGAATTAATCCTTCTGGCAACAATGGGGCAATCATCAAAATGGCAGAAATGTATTGTGAAGAAACATCCCCTCTGATAGCCAAATGGTTGTTTCCAGAGAAACTAAATCCATTTAATTGTAATGGAGGATAGCCTTCTTTATTCAAATATTCAATATCAGCACCCAAAGAACGAAGGGCATCTACCAAAATACCAATCGGACGTTCACACATTCTTGGCGTACCTGTCATCGTCTTGTGCTGACCTGTAACTGCAAAATACGCCGTTAAAAAACGCATAGTAGTACCAGCATCAATCACATCTGCAATAGCATCATCAGAAGCTAACAAACGCATCATCGTTTGTGTGTCACGTGCTTCAGCAAGATTTGATAAATTGTCTTTTCCTTGCGCCAAGGCATTGATAATCAAGGCACGATTAGATTCTGATTTTGAAGAAGGTAAGGGTATTTCCGTTTGGAAAGATTTCTGTACTTTAGGAAGTAATAGCTTTTTCAATGTATGATTTCTGATTTATTTTCGGAAAATATCATTCCCGATATACTTCTCTGATTCGTTTTTCGGATTTAAAGAATACAAAGATACAAGAAAACCTTGAAAATAGGCTCTGTAGAAACGCTTTACAGCGTACAAAGTAAGAGCTAGAACTCTTCATCCTCAACAATACTCTCTCTAAAACGTTCTTGATAAGTATTGAGCAATTCTTCTAATTGCCAAGCTGTAATGGCTAATGTATTGATGGGAATCTCTTGAATTCGTCCATTATTAGTAAAAACCAATGTTTCCGAATAACTATTCCCTTTCACTTCTGGACGAATTTGTAAACCATGCACAAATGCCCAAGAAACGAAAGGTTGACCAACTACTTGAATGCCATCTTGACTAATAATAATTTTCGCTTTTGATTTGATTTTTTCTAAATACCTATAAGTCAATACGATACTAGTGAATAAACATAATACACTTGATATATATTCTGTTCTGATTAAGAAAAAAATTACGTATAAAAATGTTCCTAGTCCACCCAACAGCAGTAGATGTTGGTCGGATGGACGAGTATAAATAACTGTCACTTGGGGAATCTCTACTTTTTCAGGCATATCAATTCAAGCTAGGGTCGCTAGGATAATTAGCTAATACTTTAAAAGAACCTCCCATTTCTTTGAGAATTGTTCTCCAAAAATTTTCTATTGGCGTATCAAAAATTACTTCTGCGGTAGTGGTTGATACAATCCATGAGTCTTTCTTGAGTTCATTATCTAGTTGGTCTTCTTCCCAACCCGAATATCCAATAAAGCAGCGGATATCGCTAGGAGATAAAACACCATTATTGAGCAAACTCTTTACTTGCTGGAAGTTTCCACCCCATGTAACACCATCCATCAAAGTAATCCCCCCTTCGATGATATCAGGGCGGCGGTGTACATAATGCAACGTATTATGCTGAACTGGTCCCCCTACATAAAGGGGTATATCTGGATAAATATTTTCTTCTAATACATCATCAAGATTCAGATTAGAAGCTTGATTCAGGATTAATCCAAAAGAACCTTGGTTAGTTTCGTGTTCACAAATAAGTACAACACTACGGTTGAAGTTAGGATCCTTGAGAAAAGGTTCTGAAATAAGTATGGAGCCTTTTGTGACGTTTTTCATGGTAGGTATTTAAAGGATTATTGGTGAATTAAGGAATATTTGTAAATCTTTGCAGGAATATCCTGAAAGGATAATAGTCGTAATGATATAGATTAAGTGCTATGGAGCTTAATTAAGAAGTTTAACTAAAAATACAATGCAAAACCTGAATCTCCAAACTACTTACCTACTTTTAGGCTCAAATTTGGGAAACAGAGAAGAAATTCTTGAAAATGCTATTAAATTAATTGGAAATAGGGTAGGGCTTGTGCTTAAACGTTCAAAATTCTATGAAACCGCTCCGTGGGGCGTAGATAATCAGCCTAATTATTTGAATATAGCCATTGCTGTAACTACAACCCTGAATCCTAATGAATTGTTGATAGAAACACAACAGATTGAAGAAACGTTAGGACGAATACGACTAGAAAAATGGGGCGCAAGGCTAATTGACATTGATATTATTTTTTACGGAGAACAAATTATTAACGAGCCAACCCTTGTAATACCTCATCCGTTGATGCATGATAGAAATTTTGTGTTAGTACCCCTTGAAGAAATTGCCCCTGATTTTATACACCCAATTTTCCATAAAAGTATCACAACATTATGTAATCTCTGTGCTGATATAGGGGAAGTAAAGCCTTATTTATGACCCACAGAATAGGGGAGGAGGAGCGTAAAAAAAGTGGTATTCCCGTTAGTATGCGCATTGATGCTCCCACCGTGAAGTTTTACAATGCGATTGACCAACGACAGCCCAACGCCATAACCTTTGATATTGGCAGTATTTTGGCTTCTATAGAAAGGTTCAAACACTAAAGCAATTTCCTTCTGAGGCATAGCGCCTGTGTTTTCAAACTGTACTTCAATCTGATTCTCCAGAAAACGAATGCATACTTTTACGGAGTGATTTTCTGAGAATTTACAGCCGTTTTCTAATAAATTCACAAAAGCAGTTTTGAGTAATTGTGCATTTCCTTGAATCACTAGCTGAGTATCTTCTTCTAATTCACTGGTGAAATTTACTTGTACCTGATAGTCCTTTTCAGCTTGTAATAATAAATCTCCCGCTTCCCAGATTATTTCATCAAGCCGTACTTCATCATACATCAAACTATGGTTCAAATCGCTTACTTTGGCTAGCTCCAATAAAGTATTTGATAGCTGACCTAACTCCCGAATATCTTGTCTGACAGATAGTAGCGTTGTTAAATACTGTTCTTCGCTTCTGCTTTTCAATAAGGTAACATCTATTTGTGACCCTATTTTCATCAAAGGATTTTTCATTTCATGGGATACATTCGAAACAAATAAATTTTGTAAACGAAATACCTCTCCAATTCTTTCTAGTAGCTCATTAAAGGTGGCAGTTAATTGCCCAATTTCATCTTTGGGGTTTTGAATCGTCAGTCGCTGATTAACGTTTTGAGGATAAATGGTCTTTACTTGTTTAATTACCTCAGAAATAGGCGACAAGGCACGAACAGAAAAATACCAACCCGTTACGGCCACTACGGCAATTACAATAAAAAACAACCCAAACATGGTGTTTTGTAAATTCTTTAAATCTCGCTCTCCAGATGAATCTACCGCCCCTGCAATGGTAACAACCCGATTGAAGCGGTCTCTATAAAGAATACCTACAATCTTAAAATCTCCTTGTGTAAATCTTGAAATGCGTTCTTTTCTTACCTGATTCAGCATTTCAGAAGAAATCTTGAACCCACTTGTGTCATTGGTAGAATATACTTTTAAATTCTCATAATCGTAAATAATGAGGTTTTCACGATAAAGAACATCTCTGTTGTTTTGATTAATTTTCTTGAGCAACTTAGAATTTACTTCATTAAATGTCACCAACAATTTTGCAGAGGTAGAAGCTTTTTGGGTAAGACGATTATAGAATTCTTCTTTTACGTAATTATAGCGTAAACCATAAATTACAATAAAAATCACCAAAACAATTACAGACACTAACAGTGTAAATTGTAAAGTAAGCTTTGCTCTAATTTGCATAATTTATGAGAACGTTTTTAGAGTTATTCTTCAACTTTTAATACATATCCAACACCATATTGGGTATGTATAAGTTTGGTGTCGTAATTTTTGTCAACTTTCTTGCGAAGCATCGTCATAAATACTTCGATAACGTTTGTGCCCATTTCAAAACGACTATCCCATACTTTTTCGGCAATATCTGCTTTGGAAATTACTTTCCCCTGATTTCTTAAAAGGTATTCTAACAAAGCAAACTCACGAGCGGTTAAATCAATTTTATTGCCAGCCCTAGTGACTAAATGGGCATCCAGATTCATTTCTAAATTATTATAGCTCAAAATATTGGTATTGCTAAGTAATGGCGCAACATGTGTACGTTTGCTTAATACCTTGATACGTGCCATGAGTTCCAGAAAATCAAAGGGCTTTACTAAGTAATCATCAGCACCAGCATCAAAGCCCATCAATTTTTCTTGAATACTACCCATTGCCGTAAGCATTAGAATAGGCGTGACTACTCCTTCTTCACGAAGTTGCTTGCACAATTCAAGCCCGTTAATACCCGGCATAATGATGTCAGTAACGATGATTTGATATTGATTTTTGCGTGCAAGGTGTTTGCCAATGAGTCCATCATAAGCTATATCTACTTCAAAACCATTTTCCTCTAATCCCTGTCGAAGCGATTGGAGTGTTTTGGGTTCATCTTCTATTAATAATATTTTCATGGATATTGTAGGTAAATACTTTGAAGCTGTTTAAACTTTCCCTTTCGGGTTAAACTAAGTCTTTTAGAATAGCTTGTTCCAAAATTTACTCAACGTAGCGATGCTATGCTTCGTAAATTTTGGAAAAATCAATTCAAAAATACAATACTTTCACCTCAGAAACGGAAAGTTTAAACAGCTTCTTTATCAAAGATAAAATAAAAAACTCCACAAGACACTTAAATTCTTGCGGAGCCATCACTAATTAAATATTTTTATAGATTTTCAGAGACTTTTGATTTATCCATCGTTGCCATCGTTCCAAAAATATAATCCCAAAGTGGAGAAGATACACCAAAGACAGCGTTACCATCTTTATAATGATGCACAGCATGGTTAATCCATAATTGCTTCATGAAGTTTTTAGGTGGAGCATACGCATGAACAGAATAATGTACTAACAAATACGCTGCATATCCCCAAATAAACCCTGGGAAGAAAGCGTAGGCTGCCTCGCCCATCAAAACAAAAAAGAAAGCAAACAATGTTACAGCTACAATCACTGCCACGATAGGAGGCATCGCTAAACGAGTTTTGTCTTTAGGGTATTCATGATGTACACCATGAGCAATGTATTGAAATTTAGCTCTTGCTTCGGTTGTTGGTTCAATGTGATATACACTTCTATGTACCCAATATTCAATGAATGTAAATGAGATTGCACCAATGAAGAACAAAGCACCAATAGCCCAATTGGCTAATTCTGTATGAGTAAAGGCATAAAATCCAAGCACAAAACCTGCAACAAAAAATAAAGATACTGGAATGGCAATGTGTGTGTGCGATAGTTTCTCTAAGATTGGATTTTCAAATAATTGTTTAGAGCCACTATTTTTAGGTCTAATTTTTGTGTTTTTCGCTTCCATAATACTATTTTAGATAAGTAGGAGAGTTAGCGTATAAATTGTATTAATTTAATATTAAGAGCTTAATACCTATCATTTTGTTGAATTATAACGACAAAGATACTCAACTTTTATTTACAATAAAATACCATTTATCATGTTATTTAGTGATATTATGTATATCACTAATAGTCAGTCCGCTATGTTTGATTATTCTTGGGTGCTTTAGCTTTAATAATTAATCGTAACGATTGGTCGTAGGTAATATAATTCCAAAGCCAGTTAATAAATATCAGTACCTTGTTTTTTACGCCTACAATAGCGATTAAGTGTACAAACATCCATGTAAGCCAAGCAAAAAAACCTTGAAAACGCCAAAAAGGTAAATCTACTACAGCTTTGTTTCTACCAATAGTAGCCATTGACCCCAAATCTTTGTATTTAAAATCTTCGAGGGCATTTCCTTTTAGTATGTTTTTTAGATTAGTAGCCAGTAATTTACCTTGCTGTATCGCTGGTTGAGCTACTTGTGGATGACCATTCGGAAATTTATCTTCAGTCATATACGCAACATCACCAATCGCAAAAATGTTTTCATAGCCATCTACCAGATTTTGTCTATTTACTTTCAACCTTCCTCCACGAACCATAATTTCGGGCTTGATACCCTGTATCACATTCGCTTTTACCCCCGCAGCCCATACTAAATTGTTGGTTCGGATAGTAGTTCCATTGTTAAAATAAACATGCTTACCATCAAAATCAGTCACTCGGGTATTGAGGTGAACAATCACGCCTAATTGTTCCAGATAATCTTTTGATTTAATTTGTGCATTAACAGACATCGGCCCTAATAATTCAGCCCCAGACTCTATAATGTGCACCTGCATCAAATTGAAATCTAGCTCAGGATAATCATTTGGCAAAACCATTTTTTTCATTTCAGCCAGTGTGCCTGATACTTCCACACCAGTAGGACCACCACCTACTACGACCACATTCATCAAGCCGATTTTGTCTTCTTCTTGATCAGCCAATAAGGCTTTTTCAAAGTTTTCTAATAACCTATTCCTAAGCCCTAGTGCTTCGCTTACCGATTTCATGGGCAAAGCATTATCTTCAATATTTTGATTGCCAAAAAAATTGGTGTCAGCTCCAATCGCCAATACTAAATAATCGAAAGTAAGCTCGCCAATATTTGTTTCGATAATGTTCTGCTCAGGGATAATCTTTGTTACAGTTGCCACCCTTACAAATACATTGTTGTAATGATGAAAAGCTAGCCGAAGCGGAAACGAAATGGCTGATGGTTCGAGCCCAGCAGTCGCTACTTGATAAAACAGCGGTTGAAATTGATGATAATTGTTTTTGTCAATCAGAACAACCTCAAAATCATCACTACCTGCTAATTCTTGGGCTAGTTTTAGTCCTCCAAAACCCGCTCCAATAATTACTACTCTCTTACGATTACTTTCTTGAATGTTCAGGGGCATAAGGTTCTTAATTTAAGGTATCTACAGCACAGGGTTGGGGTGGAAATTTCCAACTTTTAGCTGTCACTTCTTCATAGTAACGTTCGTATAGAGGTAAAATATTGGCAATATCAAATTCTTTGGCTCTTTCATGGGCATTATGTTTGAATCGGGCTAATACTTCATCATCTTCAAGAATTGAGATGGCATTTTTTGCCATATCGTCCGTATCTCCAATTTTTGAAACATAACCTGTTACCCCATTAATGTTTACTTCAGGCAAGCCACCGGCGTCTGATGAAATAATTGGCACTTCACAAGCCATTGCTTCTAGTGCTGCCAAACCAAAACTTTCTTTTTCAGAAGTCAGTAAAAATAAATCTGCCAATGAAAGTACTTCCTCTATTACATCTAATTTCCCTAAAAATCTTACGTCTTGTTGTACTCCCAATTCTCTGCAAAGCATTTCAATAGAAGTACGTTCTGGACCATCGCCAACTAAGAGTAACTTAGAGGGAATCTTCTGATTTACTTTATGAAAAACATGTACCACGTCCTCAATTCTCTTTACTTTCCTGAAATTTGAGGTATGCATTAGCAATTTTTCCCCATTTGGGCAAATCGCTATTTTAAAATGATCTTTACGAAGCTTTTTAAAACGTTCCAAATCTATAAAATTAGGAATTACCTCTATTTTACTGACAATTTCAAATTCGTCATAAGTATCATTTTTCAAACTTTCAGAAACTGCTGTTACACCGTCAGACTCGTTGATAGAAAAAGTAACAACAGGCTCAAAAGAAGGGTCTTTGCCTACTAAAGTAATGTCTGTTCCATGCAAAGTGGTGATAAAAGGAATATGAATACCCTTTGATTTTAGAATTTGTTTAGCTAAATAAGCCGCCGATGCATGCGGAATAGCATAATGAACATGTAATAAATCGAGCCTTTCATTGAGAACTACATCAACTATTTTACTTGCCAATGCCGATTCATAAGGAAGGTATTGGAAAAGTGGATAGCTGGATACACTCACTTCGTGATAATAGATATTTTCGTTAAAAAAGTCTAACCTTGAAGGTTGTGAATAGGTGATAAAATGTACTTCATGACCTGCCTTAGCAAGTGCCTTACCTAATTCTGTGGCTACTACACCACTACCTCCGTAAGTAGGATAACAAACAATTCCGATTTTCATTAATCTAGTATTGAAGCGGTTCGCCGCACGTTGTGGATATGTAAAGTTAAGTCTTAGCGAATAGACTTATTAAGAGACTAACACACAAAAACAAAAAAAAATCTCTTTAAGTCACTAAAAAGTTTTTTAAGGGACGAAAATGGAATAAATTTGGTTGTTAGAGTAAATCGTTTATTCCACGGTTGCTGTTTAATTCACGAAAACTAGCCTTTAACAAAATGTTGAGAACCCCTCGTAAAGTAACATATCTACAAGTAATTATGGGCTTTAGTCGACTAATCCGTTGGCAGAATTTAGCAATTATCGTATTTACCCAATATTTCACAAGGTATTTCCTAATTCGTGATAAACCGCTTTCTTTTACTCACTTATTTGAAATTTTATTTGAAAAAAACTTATTTCTCATCTCGTTGGCTACGGTGTTTATTGCCGCCTCAGGCTATATCATTAACGATTATTACGACATTAAGATTGACCTTGTCAATAAACCAGACAGGGTAGTGATAGGGCGATATATCAAAAGAAGATGGGCATTATTGATACACCAATTTTTTAATGGCGCGGGCATAGCATTGGGCTTATTGGTAGATAAAAAAATAGCCTTAGTAAACCTATTTGCCGTTTTTTGTTTGTGGCTCTATTCTAATCAATTAAAAAGATTACCCTTTTGGGGGAATTTAATGGTAGCTATCCTCACGGGTTTTTCTTTATTAGTATTAGCTGTTTATTATCCAGGACATCAGCGTGAAGTATGGGTGTATGCTATCTTTTCGTTTTTTATTACTTTAATTAGGGAAATAATTAAAGACATGGAAGATGTAAAAGGGGACGAACTACACGGCTGTAAAACACTCCCTATCATTTGGGGGATTGCGCGCACCAAAAGGCTCGTTTTTGGATTTATAGCAATATTTATCTCCATTTTGTTTGTATTAGCTACACAGTTACCTAATCAGCGAGTAGCTTATATTTTTCTAGTACTGATGTTCCCCGTAGGTTTTTTGACCTACAAACTAGTATATGCCGATAAGCCAGACGACTTTGCTTTTCTAAGTAATGCTTGTAAAATGATTATGCTGATAGGTGTACTAACGATGATATTTGCGTAGAAATGCCAAAGTTACATAAAATAAAAAGAGGCCTCGCTTAAGCGAAGCCTCTGAATAATCATCATTAAAGTTGATTAAAAATGTTCAAAACCTGGGGACGTAACATTAATCAATGTACCCGACTTCATCATTAGTTTTACCCCATCAACATCGTTTGTCATATAGCCCAAAAAGCTAATGTCAGACATATTTTTGATGGTTTCAAAATCTTCTTGTTTTACCGTAAATAACAATTCATAATCTTCGCCACCATTCAAGGCTGCCGTCATCGGACTAAAATTCAATTCAGTAGCTACTAAATATGTTTGGTCGTCGATTGGAATTTTATCTTCAAAAATCACGGCACCAGTGCCTGAGTTTTTACAAAGATGTAGTAATTCAGAAGCCAATCCGTCTGAAACATCAATCATTGATGTAGGGACAACCCCTAAATCACGCAATTCATAGATTACATCCATTCTTGCATTCGGTTTCAATTGGCGCTCTATCACATAATCTTTGTCTTTATCTAACTGAGGTTGCATATCAGGATTAGCCAAGAATACCTGTTTTTCTCTTTCAAGGGTTTGTAAACCAATCAAGGCAGCACCCAAATCGCCCGAAACGCAAATAATATCATTTGTCTTGGCAGTATTTCTTAAAACGATGTTCTTTTTTTCGGCAGTTCCCAATGCCGTAATCGAAATTACTAGTCCAGCACGCGAAGCGGAAGTATCACCACCTACCAAATCTACTTTATATTCATCACAAGCTATCTTGATTCCTTCATACAGTTCTTCAATGGCTTCTACTGAAAAACGATTGCTTAACCCTAGGCTAACCGTAATTTGCTTAGGAATAGCATTCATCGCCGCAATGTCAGAAACGTTCACTGCAACAGCCTTATAGCCTAAATGTTTAAGGGGTGTATAAGCTAAATCGAAATGTACGCCTTCCATCAAAAGATCAGTAGACACTACTAATTCTTTGCCAGCGGTATCAATAATGGCAGCATCATCGCCAATGCCTTTGATGGTTTCGGGATTGATGCTTTGAAATTTTGAATCGATTAACTTTATCAAGCCAAATTCTCCGATTGTACTTAATTCTGTTCTTGTTTCCATACTACAAAGTTACGTTGGATTTTGTGATTGAGACAACCGAAGGATTGATATTTTAGGGAAAAGAAAAAAGCCACCCAGTTACGGATGGCTTCGGTGCAATAATTTATGTTTGGTTTAAGGATTTACTAATTGTAAATTAACAATTTTATTGCCAGCTTTTATATCTGCTTGCAAAGATTCCAACGTAACAGCAGCACCAGTACCATCAATACTAACAATAGTAAATTCTATTGTACCTGTTGTACCAGTAGGATTGCTTCCTGCTGCGTTTTTCAAGCCTGTAAGGCTTAAAGTTTTATCTGTATTTGTTAAAGTCCAGCTTCCTGTGAAAGTCGAGTTGTCTTTAGCAGTTAATGTAGCCGCACCTGATGAAGTTAAGCTTAATTTATAATAACTATATCCAGCCTCGATGTTTGTTGCTTTTGTTTTGTTATAAACTTCAACACCAGCTTCTTTAGCAATACTCACTGTGAATGTTTTTGTTAGCTTTTCTTTCACAGAAGGCTCAACTGGATTTTTACCACCACAGCTACTTAATACTACGATAAATGCAAAGAGAATAGGAAGGGATAGAATTAATTTTTTCATTACCATGTTAGATTTTTAATTTTTGAGAGATAAAAATGATAAAATAAATTGATTTCAGCAAATTTGATACAATATATAAAAAATAATTATGCTAAAAAAATACTCGAAATCTCAACTATCGTTAAGAAATGGTCAAGACCGTGATGAAATCTGGGTAGCTTACAAAGGTCATATTTATGATGTTACACATTCCAGACTTTGGCGTAATGGTAAACATTACGAACATTGGGCTGGCCAAGACTTAACTGATGAACTAAAAGACGCACCACATACTGATAAAGTTTTTGAAAAATTTGTTGTTGTGGGCGAATTGACCCCCTAATAATTGTTGATTTCTCACACAAATAGACACGAGGAAGCAATTTTTGGTTGCATTATTTCATAACACTTATTTTAACGACAGATTTTTGTTCACCTGATACTACTTGTAAAAAGTATATCCCAGAAGATAAACTGCTGAGGTCAACCTCACCAGTAAATGCGTTATTGTGAAGCTCGAGTTTTTGATTATGAAGAGATAGACCATCAATACCAATTATCTGTAGTTCGGCAACTTTGTTGTTCATTACATTTGAGTAAGCTACTTTTAATATTCCATTGTTATTCGGATTAGGATAAGTACTTAGGGGGGAGGTCTCAAAAGGACTATCATTTCCTAAAATGCTTACATCTATAGATTTTGAATATTCTGAACAAGAATTTGAGTCTGTCACACGTACCCTGTATGCTCCTGAGCTACTAGGACGATAATCGGATGCTGTGAAATTTTTCATTTCATCATTTCCTTTAAACCAAGCAAACTGTACAGGCAGTGTTATACTTGTAGCAATTAAACGCCCGTCATTATTACTCCAAGTTAAGCTTGGTACATTTGGTTTTGTATTAATCGTAACAGTATTTGATGTAGCTAAAACCTGAAGCTCATATTTAAGTAAAGTATTGCCAGCTCCTACTGCCCATCCGTTTTGAGTATTTGAAAAAAACAGTCCATTTAAGTTTTTAGAACTATTATATTGTTGAGTTTCCCAAGTAATTCCTCCATCAATGGTTTTTAACAACAATCCACTCTCGCCAGTTACCCATCCAGTTTTATTGTCAGTAAAAATAATAGATTTTAATGTTTTGTTTTCTAGTTCAAACTCAGTCCAAGAGATGCCAGCATCAGTAGTTTTCAAAATAAGGTTGGGGTATTTAACTACCCAGCCATTTTTTGTATCATTAAACCATACAGATACAAATCCATCATTTTTATATTTCTCGTCAATACTGAGTTTTGTCCATGTTTCTCCTCCGTCAGTAGTTTTAACAATATTACCAGGATAACCTACTGCCCAACCATTTTTTGAATCAGAAAAAAAGACAGACTCTAAATGTTGATTAGAATCGAGAGTAGTTTTTACTTTATTCCAAGTAACACCACCATCTTTAGTATTGTAAATAGCATTTTTAAATCCAACAACAAAACCATCTTTAGCATCATTAAAAAACATTTCATTGATAAATTCTAAATAAATAGTTTTGGGATATATATTATGATTGGTCCATGTATTTCCGCCATCAACAGTTCTCAATACACTACCTTGACTTCCTTGAATGCCACCTTTAATTAAAGCCCAACCTGTATTTTCATCAACAAATTTTACTTTAGTGATAGCATTGTTAACGCCAGAATTTTGCTTTTTCCAAGTAACACCACCATCAATTGTTTTTTCAATTGATCCATAATTTCCTACTTTGTAGCCAATAGAAGAATTTACAAAATTAATATCTGATAAGTCTTGTGGATTTCCTCTAAGTATTTTCCAATTAAGTCCACCGTCTATAGTATTAATAATTGTTCCTTCATTACCAACAGACCATATATTATTTTTCCCAAATGCAAAGCTTGAATATGTGGACGTATTCAAACCTATACTTTTTTTAATCCAAGTATTTCCTCCATCAGTTGTTTGTAAATACTCATTACTTAGAGAGAAGGCAAAGCCATTTTTAGTGTCACTAAAGTTAATATTAGTTAAGTATAAACCGTCGTTAACACCTTTTTTCCTTGTCCAAGTTATTCCACCATTTGATGTAGTAATCATCAAACCATTTGATCCAACAGCCCACCCATTATTACTATCCGTGAAGAATATAGAACGAAATAATCCAGATTCTTGGGGTTCATTAAAAGGCTTATTATCATTTATATAATAACTTTCTCGCCAAGTAGCACCACCATCTGTTGTTTTATAAATACTTCCAAAATAATCGGCTACCCAACCTGTTTGGGCATCAGTAAAAAAAATAGCATATACACTCACATAAGGGGAGTATTGGGGCATTGATGTCCATGTTTCCCCCCCATTAGTAGTTTTTAAAATTATTTCACTTCCCAAAATCCACCCTACTTTAGGATTAAGGAAAAAAATGTTTTCAAAATATCTGTCATAAGTCCAAGTTTTAGGAGCCTTTACCCAATTACTCCCACCGTCACTAGTTTTTAATATCTCTCCACGCATACCTACTATCCATCCATTTTGTTCATCAGTAAAGAAAACAGCGCGAAGAATTTCAGTCGTTTTTGATATTTGGCTTTCCCAATTAGCACCACCATTTATTGTTTTAATAATAGTTCCATTAGCACCTACTGCATAGCCAATTTTTTCGTTTATGAAATAAACATCTAATAGATGGTCATACTCTTCAGTCGGAGTTTTTCTGACCCAACTGTTAGTACCACTCACTGCTTTTACAGAATAATTCCCTGAAGCTGAAGTTTGATAAGTTTTTGCATTAGCATTTTGAATATCAATGCCATTTTTTTGCCATTGGATTGAGGCATTTGTCGGAATGCCAGTTGCATCAAAAGTTACATTAGTTCCCTCACAAAGATTGGTAGAAGTTGTAGCAATTTTAAGTTGGGCGAAGAGTTGGCAAGAAGGAATAATAAATAATAGCAGTAGTAGTTTTTTCATTGTTTTAAAGGTGCTTCTTACCTCAGAATAGAAGGCATTTGTTTTTTTGTTGTATAATTGTGTCTCAGAGGTGTTGAACACAGCTGTAAAATTAATATAAATTCTTCTTTTTTTTACAAAATATTATTCAATTAACAATGATTTTAATTGCAGAAAGTGGCTCAAGTAAAACAGATTGGCGAATGATTGCTCCCAACGGAAGCGTATCTCAAGTCAAAACGATTGGGTTGAATCCATATTATCAAACTACCGATTCTATTATTGAAGAATTACAGAAAAATTTATTGCCTTCTCTTAACAATCAGGTAGTTTCTGAGGTTTTTTATTATGGTACGGGCGTAACCAACGATGAAAAAGCAGAAATTATTCGTTTGGCTTTTAAAGCAATTTTCACTGAGGTAACATCTATTGAGGTTCATAGTGATATGTTGGCGGCAGCACGTGCTTTGTGTGGACACACTGCTGGCATTGCCTGTATTTTAGGAACGGGTTCCAATTCTTGTTTTTATGATGGGAATGATATTGCTTTTCAGGTACCACCATTAGGTTTTTGGTTAGGCGACGAAGGCAGCGGAGGCTATCTGGGCAAACAATTAGTATTAAGTTATTTACACAAAGAAATGCCACAAGATATTCGTGAAAAATTTGAAAAGCGTTTCGGTGTCAAAGACCGTCTGGAGGTATTAGAGAATGCTTATCAGAAGCCTTTTCCCAATCGCTATTTTGCTTCTTTTTCAAAATTTATTTTTGATAATCGAAATAATCAATTTACGTTTAAATTAGTAACAGACGCTTTTGGTTTATTCTTTGAAAAATACTTATTGAAGTATCCCGACTATCAGCAACACAAAGTTCATTTTACGGGTTCTGTCGCTTTTTATTATTCAGATATTCTTAGAAGGGTAGCCATCGAAAAAGGTTTTAGCATAGGAATAATTATGGAAAGTCCCATCGCAGGATTAACATTATATCATAAGCCAGCAAAGTTGTAAAACCTCGCTGAAAAATGAATTCTACTAAGCTGTTAGGTGTTTAAAATATATAGACAGCTCTTAGCTATATCAGAAGATGACGCTTAACCTTTTAAAAAGGATACATATTTATGGCTAATTATATTTTTGTATTACTTTTTTAGTAAAGAGTTATATTTTTGGTAGATTTTTGTCAAGCTTTGACCTTAGAATTGTAAATTAGGAAATGGTTTTAGTGATAATGTACAATTAAAAAAGGAGAATAATTTCATGGTAAATTACGATAGAAATTTAGGCACAAAACAGAAGGCTCTTCGCATCAATCTCGACCGCAGGATTTATGGCTCTTTTGCTGAAATCGGGGCGGGGCAAGACGTTGCGGCTAATTTTTTTAAGTCTGGTGGAGCATCAGGTACAATTGCAAAAACCATCTCAGCATACGATATGGCTTTTTCGGATGCGATTTATGGAGAAGAAGAGTCAGGGCGATATGTAGTAGAAGCTCGCCTAATGAAAATGCTTACGCGTGAGTATAAGTTATTGAATGTACGCTTGACGGAAATGGCCTCAGAACGTACATTTTTTGCTTTTGCTGATACAGTGGCTGCTTTAAACTATCAAAAAACGAATGACCCTCATGGTTGGATTGGCCTGCGTTTCCAACTTGAGCCAAATGGTGCACCAAACGATGTTGTTATTCACGTAAGAATGAAAGACAATGATAACGTACTACAGCAACAGGCTTTGGGGGTTATCGGTGTAAACCTGATGTATGGTTGTTTTTATTACAATGCTCAACCCGAAATTTTACTTCAATCTTTGATGGATGATTTATCATCAGATAGAATTGAGATTGATATGATTCGTTTCCGTGGGCCAGATTTTAAAGAGGTAGACGACCGCTTAATGTCGCTTCACCTTGTAAAAAATGGATTTACCAATGCAGCACTTTTTGGTCCAGATGGCAATGTGATGCAACCTTCAGAAGCGTTCTATAAAAAACATATTGTAGCAGTGCGTGGTCGTTTCAGACCAGTGACTAATGTTTCCTTAGATATGATAAAAACGGGCTTGAAGCAGTTTGAAGCTGAGCCTGATGTGGATGATGATAAAGTGGTTTTATTAGCCGAGCTTACTTTAAAGAATTTACAAGCTGGTGGAGAGCAAATCAATGAAAGAGATTTCTTAGACCGTGTTGATATCTTATGTTCACTCGGTCACACGGTATTGATTTCAAACTTCCATGAATATTATCGTCTAGTACAATACCTATGTGGTTTTACTAAATTAAGGATGGGTTTGATTCTGGGAATGCCTAACCTCGATTATATCTTTGAGGAAAAGCATTATACGAATATTGCAGGGGGAATTCTTGCGGCTTTCTCGACATTGTTTGCTCCTAAAATTAAATTGTATTTGCACCCCATGTTGAATGCTGAAGGAGAAATTGTAACTACTAAAGAATTTACTCCTCCTTCGCACCTGAAAGGGTTGTTCCAGTATTTGCAAGACAACGATAAGTTTGCAGATATTAAACAATATGATAAGGACTTGCTGAAAATTAATACCGATGCGGTATTGAAATTGATACAGTCTGGCGAACCGGGATGGGAGGAATTAGTACCGCCAGTAGTCTCTAAATTGGTAAAAGGAAATTGTTTATTTGGATATCCTTGTGAAGTAACGCCTGCATAAGAAACTAGAACGGCTAATTCTCAAATTCTTTCTATTAGGCGGTGACCTAAGTCCTATTGATTACCCACAAGTGTATAAATAACGGGTAATCAAGAATTTTATCTCTAGCGAGGGACTTAAGTCCCTCGCTAGGAATAAGAGCTTCACGTAGTCAGGCTATGAAATGAGGCGACCAAAGCTCAGTTTGAAAGGCGATTTAAGCCTATTTAAACCATTTTTTTCAATAATCACATCTTCATTTCAACTTTTTAAAAGATGTGGGTAATCAATAGGACTTAAGTCACCACCTAATAGGAAGGATTTGAACTTTTTAGAGCTTAATGGCTCTTACTACTTCTCTTTTCCCCCATATACCTATATGCTTTTCTACTTTAAATCCTGCTTGTTCCATCGCTCTTCTTACCACTGTTTTTGAGCAATAAGTAGTAAGAAATCCTCCTTTTTTTAAGAAAGATGCCACATGGGTAAATGTCTCTACCGTCCAGAGTTCTGGTTGTGAAGAAGGAGCAAAGGCATCATAATAAACTACATCAAATAGTTGTGATGTCTTAAATTCTTGAAGTGTACAGTTTACTTTTTGAAGTGAAAAATTAGGTGATATTTCTATATTTTCATGCCACTTTACATGATGAAGTTTTTGAAGCAAATCAGTTTCAGCACCAGTTTGATAATTCAATGATGATACATCTTCTTCTGAAATGGGGAAAGGCTCAAGAGTGGTATACTGCACTGTGAGGTTGTTCTTTTGTGCCTCTAAGGCTGTTACCAAGGCATTTAAGCCAGTGCCGAAACCTATTTCTAAAATATTAATCTCATTCGTTTCTTGCATTTTAGCCAACAATCCCAATTCAATATATACTCTTTGGGTTTCGTCTAAAGCACCACGAACGGAATGATAATATTGGTTAAACTCTGTACTGAATAAAGTAGTAAAACCGTCGTCAGTAATTCTTACTCTTTCCATTTTTATTTGGGACTTTAGGATTTAGGACTTGAAGACTTTAGGATTTTGTGACTTTTAAGATTATTTAATAACAAAAGACTTGAAGATAGAAAGCCTAAAACCTTTTATCTTCAAGTCCTCAAGTCAAAAATCTTCAAGTCCTTTAGTCTAAAATCCTAAAGTCTAAAATTAAAGCATCTCCACAAAATTATCAAACAAATAACGAGAATCGTGTGGGCCTGGTGATGCTTCAGGGTGGTGCTGAACTGAGAAAGCAGGTTTGTCTACTCTTCTTAAACCTTCAACGGTTTTGTCGTTTAGGTTAATATGAGTAAGTTCTACATTTTCGTTCGCTTCCAATTCTCCCATTTTTACGGCAAAACCATGGTTTTGTGAAGTGATTTCTGATAAACCAGTTACCAAGTTTTTCACAGGGTGATTTAAACCACGGTGTCCGTTTTTCATTTTATACGTTGAAAGACCAGACGCTTGTGCCAAAATTTGGTGTCCTAAACAGATACCAAAAGTAGGGCTATTGTTATCAACAATCTCTTTTACTGTTTCAATAGCGTAAGGCATTACCGCAGGGTCGCCAGGGCCATTCGAGATAAAATATCCATCAGGATTCCACGCTTTCATTTCTGAATATGGCGTTTTAGCAGGGAATACTTTCAAATAACAATCTCTATCAGTAAGGTTACTTAGAATACTTTTCTTTACACCTAAGTCTAATACAGCCACTTTGTGTTCAGCATCAGGGTTGCCCAAGAAATAAGATTCTTGTGTACAAACTTGTGATGAAAGTTCAAGTCCTTCCATTTGAGGCACTTTAGCCAACTCCTTTTTTAATTCTTCCACATCTAAGATTTCAGAAGAAATAATACAGTTCATCACACCTACTTCACGAATGTGACGTACAATTTGACGCGTATCAACTCCTGAGATTCCTACGATTCCAGCTTTCTCAAAGTAATTTTGCAAAGAGCCATCAGATGTTTTACGTGAATGGATAGGTGAAAATTCATTACAAACCATTCCTGAAATTTTTATAGAGCCAGACTCTTCTTCTAAATCGTTAACAACTCCATAATTACCGATATGAGAAGTCGTATTTACAATTACTTGTCCGAAATATGAAGGGTCAGTATAAATTTCCTGATAGCCAGTCATACCTGTATTGAAGCAAATTTCTCCGCCACTCGTCCCGATTTTTCCAAGGGCATTCCCTCTAAAAACTGTACCGTCTTCCAACAACAAAATAGCTGCTTGGCTTTGTGTTACTTTCATTTGATTGTTTCTTGGTTACTGTAAAGATTGTACTATAAAAAAGGAGGTCAATTAATTTGACCTCCTAATAAAAATATTTTTAGAAACGATAAAACAGCCTTTTTTTGAAGGTAAATCTTTGGACATTTCCCAAAAGTTACTTGTAAAAACTGCTTGTATCATCATTTGTTTCATTTCTGGTACAAAGATAGGGAATAAAAGATTTTTGGACAAACGCTTTTTAATGAGAATTCTTTTTAAAAGCTTGAATGAAAGGTTTTTCTGAGATTTTATTGTACACTTCTTACTTTTCTTGTCTTGATACAAGAAAAGTAACAAAAGAAAATCAAGAAATTCCGAAACTCGCTTCGCTCAAACAGCGGAATTTCGGAGAAAAAAATATATTTAGTGAAATTATTTTTTACCATGCTTCCTAAAAGCTTGGATTAGTTGATATTCAAAGTAAGTTATGAAAATTTTAGAGAGAAAATCAACAACGCTAATTGCCCATGTAAGCTTGATTAGTTCGGGTTTTGTGCTTTTTAGAATTGAAATAATGTCTTTTGATTTATGTAGAGGATTGAAAAATTCTAAGAAAGCAGGTATAGAGTTATTACAAAAGAATATCCATCCAACCTTTGTGAATGAAGAGGAAATACCACTACTTAAACTTATTAGTGAGAAACATAATAGTGTGCATATCATTGTTGAAAATAATCCTCTAGCCCAGTTTGTTCCATGATTAGTTGATATTCTTCCCAAGAACAAGTTTATTTTTTCCCAAAGACTAATCTTTTTACTTTTTTCCAATGCGTTCATTTCTTTAGCATAATACTCTAAAGCACTAACCGCATCACCTCTATTTTCATAGATTTTTTTTAGTTGCCCGTAGCCAAGGCGTTGTTGTTCAGAACTATTTACACCATCATGTGACTTAATTTCTGAAGGCATAATAGTATCTGATAAAAATGATTCAGTGATTTTTGAGCTTTTAAAATCTAGATATAATCTTGAAAAATCAGAACCCATGAAAGTAGTTTTCCCTAAATCTGAGTTTTTGATGACCCAAAAACCTAATTGTTCATTGCTAAATTTTGGTGTAGAGTACGTAACATCTTTAAAATATATGTACCCAAAATTTGTTAGATTATCAATATTAATATTTGTGGGAGTATTAATACTAACAAACTCGCAGTAAGTGTCTTTTGGAATTATTCCTTCTAATTTGAGAGATGAAATTTGTCCATTTCTATTTTCAACTAAAAAATTTTTACAATTGATTTTTGTAAAATCTATTTGTAAGTCATTTATGGTTAAATTAAAAGAAAAAGATAGTCTTAATCTATCATTTATTTTCATATTATCTGAAAAACTAAGTCGTCCAAAAACACCTCCATTAATATCAACCTCTTTAAACTGTCCACCAAATATTAATAACGATTCGTATCTTCCAGATTGAAAATTAAGTTCAGATTCGAAAATATTATTTTCCCCAATTTTTAAACCTTTCTCAAAGCAAGTGTTTTGAAATGAAACATCTCCTTTAAACATTGAATCATAAAGAAAAAACTCTCTTTTAAAAACACCTCCCCAAAATCTTATGGAATTTTCAAAAGTGTTATTGTTAAATATTATTTTATCCCAAAAAGTAGGGTCTCGTGTCTCAAAAATATTTTTGAATCTATTAGAAAATATGTAAACTTCATCCTTGTAAGAACCATCAAGAAACAAATTGCCGATTTCACAATTTGTTATGAATAATTGGTTATAGAAAATTGTATCAGAATTTATTCTGATATGACTTATTTGGGAGGTATCGAACTTTACATAACTATTGAAACTGCCTCTGTTTAATGTTAAACTTGTTATAGAACAATTCGTTAATATTATTGGATAAGTATACTCGTATTCAGTATCTAGTTTAATGGCTTGGTTTATAACAATATTGTTTAATTTTATTTCTCCATTAGAGGAAAACCAATTTTTCCATATCTGTTCTTCTCCTTTTTTAGCTTGGATTATTTTACAGAAAAGAGAAGCTTGCATAATAGTAGTTCTGGTAATCTCAGGGGAGGGCATTTGCAATTAGAGTTTAATGTTAGAATTTTAATTAAATTAAGGATATATATGCATTTTATGAAATACTCCTCTTTAATTGCTTGAAGAAATTACTAATAGTTCTAACTAAATATAATTACGAATAGAGTTTCAGCATTTTTACAAAATATACTTTACTTGATTATCACAAAAAAAGCACAAACCCCAAAGAGTCTGTGCTTTTAATAGCTTGTTTATTGAAAACAGGTTTTCAATAACGATATTTTATTACAATACAGCTTCAGCCAAAACTAAAATTTTGTTGTTCAATACTTCAACAACACCACCATCGATGATGAATTCTTGTTTGTCAGCCGCTAATGTTCCTTTTCCTAATGTCGAAACGATAGGAGCGTGGTCTTTCAAAATTTGAAAAGAACCATCTGTACCTGGTAGCGTAACAACTTCTACTTCACCAGAGAACACTTTCTTGTCGGGAGTAATAATTTGTAAATTCATTTCTATAAGAATTTGAAAATTTGAAAATCTGAAAATTTGAAAAGAATTCAAATCAAAAGTGTCCCAATCGTTTTCAGATTAACACACTTTCAAATTTTCAAATTATTTCGATGCTTCAGCTACTAATCTTTCTCCTTTAGCAATAGCATCTTCGATACTACCTACTAAGTTGAAAGCAGCTTCAGGAAGGTGGTCATACTCACCATCAATGATTGCGTTGAATCCTTTGATAGTGTCGTTAATATCAACCAATACTCCTTTTAAACCTGTAAATTGTTCAGCCACAAAGAATGGTTGTGACAAGAAACGTTGTACACGTCTAGCACGAGATACTGCCAATTTATCATCTTCAGATAATTCGTCCAAACCAAGGATGGCGATAATATCTTGTAATTCTTTATAACGTTGAAGAATCTCTTTAACACGTTGAGCAGTGTTATAGTGAACATCACCTAAAATACTTGCAGATAAAATACGTGATGAAGAATCTAATGGATCCACGGCTGGATAGATACCTAATTCAGCAATCTTACGAGATAATACTGTCGTAGCATCTAAGTGAGTAAACGTAGTAGCCGGAGCAGGGTCAGTTAAGTCATCGGCAGGTACATAAACGGCCTGTACTGAAGTAATTGAACCTCTTTTTGTTGAAGCAATACGTTCTTGCATCGCACCCATTTCAGTAGCAAGCGTTGGTTGGTAACCTACCGCCGAAGGCATACGACCTAAAAGAGCCGATACCTCTGAACCTGCTTGAGTAAAACGGAAGATATTATCGATAAAGAAAAGGATATCTCTACCTTTTCCTTCGCCATCACCATCACGGAAGTATTCAGCAATAGTTAATCCAGATAAAGCAACTCTAGCACGGGCTCCAGGAGGTTCGTTCATTTGACCGAAGATAAATGTAGCCTGAGATTCTTTTAAAGCTTCTTGATCAACTTTGCTCAAATCCCATCCACCCTCTTCCATAGAGTGTTTAAACGCATCACCATATTTAACGATACCTGATTCAATCATTTCACGTAATAAGTCGTTACCCTCACGTGTACGCTCACCAACACCAGCAAATACCGAAAGCCCTTCGTAAGCTTTAGCGATGTTGTTGATAAGTTCTTGAATTAAAACAGTTTTTCCTACACCAGCACCACCAAATAAACCAATTTTACCACCTTTTACATAAGGAGCAAGCAAGTCGATTACTTTGATACCTGTGAAAAGCACTTCAGTTGAGGTTGCTAAATCTTCGAATTTTGGAGCAAGACGGTGAATAGGCATATTCAATTCCGAAACAGGCTGGGGAATACCATCAATTGCTTCACCAATTACGTTGAATAAACGACCTTTAATCGAATCTCCAGTTGGCATAGAAATAGATTGTCCTAAGTCATAAACGTCTTGACCTCTTTGAAGTCCTTCTGTTCCTTCCATTGCAATGGTACGAACTCGGTCTTCACCTAAATGTTGTTGTACTTCGAGAATAACTTTGGTGCCGTTGGCTTTTGTAACCTCCAAGGCATTCAAAATTGTGGGGAGATGAGAGTTAGCACCCTCGAAGCTCACGTCCACAACCGGTCCGATTACTTGCGTAACTTTCCCTATATTGACTGCATTTGCCATTTGTATTGTGATTTTGTTATCTGATTGTCAAGTGATTACGTTTTTTATGTACTTAACGTAGTATTTCAGACTGCAAAACTACTTGGTAAAATTCAAATTAACAATTCTGTTTTTGGATTTTTACCATATTTTTTGCTTAAAAAGTATCGTTTTGTTGGATTGGTTTAAGAGCGAGCCTTAAAAATTATGATTTTTTCATGGTTTTTAGGACAGAATCACTTTTTGCTCGATATCTTCTTAAAAGTATCCATTTCAACTCTTTTTGCAAATTCAGTAATTTTGACGGTTTACTATAATGTTATTTCCTATAGACTTAAGGAAGTTTGGATAAAAAAATACTTTAAACCGTAAATAATTTGTCAGACTTTCAACAAAGCATAATAATTACCAAATTTGTGCATTAGTAGTATTGACAAAGACATTACTACTAAGTTCAATTATTCCTAGCGAGAGACTTAAGTCCCTTGCTAGAGAATGAATGACATGATATTTTTTAAAACAGCTTAATCGCCTTGCCTTAATAAAGCTTTAATTATCGTATCAATATGCATTCAATACAATTCTGGAGAAACTGGCAGAAACCTTCTCGCATACTTTATTTTTTTTCATTAAGTATTTTATTATTGACCCTAATTGCCTTCATTTTCTTTTATTTTAAAGGCTTGGAAAATGTCATCCATTGGAACATACTTAGTGAACTAGGAGAGGTTCCTTTCATACTCGACCAATTTAATATTGGCAAAGAAACGCTTTCGTTTCCTACCAAAACTTTTATTGTTACCGAGCAATTCTTAGCTTCGACCATGGAGATTAATCTTCTTGGTAATTATATTTTTATAGGACTTTTTGCCTTTGGTACTATCCTAATACTATCGGCACTTTCAGCACTTGCACGGTTCTGGTATTTAATGGCGATGGGGCTTGTTATTTTATTGTTGGTTACCTTCAATTTTGAATTACTATATAATGTAACTAACCGATATTTTACCATAAGTTTGATTGTACTCTATGCAGGGCTTAGTTATTACTTTCATGCTTTTCGCCCTGCTATTAATATTCTTACAAGGTTTATAAGTTTCTTATTGATAACAGTATTAGTAACCTTATTCATTGCTTATACTGCCAAGGTAAATAGTCCTTTTTTACTATTAGCCAGTTACCGAACAGCAGGTGCAATGGTATTGAGTACCGTATTTATTTTTATGATTGCCTACGAAATCGTCCAAGGTTTTTTAGTGCTTACTACTTCAGCTAAGAGTCCACAAGCTTTAAAGAATTTTATCTTGATTTCCGCTATTTACCTTATCAATGTGTTGTTAGTTTTTTTGCATAACAATAAAACCATTGATTGGGAAATGATTTACATTAACCCCTTTATATTACTTGTTGTATCCACAACATTAGGTATTTGGGGTTTCAAAAAAAGATTAGCTGGCAATAAAGAAATTATCGATTTTGAATCGTCAGGAGCATTTATTTACCTCGGCTTGGCCATCATTACTTTTGCCACTAACGGACAAGCCTTTGCTACAGGAAATGACCCAATGATTGAGGTATTAGAAGATGCCATTACCTATACACATTTGGCAATGGGTATATTGTTTTTTATGTATGTTTTAGTAAACTTCTTACCAATTTTTAAGCAAGGTTTTGAGGTACATAAAGTAGTTTTTAAACCCCTAAACTTACCTATTTGGACTACCAGAGTATTATCTGTTATCGTGATTGCCGCACTGTTGGTGCTGAAAAATTTCTTTCCATTCCAACAAGCCAATGCCGCTTATTATAACGCCTTGGGTGATTATTATGCCTTTGATAAGCAATTCAGAATAGCAGAATCTGAATACCAGTCAGCCCTAATCTATGAATATCGAAACCATAAAACCAATTATGCCTTGGCGTCTTTGGCACTATGGCAAAATGATAATGAAAGAGCAGCCCTTTATTTTAGAAAAGCTTTAGCGAAAAACCCTTCTGCCTTTGCTTATGAAGGCTTGAGCCGTTCTTTTTATGAAGAAGAACATTTTTTTGATGCCATGTTTACGCTGAAAGAAGGATTACAAAAATTCCCTAATTCGGGTGAATTACAGAATAATCTAGCATATTTATACAACAAATCTAATTTGATAGATTCTACAGTGTTGTATTACAACATGGCGATTAAGAATGCCCAAAAACCAGCAGTTCCGTCAAGTAATCTTTTAGCGTTTTGGGCAATGAATGGAAAGAAACAAACGATAAAGGAGTTACTAGCCAAGCCTGAAAATATTCAATATGCTTCCTATGAGGCTAATATTGCTGCGCTTAAGAATATTGCTAATGTGGAAGGTGCTTCAAAGGATGATTGGAAGGTAATATTATCGCCAGATTCTGTATTAAGCAATATATCAGACTTCGCTTGGATATACAACCAAACACTTTTTCAGAAGTCAAAAGGAGAGAAGTTTCCTTTGTTAAGATTATCTGAATTAGAAGACAATGAAGCACATGCAGAGGATTTACACTTTGCAAACATTGTTCAGGAATATTACAAAGGGGATAAAATATCGACTTTCCAAAACCTGTATTCTTTAGCCGCTGCCGATTCTACTGATAAAAAAGGGAAGTATTATCAATTATTATTAAATACTTTGCTGAAAAAAGAATCAGTAGAAAAAGTAGATATTTCAGCGTTGAAAAACCTGACTACTGATGGCTTGAAACAGCACCCCCTTAATGAATTGGTAGTACAAAAAGCCATACAGATTTTTAATCAACAAAAACAAGGAGAAAAGGCTTATCAGGCCGTATTGAATGCGATAACTTGGCGGAAAGATTCGCATGTTTTATATCAATTATATATTTTACAAGCCTTAGATATTGGAATGAAAGAGTATGCGACAGATGGATTGAAGATACTACAAAAATTATCTCCAACCGACTATCAGCGTTTTCTGCCGACCTACCAAGCTAAAATACAATCCATAGAAAAGGTAAGTGCTGGTTTTCAGTAATTTTTTAAGTTTGTTTAATGTAAACTATTAGTGGGTCAAAAAAAGAAAAATAAATTGCGTTTTCTTTTATTAGCCTATTGAATACAAATCTTTACCACTCAGGAAAAATGAAAATTATTGAAACTAGCCATATCTCAAGACGTTACGTAATGGGTGCAGAAGTAATTCAAGCCTTGTAAAGATGTAAGTATTTCAGTGAGTAAAGGCGAATACGTAGCCTTTATGGGACCGTCGGGTTCAGGGAAATCTACATTGATGAACATAATTGGTTGTTTGGATACCCCTTCTACTGGCAGGTACATACTAAATAATCAAGATGTAAGTGAAATGACTGAAAATGAATTGGCCACTGTTCGTAATAAGGAAATTGGGTTTGTTTTTCAAACGTTCAACTTATTGCCTCGCCAATCTTCTTTAGAAAACGTAGCACTGCCATTGATTTATGCTGGTTATAATAAAGCCGACCGTATTGAAAAAGCAATGTTAGCCTTAAAAGGTGTTGGACTAGAAAACCGTGCTGGACACAAGCCTAATGAACTTTCGGGGGGACAACGCCAACGTGTAGCCATTGCTAGAGCATTAGTAAACGATCCTTCTATTTTGTTAGCCGATGAGCCAACTGGTAACTTGGATTCAAAGACATCTTACGAAATCATGGATTTGTTCGATCAGCTTTATTCTAAAGGTAATACCATTGTAATGGTAACACACGAAGATGATATTGCTCAATATGCACACAGAATTGTAAGATTGCGCGATGGTTTAGTGGAATCTGACAAGATAAATAACAATGTTAAAAAGGCAAAAGACTTGATGGCAGGTCTTGAAGGACATTGAGAATGAATTTATTTGAAAATATTTTAACGTTATAAGTTGCTGATTGTCATTTAGTTGAAATATAATTTAAATTAAATGTAAAATATTTTAGATTTTTATTTCAGTGAATGCTTGCAGAATAAAATAAGTTTCGTACCTTTGCAGTCCAATCAAATGGAAACAACACCGCAGGATGGAGCAGTAGGTAGCTCGTTGGGCTCATAACCCAAAGGTCACAGGTTCGAGTCCTGTTCCTGCTACAGAGAGAAGACGAGTCATACGACTCGTCTTTTTATTTTAAAATTAATACAATTCGTTTTGTCATCCCGTAGGGAACTCGTTAGCTACTCCCCAAAACTATCTTGATTCCTTCCTCTACTGATTTCAGTAATTTTGACAAATAAACGAGGATAATGATGGAAACAATTAATCATAAAGCTGGCTTTGTCAGTATTGTCGGAAAACCAAACGTTGGAAAATCTACTTTGATGAATGTCTTGGTGGGTGAACGCCTTTCAATTATTACTTCAAAGGCACAAACTACTCGCCATCGTATCATGGGTATCTTGAATGGTACGCATAAAGGCACTGATTTTCAATTGGTTTACTCTGATACCCCTGGAATTATTCTTCCAAAATACGAGTTACATAAATCAATGATGACCTTCGTGCATAGTTCTTTAGAAGATGCCGATGTGATATTATTTGTTACGGATATTTTTGAGAAATACGATGAAGACGATGTTATCAATAAATTAGCCAGAATTGACCATGTGCCTGTTTTGTTGTTAATTAACAAGATTGATTTAGCAACTCCAGAACAGGTTGAAGAAAAAATAGCCCATTGGCGCGAACGTTTCCCAACACAAGCTATTATTCCGATTTCTGCCTTGAAAGAAGAAAATATTGGTCAGATTTTTGATTCTATCGTTGAACAATTGCCATTACATCCTCCATATTTTGATAAAGAGGAATTAACTGATAAGCCCGAACGTTTTTTTGCATCAGAGATTTTAAGAGAAAAAATCTTCTTGAATTATAAAAAAGAGATTCCTTATTCTTGCGAAGTAGTAATCGTCTCTTTCAAAGAAGAAGACAATCTTATCAGAATCTCGGCGGAAATTTATGTGGAAAGAGTAACGCAAAGAGCCATTTTGATTGGTCATAAAGGAGAATCTATCAAAAAGGTAGGTACTCAGGCACGTGAAGCGATGGAGAAATTCTTTGGTAAAAAAGTGTTCTTAGAGCAATTTATCAAAGTAGAACCAGATTGGCGTTCAAAAGCACAAAAAGTGAAATCATTTGGTTATAGTCAAGACTAATGAATTTGAAAATTTGAAAGTGTGCTAATTTGAAAATTAATACTTAAATGATTTTTAAAATATAATTAGCTCAAAGCTGAAAGCTCACTGCTGATAGCTGATAGCCATTCTACCCTAATTTTTAACAGTATATTGTAATCTTTAACGTTGAGGTGCTTGTTAAGCCAAGATTGAGCGACTGATATTCAGGAAATTAATCATAAAAGGTACGCAGGGAACAGCTCAAAAAATTAAAAAATGTCAAACATTGTTGCAATTGTAGGTCGCCCAAACGTGGGTAAATCTACCCTTTTTAATCGCCTTATCGAACAGAAAAAGGCCATTATGGATAACGTTTCAGGCGTTACACGTGACCGTCACTATGGATATGGTGAATGGATTGGTAAATATTTCACCATTATTGATACTGGTGGATATGTACATGGTTCTGATGATACCTTTGAAGGAGCTATCCGTGAACAAGTAGAAATGGCAATCGAAGAAGCCGCCGTTTGTTTATTTGTGGTAGATTGTTCTACAGGTGTTACAGATTTAGATAAAGACTTTGCAAAAGTGCTTCGTCGTTCAAAAAAACCTGTTTATATTGTAGCCAATAAAGCTGATACTTATGAAAAAGGTATGGAAGCTGTTGAGTTTTATGAATTAGGAATGGGCGAGCCTTATCCTATTGCAGCAGAAAGTGGTTCGGGAACAGGAGATTTATTAGATGCTGTAGTAAGTAATTTCCCTGAAGAAGGAATTGAAAATCCGAATGCTGGTATTCCTAAAATTGCTATTTTAGGTAAACCAAACGTAGGTAAATCATCTTTCTTGAATGCGTTATTAGGAAAAGAAAGAAGTATCGTAACAGATATAGCAGGAACTACGCGTGATGCAATTGATAATCACTATACCTTATTTGGGAAAGATTTTATCATTACAGATACCGCTGGTATTCGTAGAAAAGCCAGGATTGATGATAACATTGAATATTATTCAATATTACGTTCAATCAAGGCGATGGAAGAATGTGATGTAGCAGTAATTATTGTTGATGCTACAACCATTGACGTTCAGACTGGTTTGCAAGCACAAGATATGAACATCGTATCGATGGCTGATAAAGCTAAGAAAGGTATCGTGTTGATGATTAATAAGTGGGATTTGGTTGAGAAAGATTCAATGACGGCAAAACGCATTGAAGATGCAGTTCGTCAAAGAATGGCACCAATCAATTATATGCCAATTATCTTTACTTCTGTAAAAGATAAGCAGCGTATTTTCCAAGCAGTAGAAAAAGTTTTGGAGGTATATGAAAATAAAACCCGAAAAATTCCTACTTCTAAATTGAATGATGTGATGTTGAAAGTGATTGAAAACTATCCTCCGCCAGCTTGGAAAGGAAAGTATATCAAAATCAAATACATGACTCAATTACCAACAAAAGCACCATCGTTTGTAATGTTCTGTAACTTACCTCAGTATATTCGTGAGTCTTACGAACGTTATTTAGAAAATCAAATGCGTGAGCACTTTGATTTTACAGGTGTACCGATTCAGATATTTTTTAGAAAAAAATAATAATATATATCATGAAAATGATTTCAGCATCTTGGTTACTTCTCGCTATCAGCCCCCAAGGCATGAGATAAGTAACTATTTGATATGAATTTATTGAAAAGACCTTTCTCAGCAATGTGAAAGGTCTTTTTGTTTTTACCTTAATTTAGAATAACCATGACCGAAAAAAGCAAGTTTCAGTATTTTGTTGGCGTAATTTTAGTATTGACAGGCGCAATTTTATTTGCAGGAAAAGCTGTTCTGGTAAAGTATAATTATCTACATTATCACGTAGATACTGTTTCTTTGTTAGCCCTAAGAATGTTGTTCTCAGCACCATTTTATCTGATAATTCTATTCTTTCAACAGCAAAAACAACAAGACCAAGTAAAGCTTACTACACGACAATGGTTTTGGATGTTTGCTATTGGGTTAGTCGGATATTATTTGGCTTCACTGTTTGATTTCTGGGGTTTAAATTATATCACTGCCAGTGTAGAACGCCTCATCCTTTTTATATATCCTACTATTGTAGTAATTATATCGGCCATTTTTTTAAAGAAGCCTATTTATAAAATTCAGTACATAGCTTTAATAATTACCTATCTGGGCGTAGCGATTGCTTTTGTCCCTGACTTACAATTAGGTTTGCAAAAAGACTTAGTGATTGGCTCAATCCTGATTTTCTTAAGTGCCTTTACCTATGCCTTATACCTAATAGGCAGTGGCGAAATGATTCAAAAGGTTGGTGCTCTCCGATTTACTTGCTATGCCATGCTTATTTCTACGGGTATGGTCATCGTGCATTACTTTGTTGCAAGAGAAAAGGGTTTGCTCTCTTATGAAGCAGGGGCTTATTGGTTGAGTCTAGCGATGGCTATATTTTCAACGGTTATTCCTTCGTTTATGATTTCGGAAGGAATAAGACGCATTGGCTCAGGCAATGCGTCTATTATTGGAAGTGTCGGGCCAGTAGCCACCATTATTATGGCGAATATTTTTTTAGATGAAAATATCACTGCTTGGCAACTAGCAGGAACTTTCGTTGTGCTATCTGGTGTATTAATGATTTCTTGGAAAGGGAAATAATTGCTTTATTCTTTTTCTAACAATGAAGTATCCAATTTGGCAATGTTTCCTCTTCCACCAACGGCCCAAATGCCATTTCCCATAATACTAATAGCATGAAAAGCGGAGGTGTCGATCGCTTTCCACGACTTTCCAAAATCTTTTGAATAACTAGTTCCTGATGGTCCAACGGCTATCAGGATTTTTTTCTTATAAATCGCTACCCCTTCTTTCAAACCCGCAGGGTTTGTTTGGGGTGCATCAACCCAAGTTTTACCACCATCACTTGTCAGTAAAACATTTGGTATAGCTTTGTTAACTTCTAAATAATCACCACCCACAGCAATCCCATGATTAGTATCCCAGAACCTCATGCCAAACAATCCACTGGCTTGGCTCGCCGACATCGTTGTGTTAATTACTTCCCAATTATTACCTTGGTCAGTACTTCTGAAAATTCTTGAATTTTTGGCTCCACCAGTGCATATATATACATTGCTTTTACCTGAAACAATCAAACTTGTTCCACTAGCCGCAAAAGCTGCTTCGCCTTCTTGGTTAGTAGGAATATTCTCTGGATTAATCGGTGTCCAAGTCTTTCCACTATCCTTTGTTTTAATAATAAAGAAATGCCCGTTAATAGGGTCGCTAAAAGCGATACCATTTTGTTTATCCCAGAAATCAATCCCATCGAAGAAAACACCTTTTTCATTAGTTTGGTAAACAATATTCCAGCTTTTACCACCATCTTCAGTGCGGTATATTTTAGCATTACCTTTTTCGGCTTCACCTGCACTCATCAAAATAGCCTTGTTTGCATCGAAAGCATGGATGTCTCTAAAATCCAACTTTTCGGCTTCAGGTACTTGTTTTACTTCCCAAGTTTTTCCTCCATCAATCGTCTTAATGAAAGTCCCTTTTGAGCCACCCATCCAAACGATTTTATCTGATACAGCATGTACAGCCCTAAAGCTTGCATCCGTATTGATATTTTGTTTGAGCCATTGAGCATGCGTATGGATGGAAACTAGGATTAGCAATAAGGAGGAGGTAAAATATTTAAGGGTTGTCATTAATGAAAAGATTTAATGTTAAATGATTTGAATTACGAATGTACAAAAAGCCCAATAAAAAAGCCTTCTCAATTTTGTTGAGAAGGCTTTAAAATGATTTTTAAAATTATCTATTAACAATAATACGTTTTGTTAAATCAAAATTTGCTGCTTTGAAACGAAGCATATATTCGCCTTCGTTGTTATTTCTTAAATCAATGATTACTTTGCCTTTGATAGTTGGTAAAGTTCCAGCGTAAATCTGTCTTCCTAAAAGGTCATAAATCAAAATCTCTGGATTGTCATAATCAGCTAACGTTTCAATGGTTAACAAACCGTTGCTTGGGTTAGGATAAATAGATAATCCTGCGAAACTTGGGTCTTCTTTGAAAGAAAATGCTTTAGAGAAATTTGAAAAACATGCTAACTGACCACCTGGTGCTGAAGGAATAGCAAACAATGTTTTAATTCTCGCTGTATAGTCTCCAAATCTATTGGCTTTAATGATTCCTTCTTTGAATGCTAATACTTCAGAACCATACTTCCATTCATATTCGTTTCCAGTAGGGAAATTAACTGCTTTTAACGTATAAGTACCGTCTTTTTCAATAGATGCTGCTGATGCATCAGGGTTGTTTCTAACAATGATGTTAATCGGTGCTGATTTCGGTGAAATACAACCCGTAGCAGTGTTCTTCGCAAATGCAGTATATTCTCTAGAAATATCCACGAAAGTACCTTGGCTATTAATAGAAGCTAAATTAAGTGTTTTTCCTACAAAGCCTGTGCTCCATGTTACTTCAAAAGGACTTGTTGCTAGTAAGTTTACAGTATTGATTTTACTATAATCATCATTACTTCTTGAACAGAATATTGTTGCGCCATCAGCAGCAATCGTTGGTGCATCTGGTACAGGTAAAGCAACTGTTGATACAAGGTCAGATGAAGGAGAAATACAGCCACGTGGGTCAATTACTTTTACAGAGAAAGTCCCCGTAGTTTTTACTGTAATAGACTTAGTTGAATCTTTGCTACTCCATATATATTTTGTTTTTTCGCCATTGATTAAATCCGAAGAAGTAATAATTACGCTTTGGTCAGCACAGAAAGATAAATTTCCACTTGAAGTAATTGTTGGCTTAGCAGGCAATGCATAAACAGTAACTTTTACTAAGTCAGACGAAGGCGAAGTACAGTTATTTGCATCAATAACGGCAACTGTCAAGTCTTTAGAAGTACTTAAAGTAATTGAGCGAGTCGTTTCGTTGTTACTCCAAACATATTTAACATTTGGGGTTGATGTTAAAGTAACCGTTCCACCATCACAAAATGCGATTGGACCACTTGCTGTAACGACAGGTTTCGCAGGAAGTGCATTTACTTTAATTGTTGTAGTATCTGATGATTTAGACACACAACCTTTGGCATCAATTATTTGCAAAGCATATTTGCCTGCAACTTTAATATTGGCGATAGTTCTAGTAGTGGCACCTGTATTCCAATTGTAGCTAAAACCCGCTGTTGATGTAAGAGATAATGTATCGCCAGCACAAATAGTAGCATTTGCTTTTGATGAGGTAATAACAGGCTTAGTTGGTAATACAAGCGCTGTTAATTTTACTGGTTCAGAAAGTGGAGAACTACATCCTAATACTTTTTCAACACCCAATACTTGAATAGTTGCCGTTTTGTTGAATGATTTTACTGAACTTAATGTGCCTAAGCTATCTTGTTTTACCCCATTGATATACCATTGATATTTAGCGGTTACTGCACTACTATCTGCTTTTAAAGAAACAGTTTTATCTTCACAAAATTCTAATGCACTAGCAGTAAGGACAGGTTTTGTAGGAACTGTAACTGCTTTTAGAGAAACCGCATCAGATATTGGAGAAAGACAACCAATTCTAGATTCTACAGATACTACTTGAATAGAAGCTGTTTTATTGAATTTTTCAATGTGACTTACTGTGCCTAAATTATCTTGTTTTACACCATTTACATACCATTGATAATTCTTGATAAATTGAATACTATCAACTTTCAGAGTAGTACCTATGTCTTCGCAAAAAGTAGGTGTTCCAACGGTAATTTTAGGTTTAGGTAATGAGTAAAATTCTACATAAACCTGACCGTCTGCATAAGCAGGAGCTTGAGGACATTCAGGAGCAACTACTGAAAGATAGTAATACCCAGAAACCTTGGTTTTTAATTCAGGAGTTCCGAATCCTTCAGTAGAAGGGTCTATATAATTTGGAGAGGGAAAAACACTAATCATTCTTTGCCATCTATATTCATAGGTAGGATTAGTTACATTAGATGATTTTAATGTTACAGTCTCACCATCGCATGCAATAATCTTGTCTTGAGTAATGTGTGGGAGTGGTGGAGCTGATATATGCTTTACTTTCAATTCATTTGAATGAGGACTAACATCAGTTCCAATGCTACAAGTTGCATAAACAGTGATGTCTGAAGAGATTTCCAAAATCTTTATCTCAGTAGTTGGTTTGTTTAGACCGAGATCCGTTCCATTAGAATCATACCAAGTAATAGTACCAGTATTACAACCTGACGATCTTAATACTACAGCACTTCGTGGATCACCAATAGATTGATAACCACACCTTTCTATTCCTACGTATTGAACAGTTGGGGCGTCTGGAATGGAGGTGTTTGTAGAGTTCTTATTCTCTTCTGAAATTGAAGTGGAACCATTCGCTAAGACAACACCTAAAGACGCTATCAGAAACAAAATGACTAAGAGTGTTCTTTGAGTAAAGTTGTTCATAATTAAAATATTTTTTTTTGGTAAAATTTTTAGGTTGAGATTTTAGAATGCATCAGAAATTTCGCTTTAATGCACGTAGCAATTTACTTATTTTATTCTAAATAAATGCTATGCCTTGTAAAGTACGGAGTAAAAATAAGACAGGACTCGCTTAAAACCATAAAAAAAACATTAAACTTTTTGATTTAGATAATTTAAATGCTTTACCGTATTGGATTTAGTGATTATTAAATCTATTTGTTTCAAAATTTGCAGGTATTGATACAATTTAATGCCATCATCAATCGTGTAGTAAGATAGTATTGAGTTGATTTTAGAAATAAAATTTTGTATTTAATTACATTAATTTCACAAAACATTTACCTTTGTATTATTATTAATAATTTTATATTTTTTATAAAAAAATTGTGATAACTCGACGATTTTAAATGAATATTCGCAAGTTGCCCTCAGCCAGTCACGCTTTTAAATATCCTTTATTGATTAAAAGTATCCTTGCTTATTCTACAATTTTGGAACCTCATAACGAAATTGTTTATAAGGACTCGTTACGGTATAATTATTTCGAACTGAATCGGAGAGTTCGAAAACAAGCAAATGTTCTCAAAAACATGGGGATAGATGGTGGCAAAACTGTTGCTGTCATAGACTATGATTCTCATAGATATTTGGAGTGTTTCTTTGGTGTTCCGATGACGGGCAATGTATTACATACCATCAATTGGCGCCTTTCACCTGCTCAGATATTATATACTATTAATCATGCTGAAGACGAAGTAATTATTTGTCACGTTGATTTTTTGCCACTTTTGGCGTCTTTATTTGATGAAATAACTACCGTTAAAAGTATTATTGTTTGTACTGATGACGGCGAATATATTAATAATACTTCGTTACCAATAATAGGCGAATATGAGGCTCTATTAGAAAATGCTGCTGATGAATATGACTTCGAGGACTTTGACGAAGATGCCGTAGCCACTACTTTTTATACTACAGGCACCACAGGTAACCCTAAAGGGGTGTATTTTACTCATCGTCAGTTAGTGTTACATACTTTATCCATCAGCGTAACATTCAGTGCGATTGCTGGTGCTTGTCGTTTTAATAATACCGATGTATATATGCCACTTACGCCCATGTTTCATGTACACGCATGGGGCTTTCCTTATGTAGCTACGATGTGTAATACTAAGCAAGTGTATGTTGGCAAGTTTGATCCTGAAATGGTATTGAAATGTTTTGTGAAAGAAAAAGTTACCTTTTCACATTGCGTGCCTACTATTTTACAGATGTTTGTCTCACATCCAGCTACTCAACAAATTGATTTATCTCAATGGAAAGTAGTCATTGGTGGTTCTGCTTTACCAGAGGCTTTGGCCAAAGCAGCTTTACAAAGAGGAATAGATGTAATTACTGGATATGGGATGTCTGAGACTTGCCCCATTTTATCAACAGTGTACTTGAACCCTGAAGATGCAAAAAATCCAGATATAGATTTTCAAGTGAAAGCCCGTACGCGTTCTGGAACGCCTGCTATTTTAGTTGATTTACAGTTGCTCACGGAGAATGGAAGCATTGCTAGTAATGATGGAGAAACAATTGGGGAAATAACAGCAAGAACACCGTGGTTGACACAAGGTTATTTTAATGAACCCGAAAAGTCGGAAGATTTGTGGGAAGGAGGGTGGTTGCATACTGGCGATGTAGCTACAATGGATCAGCATCATTCCTTAAAAATAACTGACAGAATAAAAGATGTGATTAAGTCTGGAGGAGAATGGGTAAGCTCTATCGCCTTGGAAAGCCTGATTGGCAAACATGAAGCTGTTCAGGAAGTGGCAGTCGTGGGGATTCCAGATACAAAATGGGGCGAACGCCCACATGCCATGATTGTATTGAAACAAGACCAAAGTCTGACAAAAGAAGAATTAAAGAATTTCTTACAAAAGTATGTGGATGATAAAACAATCACTGCTTGGACAATCCCAACATCGGTTGATTTCGCCAAGGCTATCCCGAAAACATCTGTCGGAAAAATTGACAAAAAAGTGATTAGGACTTTGTTGCCAATCTAAAGAAGAAAAATCTTTCATAACGATTTTTATATAAATGCTTGATTACTGAAACCTTGCTCGGATTCCGAGCAAGGTTTTTTGTTTGTATCTTCGCCTTTCAAATTGTTCATTAATAGCCATTGTTGGATATTAATTTTATATTTATAGACATTCTCATTCAATTATTCGAACAAATAGATGATACAAAATACTTCCATAAAAAACCGATTGTTTCCCGTTTTTCTTAAGTTAGAAGAATTAAATGTTTTGCTTGTGGGCGGAGGAAATGTGGGTTTAGAAAAACTTTCGGCGATGCTCAATAATAGTCCTGAAGCTAAAGTAACTGTGGTGGGAACGATGATAAGACCCGAATTGAGAGAATATGCGCAGAGTTTTCCACAAGTAATTATAGAGGAACGGAATTTTGAGTATAATGATTTAGATAATAGAGATTTGGTGATTTTGGCAACGGATAACCCCGAATTGCATGCAAACATCAAACGCAGTACCGCTGAAAGACACATCTTATGCAATGTAGCAGATACACCAGCCCTTTGTGATTTTTATTTAGGGTCAATCGTACAAAAAGGAGATTTAAAAATAGGCATTTCGACCAATGGAAAATCGCCCACGATGGCAAAAAGGATGCGAGAGTTTTTAGATGATATTATTCCAGATGATATTCAACAATTATTGGACAATTTGCGAGAAATCCGAAAGTCAATTAAAGGCGACTTTCAAGAAAAAATTAGGGTGTTGAATGAAGTAACAGAAACAATGATTAATAAAAAGTAACTTATAGATAATAAATCAATGGAAACGCTTAAAATTCTTAATGCTAGTCAGATAAGAGCCTTGGATGCTTTTACGATACAAAAAGAAGGAATTTCTTCTATTGATTTAATGGAAAGGGCTTGTGCTACTTTTGTCAATTGGTTTGGTCAAAAATATTTTTTGAATACAAAATTGTGTGTCAACATATTTTGTGGCTTGGGGAATAATGGGGGAGATGGTTTAGCTATCGCTCGTTTATTAAAGCAACAGGGCTTTTGTGTAAAAGTTTTTGTCGTGCAATATACCGACAAAACAAGTGCTGATTTTGATATAAACCTGAAACGCCTTCAAAGTTTTGCTAAAGTTAATTTCATCAAGACCGTTAACGATTTTACGTTATTTTCGGAAATTCAACAAAATAACATTATCATTGATGCCCTATTAGGGGCTGGAATCAATCGGTGTGTTGAAGGAATCTTAAAAGAACTTATCAATACCTTAAATGAAACGACAGCCATAAAAATTGCCGTAGATATTGCTTCGGGGTTGTTTATGGATAATGCAAATGATAAAGAAGATGTTATTTTCAAGCCTGATTTTACTGTTACTTTTCAGTTGCCCAAATTGGCATTGATGTTGCCTCAGAATTATGAATTTGTAGGTGAATGGGAAGTACTTGACATTGGCTTACAGGAGCAAATGATTAATGAACTCCCATCTTATTATTTTTATACAGCGCAAATTTTTCCTAAGCATCGCAAAAAATTCTCTCACAAAGGCACTTATGGACATAGCCTGATATTGGGAGGATCAAAAGGAATGATGGGAGCCGCCATTTTATCTGCTAAGGCTTGTTTGCGTTCGGGTGTTGGTAAACTTACTTGTTATGTGCCAGATATAGCTTATACAATAATGCAAGTTTCTGTGCCAGAAGCTATGACGCTAACTACTTCAGATGACTTGGATTTTATTTCAACACACTTTACCGAAAAAGATTTCGAACACTATCAAGCTATTGCTATTGGTCCGGGTATCAGCACACACCCAGATGTTTATAAAATGTTGGAAAGCGTAATAATCGCCGCTACCAACAAACCAATGGTCATTGATGCTGATGCTTTGAATTTACTTGGAACTGAAGAAGGCAGAAGTTTATTAAAACAATTGCCTCCTAATACTATCTTGACACCCCATCCCAAAGAGTTTCAAAAATTATTGGGATTGACATGGAAAGATGATTTTGACAAGCTGAGCTTACTGCAACAGTTTGCTAAAAAGCATCAAATATTTGTAGTATTAAAGGGTTATCAAACGGCTGTTGCTACTCCCGAAGGAGATGTTTATTTTAATTCAACAGGCAATGCAGGCATGGCAACTGCGGGGAGTGGGGATGTGTTGACGGGTATTATTGTAGCTTTATTAGCACAAGGATATTCAGCCAAAGAAGCGGCTATTCTAGGTGTTTTTAAACATGGCGAAGCAGGAGATTTGGCAGCGAATAGTCGTGGACAAATGGCTATGATTGCGAGTGATATTATTGATGATTTAAGGTGGTGAAGAGAGGATTAACTGTTGTAAGTAATTGACTATTTGTATTTTATCGTATAATTATTTAATTTAAAGCAAAATTAAAAAACATGTCAGATTTAGCTTTATTTTCAAAACTATCTAGTTTACCTGAACATCTTAAAATAGAGGTGATAGATTATATTGAGTTTTTGGAAAAAAAATATCAATCATCTAAACTTCATCCTAAAGCAGGGTGTATGAAAGGCACGTTTAAAATGGAAGATGATTTTGATGAGCCATTAGATGATTTTAAAGAATATATGGAATGAAGTTGTTACTTGATACGCACACCTTTATTTGGTTTGTTGAGAATGATTTAAATTTACCCGGCAAACTAAAAACAGAAATAGAAAATCCTGTTAATGAAATTTATATAAGTGTTGTAAGCCTGTGGGAAATTGCTGTAAAGGTAAGCCTTGGTAAGTTAGCAATGACAATAGATATACCTAAACTTATTATTAAAATTGAAGAATGTGGTTTCTTCACACTTCCGATTTTGGCAGAACACATTGTGTGTGTATCTTCTCTGCCATTTCATCATCGTGAACCTTTTGATAGAATGTTAATCGCTCAAACGCTTTGTGAAAAAATGACAATCGTTAGTAGAGATGGTTCTTTTAGTGAATATCATGTTGACTTGCTTTGGTGAATATAAATATGCTAACAACCTTCAATAATTCAAAATAGCGTCATTCTTTTTGCCAACAAAAAAAGGCAAACCTAAGCTTGCCTTCTATCAATATTTTTAACTATTAACATTATTATTTCAATACCTGATAAACAATAAATGCTGAAATGTAAGCAAGGCCAGTCATATAGAATAATTGAATGGCTGGGTATTTCCATGATTTAGTTTCGCGATAAGTAATTGCCAGCGTACTCATACACTGCATCGCAAAGGCATAAAAAATTAATAGTGAAAAGCCCAACGCAGTATCATACATGGGTTTACCCGTTTCAGGATTGATTTCCGCACGCATTCTGTTCATTACCGTAGCGTTTTCATCATCTACTTCGCCACCTAAACTATAAATGGTTGACATCGTACCGACGAATACTTCACGCGCAGCAAAAGAGGTGATTAAGGCAATCCCAATTTTCCAATCATATCCCAAAGGCTTAATCACTGGTTCAATTACTTTACCAAAAACACCAGCATAAGAGTTTTCTAATTTCTGAGAAGCTATTTTATTCTCCAACTCGATACCCGTCAATGTTGGGTTTTCTGCTTTTATTTTAATTTCAGCTCGTTCAATCGAATCACCTGGTCCATAACTCGCTAATACCCAAAGGACAATAGAGATAGCCACGATAATTTTACCAGCTTGAAAAACGAAAGCTTTAGTAGAATTCCAAATTGTTATGGCAACATGTGAAAACCTAGGCCCTTTATAAGAAGGCAATTCCATAATGAAGTAGCTTCTTTCTTTTACCTTTAAAAGTAGCTTCATAATCCAAGCCGAAACCAATGCAACAAAGAAGCCTAATAAATACAAAGCAAACAAGGCTACTCCTTGTAAATTGAAAATACCAAATAAGGAACTCGTTTCTGGCACCACAAGGGCAATCAACACGGTATAAATTGGTAAACGTGCCGAACACGACATTAAAGGCGTTACCATGATGGTAATCAGTCGGTCTTTCCAAGAACTAATACTACGCGTACTCATGATAGCTGGTACCGCACAAGCAACGCCTGAAATTAAAGGCACAACGGATTTCCCACTCAAACCGAATCTACGCATGAGTTTATCCATGATAAACATCACTCTCGACATATAGCCTGTTTCTTCCAACATTGAAATAAAGAAGAACAAAAAAGCAATTTGAGGAATGAAAATCAACACGCCACCGATACCCGAAATCAATCCGTCGGTGAGCAAATCGGTTAGTTTAGAATCAGGAAGCTCTGTTTTAAGGAACTCGTTGAGTGAGGCTATACCTCCATCAATCAAATCCATCGGATAAGTTGCCCAAGTAAAAATGGCTTGGAAAACGATAAATAGAATGGCTAAGAAAATGAAATAACCCCAAAAACGATGCAAGAATATTTTATCAAGGCGGTCTGTCCAAGTATTGATAGGGTCTTCTTCAACTGGCATTTCATGTAAGCAGTTATCCACAATTTCATTCAATTGTGCATACCTTGCCATAGTTTCCTTTGACTGCGCCTCTTGGGTTTTCCAACCATACTTTGTTTGCAGTTCATCAAAGCCTACTCTTTGTTGGGTATTGAATTGCCTTAAATTATCATGTTCCGAAAGCCAGAGTAAAGCATGATAATCGTCAGTATCGCCATATTTCTGTTTGATTTCGTCAACCAATTCACTTGAATAAGTCATTGGTAGGGTATCATTAGAATTATAGCCAGATGCCAATGTTTTATTCACCGCCAACCGTAAACCGTTTAATCCAATGCCTTTTTTAGCATTCACTTCGGCAATTTCAACATTCAACTCACGTGCTAATTTTACAGAATTAATTACAATTCCTTGATTTTCAGCAACATCAATCATATTTAGTGCTAGTACAGTAGGAATGCCCAAATCACGTACTTGGCTAAAGAGCAATAAATTACGCTTTAGGTTGGACGCATCCACCACAACAATGGCTAAATCTGGATAGTCGGGATGTTTTGGATTAGCCAAAATATTGATAACTACTTGTTCATCCACAGATTTAGGATAAATACTATAGATACCTGGCAAATCCAGAATTTCAGCATCATCCCCACTTTCTAATTTCCATTTACCAATTAGTTTGTCCATCGTCACCCCAGGAAAATTACCTGTTTTCTGACGAAGGCCAGTTAGCGAATTAAATAATGATGATTTCCCAGCGTTTGGATTACCGATGAGAGCTATTTTTGGAGATTTTTTCAATTTTTTAAATTAAATTAACGGCAATTTTTTGAGCGAACTTTATATAAAGAGGCTTTAAGCTCAGTAATTGAGATGATGACACTGAATTTTTGCAGTTTTTGATAATTGCCTTTTCATACAGAAACACACAAATACCATCTTTCAATTACTGTTAAGCAACTACAATCGTCGAGGCTTCATCTACTCTCATCGAAAGTACATATCCAGAAACCTTCACAGCAATAGGGTCACCAAAAGGAGCAATATGTGTCATGGTTACTTGTGTGCCGGGTAAACAACCCATTTCAAGTAATTTTAAGGACAAACCTTCGTCTGTAAAATTAACGATAATTCCTCTTTCTCCTATTTGTAAATCTGCAATGGTTTTCATGGGCTTTATTTATCAGTACTCAACTGAATAGAAATTCAATTCTAAAAACAGAATCGAATAGTCAATTTCATGTAATCTTGAAATGATTTATTTAGACTTATTCTAAAACAAATGCAAATTAACAAAGAGTTCCTTCATTAGAAACAATTAATGACTAAAATCATTTTGGAATGTCAAAATATTATTTTGTTTCATGACCAAGCGTTTTGTTTGTGTCGTAACTTTGCAAAAAAAATACGCAAAATAGACAATTGCTTATTCCGCAGCATGTATAAAGAGATTAAAGCTTTAATAGAAAAGGAAATTACGCTTGAACTAAGACAAAAATATGCGCTTAATGGTATGCTGTTATATATTGTTAGTACAGTGTATGTTTGTTATTTGTCTTTTCGGATGAAAGCTAATCAAATTGATAAAATTACGTGGAATACGCTGTTTTGGATTATTTTATTATTTACAGCAATGAATGCCATAGCCAAAAGTTTTACGCAAGAGCGATATGGAAGGCTTTTGTATTACTATACTTTGGCTAGCCCTGTAGGTATTATTATTTCCAAAATTGTTTATAATACTCTTTTGATGTTAGTATTAGCGTTGGCGGGTTTTGGGGTATATGCTGTAGTGATGGGTAATCCAGTAGAGGATATACCACTGTACTTAGCAAGTATAGTATTGGGGGCAGTAGGGTTTTCGAGTACACTAACAATGATTGCAGGTATTGCATCTAAAGCAGAGAACAGTGCTACCTTGATGGCTATCCTTAGTTTCCCCGTAATACTACCAATGCTATTAATGTTATTGAAAATATCTAAAAATGCTTTGGATGGCTTGGATAGAGCAAGCAGTTTAGACGAAGTATTGATGCTGTTGGCGATAGATGCCATTGTATTGGTATTAAGTATTATTCTTTTTCCTTTTTTGTGGAGGAGTTAGAGGAGAAGGAAGAGACAAGACGCAAGATTCTAGACTTTAGGACTTTGGGCTTTTAGAGACAAGAGGTAAGACTTTAGATTTGAGTTTGTGGGCTTAAATATTTGTAAAAGGGAAAAGATATAAGTTGAGGTTGATAAAATAGATTATGGAAATTATCAATCACTAGATTACAAAAAAAATAACGAGAGAGTGATAAAATGTAGCGTGAAATAGTAAATCACTAACTCACAACTCACTCAATCACAAATAATATAATGAAACAAAACTGGTATAAAATCTTGGCCGTTGTGCTATTGGCCTATGTAGTAATTTGGGGATTTCTAGGACATATCCCTAGTCAGCCGATACTTCACGAAACCGCTCGCAATCTTTATTTTCATGTGCCTATGTGGTTTGCAATGTTTGCTATGCTAGGTGTTTCGGTATGGAATTCTATCCAATATCTTCGTAATCCTTTAATGAGTTTTGATGATAAAGCATCTGAATATGCCAATACAGGGATTGTCTTTGGGATTGTTGGTATCGCAACAGGTAGTATTTGGGCAAGATATACTTGGGGTACTTGGTGGACAAATGATGTGAAACTGAATGGAGCTGCTATTGGACTGTTAATCTACTTCGCTTACATTATCCTCAGAGGCTCTTTTACAGATGAACAGCAAAGGGCAAGGATTTCAGCAATTTATAACATCTTTGCGGTAGCTTTGTTGATTCCCTTATTGATTATTTTACCAAGAATGACAGATTCTCTGCATCCAGGAAATGGTGGGAACCCAGGTTTTAAACCAATGGATACGGAACATACGATGAGAATCGTTTTTTACCCTGCCTGTATCGGCTGGATTTGTCTGGCTTTTTGGATTACCAGCTTACGACTAAGAATTAGAAAATTGATAGCATTGAATCAAGATTAGAAATATGAAAAAATCACTTTCGTTAATTATTTGCTTACTGATTTCTGTAAGCCTTTTTGCTCAGGATAATGCCGCAGGAGAACCTGAAATGGCCGATAAATTATTTGCTGACGGTAGAATTTATGTAGTAGTAGCAGTTGTTGCAACCATTTTTGCTGGAATTATTGTTTACTTAATAAATCTTGATAGCAAGATTACTAAGCTAGAAAAACAACTTAAAAAATAGCGGTGAGCTTTGAGCTATAAGCTTTAAGCTTTTTAGAAATGAGTAATAGAGAAGTTAGATGTTGGCTTGCCAATGTGATTGTCAGCCCAATCACTAACTCACAATTCACTCAATCACTAACTATAAACAAATATGAAAAAGACTCATATCATCGGACTTATCGTAATTGCTATTGCAGTTGCCATTCTTGTTTCAACAGGTACCGAAGCAAGTACTTATGTTGATTTCTCTGTAGCTGAAAATATGGCTAAAGCAGGAGATAATGACCAAGTACACGTAGTTGGGAAATTAAAAAAAGACGCTTCGGGTAATATTCAAGATTTGGTTTATAACCCTGTATTAGATGCCAACCATTTAGAGTTTATGCTTATTGATAACAATGGTCGTGAACAAAAAGTAATCTATAATGCCCCTAAACCACAAGATATGGGCAGAGCAGAGCAAATGGTAATTATCGGGAATATGGATGGCAATGTGTTTAAATGCGAGAAAATTCTACTAAAATGCCCTTCAAAATACCAAGATGGTAAAGTAGAATTTAAAGAAGCAAAACCCGAAAAACAGTCATAATTCTCTTGAAAATTAAATAGCTTTCAGCCAACAGCTTTAGGCTATCCGAACATTGCGAAAGCAACTTTATCAACGATTTTGGAGTGGGTATTTAGGTCTATTCAACCCTACTCCAAAATCCCAATTCCCTTTATGTTACATACAACCATCGGAAATATTGGTCATTTGTTTATTATTTTGTCCTTTGTGACATCATTAATTTCAACAATTGGCTACTTCAAATCAGTGCAAACGACTGATTTATTACAGCAAGCTTCTTGGAAACGCTTTTCGCGTTTTGCTTTTTATATCCACGGAGCAGCAGTTGTAGGAATTATAGCAGTCTTGTACACCATTATTTACAAGCACTATTTTGAATACCACTATGCGTGGTCACACTCATCAAAAGCGCTACCCGTTTATTATATTGTTTCTTGTTTTTGGGAAGGTCAAGAAGGTAGCTTTTTGCTTTGGATATTTTGGCATGCCGTATTGGGTGTCGTATTAATCAATACCAATAAACATTGGGAAGCGCCCGTAATGGCCATATTTGGGGCTGTGCAAGTGTTTTTGTCATCAATGATTTTAGGCGTAGTACTGCCATTAATTGATTTGAAAATAGGGTCATCCCCATTCTTATTAATGCGTGAAGCCATGCCCGACCTACCAGTATGGGCTATGAAACCAGATTTTATACCTGAAGATGGTAACGGTTTAAACCCATTACTTCAAAACTATTGGATGGTTATTCACCCACCAACCCTGTTTTTAGGTTTTGCTACTACCTTGATTCCTTTTGCTTATGCTATTGCGGGGCTTTGGAGAAAAGAGTTTAGTGAATGGATTCGTCCAGCTTTACCTTGGGCTTTAGTATCGGCCTTGGTATTAGGCGTGGGTATTATTATGGGTGGCTATTGGGCTTATGAAACCTTGAATTTTGGAGGATATTGGAACTGGGATCCTGTTGAAAACGCCTCGTTTGTGCCTTGGCTAGTATTGATAGCCGCCATTCACTGTATGATTATCTACAAAAATAATGAAGCTGCCCTTCGTACCTCTTTTATCTTGGTCGTAGCAACATTTATCTTGGTTTTGTATTCAACCTTCTTGAATAGAAGTGGTATTTTAGGAGAAGCATCCGTTCACTCATTTACTGATTTAGGGCTTTCTGGTCAGTTATTGATTTATATGTTATTCTTCTTGTTCGTGGCAGTGGTATTGCTAATCATCCGTTGGAAACAAATTCCATCAGATGATAAAGAGGTAACAACATACAGCCGTGAGTTTTGGATTTTTATGGGTGCTACTACGCTTTGCTTGTCGGCTTTCCAGATTATTGCCGCTACATCATTGCCAGTGTATAATAAAATTGTTGAAGGCTTAGGGTTTGTTTCAAAACTAGCACCACCCGCAGATGCACCAACCTATTATTCTAAATTTCAATTATGGTTTGGCGTAGGCATTGCTGTTTTCTCTGGGATTGGACAAGCATTTTGGTGGAGAAAAATCAAGAAAGAGACGCTTAGTAAACATTTACTTACACCACTTTTGTTGAGTTTAGTGTTAACATTTGTAGCGATATTTTTTACAGCTAAAACACAAGTCGGAGATTTTTTCAGTACGCCAACTTATATTACCTTATTGTTTGGAGGGATTTTCTCTATCATCACCAATGGAAGTATTCTATTAGATATTTTCAAAGGAAATTATAAATTATCAGGCGGAGCAGTTACGCATATTGGCGTAGCTATGATGCTTCTAGGAATATTATTTTCTTCTGGTTATTCAAAAGTGGTGTCTATCAATAATAGTGGTTTTGCTATTTCTGAAAAAGATGAAGCCTTTACAAAAAATAATGACAAAGAAAATAAAGAAAACGTCATTCTGTGGTTGAACACACCGTCTGAAATGAGTGATTATACACTTACTTATAAAGGTGTAAGAGTAGAAGGACGAGAATTGCCTGAATACCTGCATCCAAAACAAGTGGAATTAATAGAGAATGATTTCCATGCGGTAGCTTTAGAAGACATCGTTCAACAAGGAAAGAAATACTATTCAGCGGGCGATACTTTACCAGTTTTCCCTGAAAATAAATTCTATGAGATTGATTTTAGAGACAAAGAAGGGAAAATAACAACACTATATCCAAGATTTCAGATTAATAAAAAAATGGGTAATGCACCATCGCCAGCCTTGAAACATACGATTGGTGGTGACCTTTACACTTATGTAGCATTAGCCCCAAATTTGGAAGAAAAGGAGTGGAGTAAAACAGAAAACTTTACCGTAGCACTAAAAGATACTTTCTTCTTGAACGACTATGTGGCTGTGTTAGACCAAGTAAAGCGTGTAGATACATATGAAGGCAAACCTTTAGGCCCTAACGATGCAGCCGTACAAGCTACGATTAAAGTAATGGGCAAAGACTTTAGACCTTATGAAGTAAATCCTGTATTCGTGATAAAAGAAGGGTTGGTGGCAATGCCTTCGATAGAAAATGATGAAATCGGGGTAAGAGCTAAATTTACAAATATCGACCCTAAAACTGGTCAGTTTGGGTTTGCCATCAATACTACTCAGCGAGATTTTATTATCTTAAAAGCTATCAAAAAGCCATTAATCAACCTACTTTGGTTAGGTACTTTTGTATTAATTATAGGCTTTGTAATGGCCATTATCAGAAGATACCGAGAGTTTAGATTAATGAGAGACAAAGGTTTTTAAGTGACAAAGGTTAACGCTTGGAGATTTTACATTGAAAAGCGTTAACCTTTGATATATTAATATTTAAGATTAACATGAGTAAGAAAGAAATATTACTACTTTTTGCATCCATTGGTTTTATCATCATGTGGATATTAGATTTACGTGCTGGTTTACCCGCAGGGCTAGAGCCTACCTTCTGGAATAAAATATTTTATCATTATTCATTTTTAATGTTTGCGATGGTTTGTTTGTTTTATTTCCAATATACCAAGCAAGTTCGCTTGAAGAAAGAAGAGGAAGAAGCAAAAAATAAACCTGCCGAAAAGCCTAAGGATGATAAACAAGCCCAAAGAAAGGCATTAATGAAAGGGAAAAAATAAGTGATTTTTAAAGAATTCTTTCTATATTTGAAAAAGAAATAACAATTCTGTTAGGTATATCTCTAAGCTCCTAACCCAAAATATGGACTCCCAACAAGCACTAAGTATAATTATCGCCATTATAGCCTCGGCATTTTTTTCAGGGGTAGAAATGGCCTTCGTATCTGCCAATAAACTGTACTTTGAACTCCAAGCCAAACAAGGAGTAATCACGGGTCAGATTATCTCAAATTATCTTAAAAATCCTTCAAAATTTATCGGTACTATGCTTATTGGAAATACGCTTTCCTTGGTGGCCTATGGTATTTTTATGGAAGGATATTTACATCATGAAATAGAAGCCTATTTGCCCATTTCGGGAATAGCGGCTGGATTAATAGCGTCTTTTATCGGTACTATCATCATTTTAGCTACTTCTGAGTTTACGCCCAAAAGTATTTTTTTATTAAATCCTGATGGATTTTTAGAAGTACTAGCCATCCCAATTCTGATTATTTATACGTTGATGTATCCATTAGTTTGGGCAATTGTAGGGTTGTCTAAATGGTTTATTAACAATGTATTACGATTGGAATATTCAGAAGAAAGACCAGCTTTTGGTTTGACTGACTTGAATAATTACTTACAAAACCTTAATCGAAAAATATCAACAGAAGAAGAAGCGGAGGTTGATACAAAGATTTTTAATAATGCCCTTGAATTCAAACAAGTACGTGTCCGAGACTGCATGATTCCAAGAACGGATATTGTAGGAGTGGATATCGAAGGGGGTATTGAGGAATTGAAAAAAGTATTTGTAGAAAGTGGGCATTCAAGAGTACTTATCTACAAAGAAACGATGGAGGATGTATTGGGATATTGCCATTCTTTGGCTTTGTTTAAAAAACCCAAAGAAATTCAGGGCATTCTTACGCCTATTCCTATTGTGCCAGAGGCTATGCCTGCCAAAGATTTATTATTCCGTTTTTCTAAAGAACATAAATCGTTAGCTTTAGTAGTGGATGAATTTGGAAGTACTGCTGGTTTAGTAAGTATGGAAGACGTAATGGAACAGATTTTCGGTGAAATTGAGGACGAATACGATGATAATGAAAACCTTACCGAAAAACGAATTGAAGAGAAAACCTATTTGCTTTCGGCAAGATTAGAGATTGACTATTTGAACGACAAATATGACTGGAATCTTCCAGAAGGGGATTATGATACCCTAGGCGGAATGATTATTAGCATTAACGAGGATATTCCCGAAATTAATGAAACGATCATCCTGCACCCATTCAACTTTCAAATCATTGAAATGACAGATGCTAGAATTGATATTGTTAAGTTGATGATTATAGGAGATATCGAAAAGAAATCAGAATCTTTTACGATGAAACACTAGGTCATCTATAAGATTACATTCATTAAAGTCTGGCTTTTCATTTCTGTTTCGTACCATTCTTTCACAGGGTTAGAATCTGCGGTGATGCCACAGCCTGCAAAAAAAGTAGCGTGATTTCCTTGAATTTTTACTGTTCTAAGGTTGACAAACAGATGACTTTCGTCTTTGATATTTACAGGGCCTAGAAAACCACTATAAAATTCGCGATGGTGGAGTTCTGTTTCAGCAATCAAACGCAAGGCGGGCTCTTTGGGCATTCCGCAAACAGCCGAAGTAGGATGAAGTAATTCAAGCATGACAGTGCCTAATTGTGGAAAATTTAGCGCTTTCGTATCAACTTTAAAGTCGGTTCGTAAGTGCATCAAATTCCCAGCCTGTACCGTTTTAGGACCGCTCTCACAATATTCTCTCAATCGAATTTTCTTGAAACATTCAATCACATACCTGCTTACGAAGGCTTGTTCTTCAATTTCTTTATGTGACCAACGAATGCTGATGGGTGAAAGCATCTCACCGTTATCACCAATGGCAGATTGAGTACCTGCTAAAGACATGGTTTTGAAAATCCCTTGTCCATCTACACTTACTAAGGTTTCAGGAGTAGCACCCAACCAAATGGCTTCAAACTCTGGTAAATAGACTAAAGAAATAAAGGCATTTGGATAAGCTTTGCACAATTTCTGGAAAGCATCAATAATTTCAAAACTTTCGGGCAAGGTAACGTTTTTAGTTCTTGATAAAACTACTTTTTGCATTTCACCATTTTCAATGGCTATAATAGCTTTGGAAACCATTTCTGCAAAAATCATTTCATTATATAAGCCACCGTTCCATTTTTCTAAGCTACTGTCTAATGAATGCTTAGGGCTTATCTCTTCTTCTTTTGCAGACGAAGGTGCTATCGCGTCTTCGTCTGAATAATGTAAGTATTTTTTTTCAAAGATTGCGGCTTCTAGTGTTTTGCCTTTGATGTCATCTTCTATCTCGTGATTATTAGTATCAAAACGATAGTATAAGTCACCTCTAAGGAATAATGATTCACCCTGAAAAGGACTCATGACAAAGCCCGCAGGTAATTCATCTAAGTCTGTTTTTTTTCGCTGAGTACTCCCAGAAAGATCAATGATGAGTTGTTTCTCGGTAGATTGTGGCAATTGCCATAATGCCATAGGAAAACCTTCTGAAAAAGCTGTTTGCCAGAGTTTTGCTAATTTATTTGTTTGTTGTAAAATATGAAATTCCGAAGTCGGGGTCATATCCTGAAGTTTTTAGTGATGTATTATTGATGTAAAAATAACATCTTGTATAGTAATGAGGTTTCAGAAAACTTAAAATTTTCCTGATATTTTATAAGATGTTGATTATTAGTAATTTGTATTTTATTGATATGCTTCAACTATAAACGTTTTTCAATAATGGCGGTTGTCAGTCTGCTAGCACATACTAAATCTCCTTTTTCATCGGTTATTTTTATATCCCAAACGTGCATTGTTCTTCCGATTTTCAAAGGAGAACATTTTGCATAAACATAACCCTCACGTGCAGACTTTAAATGATTCGCATTGATTTCAACTCCTACTGCAGCAAACTTAGTATGGTCTTCTAAAACCATCCATGAAGCAATACTTCCTAATGATTCTGCTAATACTACCGAAGCCCCACCGTGTAATAATCCCATAGGCTGTTTGGTTCTTTCATCAACAGGCATTTTAGCACAAATATAAGTAGCTGTAATTTCGGTAAATACGATTCCTAAGTAGCCAACCATATTACCTGCACTTCTTTCATTAAGTTGTTCGAGTGTATAGGATGTTTTTATCATGTCAGATGGTATGAATTATGTTCAAAAACTGTATTTTTGCGGGAAATTAGTCAAAGTAAATTATTTTTTTATTGATTAACTTTATAAAATTTGAAAAAAGGCGTGAAATACTTTATTAAGATTGCCATAAATATAATCCTTCAAATCAATGTCTAACGACCAATCAAAAACTCCAAAAGTTAAAACCATTTATTTAATCCGTCATGGAGAAACAGACTTCAACCGTCAGGGAATAGTTCAAGGCAGTGGTGTAGATTCTGATTTGAATGAATTAGGACAAGCCCAGGCTGAAGCTTTCTATCAAAAGTATCAACACATTCTTTTCGATAAAGTGTATACTTCTGCTTTAAAGAGAACCCACCAATCGGTAAAAAAATTCCTTGAAAAAGGGCTACCATGGGAACAACACGAAGGACTCAACGAAATAAGCTGGGGAGTACGAGAAGGAAAAGTGCCTAATGATATTGATAACGAATATTATAAAATATTAATAGACGGTTGGATTAATGGAAAGGTAGATTTGCCTTCAGAAGGGGGAGAAAGCCCACAAGATGTACTAACTCGCCAGAAGCCCGTGATAGATTTGATTATATCGCGATCAGACGAAGAAACTATTTTGGTAGCCATGCATGGCAGGGCTATTAGGATAATCCTGACATTGTTGCTTGAACGCGAACTACATGAAATGGATTCGTTTGAACATGCTAACCTTTGTTTATACAAACTTACTTATGATTATGAACAAGGTAAGTTTTCTGTAGAATTAGAAAATGACCTTTCACATCTAGACGACCTAATCGTTGAATAAAATCATTCAGGGAAATATGGCGTTAAAATACTCCAACACATATTTCCCTTAAATCTTCATTTCTTCTTTTATCCGTTTATCATCCCCACCTTCCGTTTACTGAATAATTCCATTGCTTTTTATTACATTGCCTTAATTTGTTATAAAAAAAGATAGAAGAAACGGTAGTAAATAAATTTATACGCTTTTATTTGAAGTGTATTTGAATAGATTAATATGTCTAGAGCTAAGTTATATTGGATTCTACAAGTATTCGGCTGGTCAGCTTGGTTGGCCAACGAGGCCTTGATTTATTCGAATGATTTCGGTTGGTCTTTAGATTGGTTCGTGGCAGCATTATTAAATGTTGTTGTAGCCATTATAATTACACATAATTTCAGGAAAGTAATAAAAAAATACGGATGGGTAGAATTGCCAATAGATAGAGTAATCCCACGCATATTGATAGCGGTAGGGTTTATGTCGTTTTTTATGGCATTTGTAAACATTCCTTTAGATTCTTATCTATTGCGTGAAGAAGAAGGTCGAAACCTATGGTCGTTCTTTTTTGTCATGCAATTCATATTTAGCTGGGCAAAGCCATTAATGATTTGGACGTTGTTTTATTACGCTTCACACTACTTTGAACGGAAGTCGGAAGTGGAAGTAGATAAAATACGATTAGAATCATCGGTAAAAGAAACAGAATCGAAAGTATTAAGGGCACAGATGAATCCGCATTTTATGTTCAATGCCTTGAATAGTATTCGTGCGTTGATTCTGGAAGAACCCGACAAAGCACAGAAAGCGGTCACGCAATTATCCAATATCCTGAGAAGTTCTTTATTGGCAGATAGAAGGAAAACAGTTTCGCTGTCGGAAGAACTAAGAACTGTTGACGATTACTTAGCCTTAGAGAAAATAAGATATGAAGAACGGCTGCAAATCAGGAAGAATGTTTATCCAGATACCATGCATGTGCAAGTTCCACCAATGTTACTACAAACGCTGGTAGAAAATGCCATCAAGCACGGTGTATCAAAGCCTGTAAAAGGTGGATTCGTAAGCTTGGAAGCAAAATTGGTAGGAAAGAATCTATTGATTATTATTAGTAATACGGGTATTTTAGAAACGACAGAATCAGGAGGTTTTGGACTAGAAAACACTGCCCATAGATTAGAATTATTGTTTGGACCAGAGTCTAAATTTAGAATATATCAGGCTTCCAAAGAGGTAGTAACAGCCGAGATTACGATACCGATACCCTCAGTAGAACCAGAAAAAGATACACCGTTTTCAAAAATAACCAATATTGTAAAACCCAAAGTGACAATCTAATGTATGATTAGTTATAAAGGATGATACCGCTAATCAGAAACCATAAAATTAAATATGAAGGCTATTATTGTTGATGACGAACGTTTGGCAAGAAACGAATTAAAACGCTTGCTAGAGAATTTTCCTAAAATTAATATCGTTGGCGAAGCTGCTAATGCTGATGAAGCGGTAGTGCTTATCGATGAGTTACACCCAGATTTATTATTTCTGGATATTCAAATGCCAGGCAAAACGGGCTTTGATTTATTAAGCGACCTTGAAGGAAATGTACCAGAAGTGATTTTTACGACGGCCTACGACGAATATGCTATTAAAGCCTTTGAATTTAATGCCCTAGATTATCTACTAAAACCAATAGAATTACACAGACTTAGCGAGGCTATTCAGAAAGTAGAGGAGGAATTTGACCGCCAAAAGCAACTTACAGAAACAGTAAAAGATAATACAATCGTATTAACAGAAAACGACCAAGTATTTGTAAAAGATGGTGAAAAATGTTGGTTTGTTCGTTTAGGAAATGTGCGCTTGTTCGAGTCGATGGGGAATTATGTAAGGTTGTATTTTGATGACCAAAAGCCATTGGTTTTAAAATCATTAAATGCCTTGGAGGATAGATTAGACCCAAAGACCTTTTTCAGAGCCAACCGTAAACACATTATCAATCTAAAATACATTCAGAAAATTGAGCCTTGGTTCTCGGGAGGTTTGCAAGTGACGTTACGAGAAAGCGGTGATAAAATCGAAATCTCTAGACGTCAAGCCATTCGATTTAAAGAATTGTTAAGTTTATAAACATATCAGATGTTCATTAGTTACAAAATAAAAGCTGTAATTAATGAACATTTTTTTTGACATGAAAAAGCCAAGTATCGACGAACTGCATAATCCTAATAATTTTTCACTGATTGAATCCTTTAGGATTGAAGAGATGATGAAGTTTTTGATGAGAGAGTTAGGAGTCAACCCTAATAGCTCGAATCAAACAAAAAAACCTCTTGCTCAAAAAATCTTTTTTGTGGTATTATTATTTATAGCAGGCGGTGCTTTCGGATATGTTATTGGGAAGCAGATCGGGCAAGCCAAAGTTGATGTTTGGCAAATAGCAGCAGCATTCCCCGTGTTAATATTTATTTTGTTACCAATTCACGAAGGGATTCATGGATTAGTATTTAAAATATTGGGCGCTGAAAAAGTAGGATTCGGCTGGACCCCCAAAAGCCTGATGGTGTATGCTTATGCCCAAAAGTTTGTGATGAGTCTTAAAGAAAACGCCATCGTGGCTGTAATGCCTTTCCTCGTAATTTCTTTGGGATTGATAATAGCCTTGGTCTTTATTCCTAGCTACAAGGTGTTGATTATTACAACTTTAATATTGCACACGTATGGTTGCTTGGGCGATTTTATCTTGATTAGGTATTACATAAAAAATCGCCATAAAGAAATGTTCACTTATGACGATATTGATGAAGAGGGAATGTCTTATTTTTTTGAAAAAGACTGATGCTTATCCCCTAAGGTTAGCTAACTTGTATTCTTCAAGAATGGTAATTTCACTACCATTTACTTCAATCAGTTTATCAGATTTAAAGTCGCTCAGTGTTCTGATAAGCGATTCTGTAGCAGTACCCACTACCGAAGCTAGGTCGTCTCTGGAAATTCGGATTGAAAATTTATCTTGTTTTTCAGTTTTATATTTTCTAGACAACATGACTAATGCATCAGCAGTACGCTTTCGCAAAGAATTATATGCCATTTGAGTTAAGTGCTTTTCTTTCTCATGGATATCATTAGCCAACATTTTAATGAATTTATTAGCGACAGACTGGTTTCTGGTGATTAATTCTAAGAAATCATTTTTAGGGATACCGATAATTTCACAATCTTCAAGGGCCTCTGCTGATTCTTGGTATTCACTACTTTCTATGATGGCGATATGACCGAAAAAATCACCTGAATTGTATAAGCCCGTAACAAACTCTTTGCCATCACGATTAGACTGATATGTCTTTATTTTGCCTGACTTTAAAAAGTAAAACTTAATAGGCTCATCGCCTTCTGTATAGATGATTTGCTTCTTTTTAATATTCGATATTTTTCTGTCTTTAGAAAGAGAATTAATATCAACATATTCACGTGCTTGCTGATAAAGCTCTTCTATTTCTGATGCTGTATTTTTAAAAGACTTCGTAAGGTTGTCTATTTTCTTTAACCTGCTTTCTACAGCATTCAAAAGCTCGATTTCCTGAAAAGGTTTTGTTAGATAATCGTCAGCACCCATTTCCATGCCTTTTCGATGGTCCGAGCGTTCAGCTTTGGCAGTTAAAAAAATAAAGGGAATATTTTGCAGGTCTGGATTTTGAGTGAAAATGTGCAATACGCCATACCCATCTAAAATAGGCATCATGATATCGCAAATTACTAAATCTGGTTTCACTTTCTGGGCAAGCTCAACCCCAGCTTTTCCATTTTCAGCTGTATGAACATTATAACTAGCAAGTTCTAATATCTCTGCAGTGGTTTCTCTGATGTCATCACTATCTTCGATAAGTAGGATTGTTTTCATATGTTTTGATAGTTAAGAATTTTTTAATAATGAAGCTGTTTAAGCTTTCCCTTTCGGATTAAACGAAGTCTTTTAGAATAGCTTGTTCCAAAATTTTCTCAACGTAGCGATGCTATGCTTCGTAAATTTTGAAAAAATCAATTCAAAAATACAATACTTTCACCTCAGAAATGGAAAGTTTAAACAGCTTCAATGTGTGGTTTAAAATTACAAATCAAACTTAATACTAAAAGTTGTTCCGCGATTAAGTTTACTTTCTACAAATACTTGTCCACCAAGCAACTCCGTATATCGTGCTACGATGTGTAAACCCAAACCAGTTCCTTGGATATTTGTTACGTTGGCACCTCTAAAGAAGCGGTCGAATAAATGTTTTTGATCTTCCTCGGAAATACCAATGCCTTGATCGGATACTTTAAGGACGAGCATTTTTTCAAGCTTTTCAGTAGATATACTTATCGTTGAATTTTCATTTGAAAATTTCACGGCATTAGAGCCTAAATTAATAATAATTTTCCTGAACAACGATTTATCCAAACACACAATAGTATCACCAATATGCTGATAATCTATCCGCTGGTTTTTCTTGAGTATACTCTTCAAGTCGCTGATACTTTCTTCTACTAGAGCTGGCAATTCAAAATTAGCTAATTTAGCATATACTTTTCCTTCTTCTAGTTTGCCTACAGAAAGGAATTCTTCTAATATATCAGTCAAATTACCCACAGCATTCATAATTCGCTGTGTGTGGCGTTGTCTTTTGTCTTGTTCTTCCGTTTTAACATATTTCTCAATTAATGAAGCCGCCGAAAGGATGGCTGTAAGAGGTGTTCTAAATTCATGTGACGCCATCGATACAAATCTTGATTTTAGCTCGCCCAATTCTTTTTCTTTGTTAAGGGCAACTTCAAGCTCTTTTTTAGATTGTTCTAAGTTCTTTAACGTTTCAACCAAAGCGTTCGTGCGGTTTACTACTTCTTTTTCAAGACTATTATTCAGTTTTTGTATTTCAGTAGTTTTTATTAATAAATCGGTCTCGGCTTTCTTCTTGAACGTCGCATCATTAATAAAAGAAATATAATAAGGTTTGCCACCAGATTTAAAATGACTTAAACTAATCTCTACGGGGAAAAGTGTACCATCTTTCTTACGAGCTTTTAAGTCAAGCCCAATACCCATGGGTCTTGACTGTGGCTTGTGTGTATAGTTTTCGTATGTTTCCCGATGCTTCTCTCTAATATTATGGGGAATCAATACTTCTAGTAATTGTCCTTCTAATTCCCCCGTTTCATAGCCAAATATTACATTGGCAAAACGGTTTGATAAAATAATTTTTCCTTCACGGTCAACCATGACTAGCCCGATAGCAGCGTGCATAAATAATGCTTGAAAACGGTTGTTGTCGTCCTCTAGTTGTTGTTCAGCGTTTTTTTGATAGGTAGTATCATTGATTCTGACCAAATAATACTCATGCCCTTCGCTTTCAAATATTGAAATTTGAAGTGTTCCCCAGAATTGAAGCTTGCTTGAAGTCTCAAAGAGTGCCTCTTCAATCCTAGTTTGCTTGGTTTTTACATGCTCATATATTTCGTTGCGATTCTCTAAATTCAGTTTGTCTTTTCTAAAGCCTTCTGGATATTTTGTGGCAAACTCCTCTATATCGCTAACTTCAAACATGTTTAAACCTACTTTATTAATGAAAACATACCGATTAGTAGCGATATTGTAGATACCCATAAAAGTAGGCGTATCTTCCAGAATTGATTTTAAAAGTAGGCTATTGATAGGGAAGTCCATAATGAAAGAAATTAATATATGATAAAGGTACAAATTAGACAGCTATATACGCAAGAAACTTGATATATGTCAGTTCCCAATATGATTCTAATGATAGTTAAAACCCTAAAAGTTAAAGAAATTTATGTTATAAATATTTAATTATCAAATTGTTGAAATATGAATGAGATAGCAAAAAACGTTTATGATACTCAGGTGTTTAAATATGGTGTTTATCATAAAGAAAATATCAAATGGTTACAGAATTTAGCCTTTTATCGGGAAGAATTAACGTACTTTTATACACTGATTGACGAAGTCAAATCAAAAAATACTTTATTAGAAGTATTAAATCAAGTTTTTGTTTTTGAAACAAGATGGCAAAACTTACATAAAGAGTCTGATGAATTAGTACACTTAATCAATCAGGAGCAATGGGGGTTTGAAGACGATGCACTGGGGAGAGAATTTTTATTAGGAGAAGAGATTTATGACCAGCATTATACACTTCGCGAACGTTATCAAGTTTTTGAGAAAGAGTTTATTCATACCAAAAATGATTTTTATAAGTGTTTATCAAAAATCCTTTAATCCCAAATAGTTATGAAATTTGAAGTATGTCACCATGAAAACAATAAATGGATAGAATCATTGGCTTTTTTTGCTGATGAAGTGAAGTACTTCCAAACGCTTTTAGAAGAGGTTAAAAGTAAAAATACTGAGGAGGAATTAGTGAAAGAAGTAGGTATGCTCTATGAACGATTTAGGCATATTAGTGAAGTAAGTGAAAATTTACTAATTGGTATCAAAACTCAGGAAAGGGCTTTTGTAGATTATGCACAAAATAGGCGTTTTCTGTTTGACGAACAAATGGAGCTAATTCATGAACGCCAAAGATCGGCATTCGAGATGCTTGAAAAAGACTTCAATTTCTCTAAGCATCAACTGTATCAATTTCTCAGCAAAGTACTATAAATAAATGCTGATTTCAATTAAATTTTACTAGGAGCTTACTTCTTATTGGTAAGCTCCTATTTGTTTTTAATAGGCAATCCATAAAGCCTCATCAAGGATGTTTTTCTTAATGTGTATTATTTATTCATATTAATAGCGTACATTTAGAAACTATTCATGCAAGACAACCCTTTCGAGTGAAATAAATCCAGGGTTTTTTATAAAATTCAAAAAAATAAGGATAAAGTTGTATTTTTGAATTCTTCCACTAAATCATCATTCTATAAAAAAATCAGGCAGATGAAATAAACTGACAATTTTAGTATTGTCGGATATGTATTTCTTTTTATTAAAAAAAAACAAAATAATAAAAATAAAATTATATTTTTGGTTTTTTGTAAGTCTAGCACATCACAGAAACTTATGGTTTTCAAATCCTTATTATTCTAATTAAATTAAACATTATAACTAAATCGTATATTTTAAACTAATGAAAAAGCTCTTCTACTTTTTGCTGACATTTGGCATAACAACCCATGTAATTGCTCAATCATCCCCGTCTCAGACGCCACCGATTTTAGCGGAACATGTTTATGGAAAAAACGCTATAGGTATTCAGTTCGGAACAATGGGATTTGGTGCTGAATTTGCTCAGGCACTTAAACGAGACAATTCTGTAAACCTTAGAGTTGGCTTTAACTACTTGGATGTAAGCATGTTTGTAACACCTCCTATCACTGTATCACTTGGAGATGGTGCTTCTGACCTTGATATTTCTCCGAAAGTTAAATCGCTTCAAATAGATGCACTTATTGATTTTCATCCGTTCAAGAGAAAATCATTTAAGTTGGTAGGAGGTTTAGCTTATGGTACTGGAGATTCAGAGGTGATGGCAGAACCAACTGTCAAAACAGGAAAGTTTAAATTTGCATCAGATTTTGAAATAGATGCACAGGATTTTGGAAAAGCAAATTTGAAAGTTACAGGCAATAAAATTCGTCCTTATTTAGGAATAGGTTTTGGACGAGCAATTCCTAAAAGTAGAGTAGGTTTTGGTTTTGAGATGGGTGCTTATTATTCTGGTTCGCCCAAATTAGCGCTAGACCGTTCTGGTGTGGTTGAAACATTGATTACTGATGCCAACATCTTGAGTATTCAGAATAACGTGAAGAACTACGCATTTATTCCTAAATTATCTTTTACTGTTAGAATTAAACTATAAAGATAACAGTACAGTACTTAACTCAAATGACATCACACAATGAAAAAATATATTACTTACGCACTACTTCTTTTTGCTTGCATAGCTATAAGCTATTCCTGTACTCCACCTTTAGAAGGTGTAAAATTCAAATTTCCTGACGCTGTAGTAAGCACTAGTATTATCGTTCAATATGCGCAGGCGAATGATAACTTAGGGGAATTACCAAGCACCATAGATGTACATATTGCAGGAAGTGACTCTGCAAAAATTGTAGATAGCTTTAATAAAAAGGTGTTTAAACCTAAGAATGGTATCATGATTCTGGCATTAAAACCCGGAACTACAGCCAGCACTACGGCACCAGTTAAATTTACGATTGTAACAGCCATAGATGGGTATTTAAAAGAGATAACTCCTGTAGAAATTACTAGTAATACTGATCAGAAGGTAATTGTTAAGCTTACTAAAATTGCTACGCCACCAACAGGTACAACGGTAATTCAAAAAGAAGAGGATGCTGATAATACAGGGAAAACTACGAAAGCTATCCAGATTTCTACACCAGCATTAGCAGGTAGTAGTCATTCAGCTACATTGACCGTTGGCGCTGGAGTAACCTTGAAAGATGGAGCGGGCGTTCCGGTAGGAGGTAAGCTGAATGTTGTACTCGTACAAATAGATCCACAAAAGGCTAGTGTAATTGTTAATAAGCAACAAACTGGGATGAAAGTTGTGGATAAAAACGATAATGTCATTCCAAACTTTAGTATTAATCCTATATCGGCAGTAAGTGCTGTGATTTCTAATGAAAATAGTCAGAAGGTAAAAACGTTTTCATCACCAATTGAAATCAAATTCCAGTTTGGGGTAGGTACCAAAAATTCTGCTGGACAAGATATTAAAGAAGGAGATGCTTTAAACTTTGCGAGTTATGATGCAGATGCCAAAACACTTAAATACGAAGGAACAGCAATTGTTAAGAAAAATGGAAGTGTTTTTGAATTTGTGGCTTCGGTAAACCATTTAACAGAATTTTATTGTGGTGACTTATTATCAGAGTGTTCAAACCTTAAGCTGAATGTTTTGAGTGATCCTTTGTATACAGGAGAGACCGTTAAAACGACTGTAATAGATAACAGCGGAAGAATTTTATTTAATGAATCGCATGGCTTAGGGATAACCTTGAATTGTAAACTTTTTGTACAAGGTCAAATAGGTGGTAATACTCCAACGTCGTCTAACTTAACTATTACTACTACAAGTATTACAGGTAAAGTATTATTTACTAAATCTTTGAATGTAAGTTGTACCAATGTAAATGCTGTGACAAATGTTGATGTTGCTTTAATAAGTCCTATCAACTATGTTAAAATAACGATTACCCCTAAGTGTGATAATGGTTATCCATTCAAGATTGGAGACGTGCAAGCGGCGGCAGACTTAAAAGATGGAAAAGGATATACAAGTATAGGTACATTAAAGGCAACGGCTGATAATAAATTGGTAGCTCAATCAACTTTATTAGTCAGAGGAGAAAAGTATAATTTTATGTTTAACCTTGGTGGTATCTGGTATTATCAGAACGATTTGTGGATTGATAATGCTGCGGAATTGAACTCTACCTTTAGCTTACCATCGTTTTTATGTAAGTAAATAAAAAGTAAGCTATAAACAAAAAGGCTTCCGAATTCGGAAGCCTTTTTCATGTATCCACCCTAAAACTAATGTAATAATTCTTCTAAATGTGCAACTTTACCTATTTTTGAATTACACTCTTTGTAATATTCACTTTCCCAATCGCTTAAATTTTCGATGGTTTTGTCAGCAATATTGGTTAAAGCTTCATTCGTTAAAAATGCCTGATGTCCTGTAATCAGTACATTCTCTAATTGCATTAATGTCAATAAAAGCTGATCTTTTTTCTCTTGAGGTTGATGGTTTTTAAAAAATATACCTCTTTCATTTTCGTAAACATCTAAGCCTAAATATCCAATTTTGCCAGATATTAAGGCATTAAGAATATCTTTGGTATTAACAATTCCACCTCTACTTGTATTAATCAACATTACTCCGTTTTTCATTTTATTAATACTTTCTAGGTTAATCAAGTACTTAGTCTGTGCTGTAAAAGGCACATGCAAAGTGATAATATCAGCCTCTGCATAAAGTGTGTCTAAAGAAACATACGTAAAATGTAATGTTTCAGCCTTTTTTGAATCTTGAATAAGATCATAAACTAATACATTACAACCAAAACCATGTAGAATCTTTGCGACAATCGAACCGATTTCTCCTAAACCAATGATACCTACCGTTTTGCCATGCATATCGAAGCCAATTAACGGAGCTAAATCAAACTGATATTGATGGGCATTGGCATTTGCTAAAATCAATTTTCTATTCAATGCCAGCATCATACCGATAGTATGTTCTGCGATGGAATAAGGCGAGTAGGCAGGAACATTGCCAACTTTAATATCCATTTGTTTTGCTGCTACAAGGTCGATATGATCTGTTCCTACTGACCGTGTAGCAATATATTTAACACCATTCTCTCGAAGAAGTTCTAAGACTTCCGCCGAGGCATCATCATTAGTGAACACTGAAATTGCCTCATAGCCAGCAGATAAAATGGCGGTTTCAACTGCTAAATTCTGACTAGTTAAACTAACTTCATGTGTATTTTGATTCGCATTTAAAAGATATTGTTTCTCGAATTCTTTGATGCTATAAAAAAAAGTCTTCATGGATTTAGGTTTAATTGAGTGATAATTTTGACATTGCTATCGATTCATTTAAAGCATTGAAAAACAGCTAAATAATTACTGATTATCCGTTTTTGTTATGTCAAAATTACACCCTTGTTTACCCCTAAACTATGATATTTGTTAGTTGAATTATTGATTGAATACAGTGAAATTAATTAATAAACTCCCAAGCACTTTGGTAGGCATTTAGGCTTTCAGTGTATTCTATAAAATCTGAATAAAAAGGAAACTGAGCCAATGTAGCACTATCACCAATGATTACCAGTTTTTTCCTAGCACGGGTCATCGCTACATTCATCCTGCGAATGTCTGATAAAAAGCCAATGGCTCCTTCGGTGTTGCTTCTCGTCATGCTGATGTAAACAATATCACGCTCTTGTCCTTGGAAACTATCAATGGTATTCACGGATATTTTATCCGTAAATATTTGCAACGCAGGCGTATGGAGCAATTGCTCATTTAATAACTTGATTTGCTGTTTGTAAGGCGAAATAACTGCAACAGTCGGGAAATCTTCGGGTTTGTATTCCAATGCCAATTCATCACTAAAAAGGCTAAGATGTTTTATCAACAGCATCGCTTCTTCAGGATTAGTAGAACTTGTACCTTCTATTTTTTCTTCAAAACCACAGCCCGCAGTATCAATGAATAGTAAAGGAGTATTATCACTTTTGAGGGTACGTTTAGCCACCGAAGCATGAGCCCTTAGTTTGTTGTGATAAAATACTTTAGAAGAATAGCCCATAATCTGCTCATTCATACGATATTGCTCGGCCAATAAAGTAACTGCTTCGGGATGTAAAGCAATACATTTTTCTAATAAGGTATTGTTTAGTCCATCTTTTGCCGCCTCATTTGATTTGATAGTAGGCGGTAACTGACAGTGGTCGCCCGCCAATACTACTTTCTGTGCTTTCAGTATCGGAATCCAACAGGCAGGTTCAAGGGCTTGCCCAGCTTCATCAATAATTACGGTATCGAATTTTAGATTTCTAACTGTGTAATGAGTAGCCCCCACCAAAGTAGCTGTAATAATTTGTGCTTTGCCTACGATATCATCAATGATGTACTGTTCGGTATTCCCGACTTCCTTCATGATTTTATGAGCTTCATCAAAAAGTAGCTTGCGTTGGTCTCGTTCAGATTTGCCGAAACTACGCTTGTACTTATGTGCCATGTTTTTGTATTCCTGAGCCTGTTTTTTAAGTTTTTTAGCATCACGAAGCATCGTATGGTCAGCCATTTTGCTATCAAGCGTAAGGGCCAATTGCTTTTCATTTACTTTGGCCGGATTTCCAACACGCAATACATTTAGCCCTTCTTCATGCAATTTTTCGCTGAGTAAATCTACAGCGGTATTGCTTGGTGCTACTACTAGAATTTTTTGATTATCTCGTTGGATAAGGGCTTTAATCGCTTGAATCAGCGTAGTGGTTTTACCAGTACCCGGAGGACCGTGAATAATGGCTAGTTCGTTGGCAGCTAATATTTTATTGACAGCCTCATTTTGCCAAGTATTCAAACTAGGAACAGAAACTGTTTTAATGTCTGTTTGAAAAGTAGGCGTTTTCTCTCCGATAAGTACTTTTACCAAATTTGTATTAGCTTGTTCGCTGAGGGCAGCGGCTTGCTTAAGAGCAGCCTGCATTTCATCGAAACTATTGTCATCAAACAAGACATCAATGCCTAGTTTGCCATCTCTACTCCAGTCGGGTAGTTCGTCTGTTTTGAGGGTAATTTTTAAACGATTGCCATTTTGATGGGTAATTGTACCTTCGATTCTATCTGCTTGAGGATCATGATTACTAAAAAGCACCGCAGGCATGCCAAACCTGAATTGATGAGAAAGGTCATGATGAGTAGTACGTTCAATTTCAACCGTTAAATAGTCTCCACGGCCAATTTCAGAACCTCTTATAGCAATCGGATACCACGTTAGTCCGTTTGCTCTACGTTCGCTCACGGATGATTTTTCGGTAAGTTGGATATACTGATTTAGGCTTTCGTCTCGCTCAGTTTTTAGTAAGTTGAGTAGTTTTTTAAAATAATCCATATACAAAGGTAATGGATTATTGACTTTCATAAAGAAATCTGTTTAAATGAAGGCTATGTAAGCTTTTCTTGATAAAGCTTTCGTGTATAAAAATATGGGAGAGTCAATAAAGAAAGAAAATGATGACCTGCTCACATCATGGCGGTGTTGATAGGTGGCTATAATGATATTAAAACAAAAAAAGCGACTCTTTCACCTGAAAAAGTCGCTTTGCTAGCCGTCAATAGGATTTGATTTAAACCAGTGCTAATACAGGAATATCTGAATGATTAACCACATCTTCTGTAATACTACCAGCAAATAATAAGCTCAAGCCTTTTCTGCCGTTAGTTGTTAATACAACCATGTCAGTTTTCATATCTTTGGCACAAGCTACAATTCCTTTGGCAATATTATAGTAGTTGTAAATCAAGAAATCGATTTCTTTAATACCTAACTCTTCACCGAGTTTAAACATCTTTTCGGTAGTAGTATGACTATCTTCAAAACCATCTGGCGTGTTAATGAACACAAACGTTAATTTAGCTTTAGTAGCTTGTAGTTTATGAATAAAACTGGCTGTAATTTTAGTCTCAAAGTCTACCGCTACCATAATGCGTTTCATCTTGAATTTCTTCTCAGTCTGCTTTACGATTAACACTGGGCAATGCGAATTTCTGATAACAGATTCAGCATTTGAATGACTTAATAAATCTTTCCAGCCATCAGCGCCCGTCGAACCCATCACAATTAAATCTACATCCGATTGTTGAGTAATGGCATCTTCAATGGGTAAGTAACTATCTGCTAAAATAGGAGTAATAGTTACGCCATCGTAAATAGGTGCGTCTGCAATTTCGTGTAATTTCTTAGTTGCATCTTCTACCTCATATTTATATAAATCCAAATCTAAATTTGGCAACATTGTTACTGGAAATGGATCAGCACTTACCATATAATGTAAAGGCTGGGCATGGAAAAGTAAAATTTCCGCTTTTGATTGTTGTGCAATCTCAACCGCTGCATCTAATGCAAGTAGGGAAAGGTTTGAAAAGTCGGTTGGAACAAGTATTTTTTTCATGACTGTATTTGTTTAAATCAGGCTTGATTTAGCGAAGCCTTGTATAATATTAACGAGCACGAAAGCAGATAAGTATGAATATTTTTTGTTAATTATTTATTTTTCCGTGACAATCTGTAATTCCTTGGCTAAGGGGTACTTTCTCAAATTTTGGACTAATATAAGGAATGCCTAGATTCAGTCCTCGAACAATAAAAAAAGAGGCTAATACAAACGAATATACGGGTAAATATTTATTAATTTTTTTTCGGGCAGTTAAACTTAAAAACTTAGGTAGAATACTAACTGAAAACATTAGTGGGGAAGTTCCCAAACCAAAAAAAGCCATATACATAGCCCCTTCAATGGGCGATGTGGTAACTGTAGCACCAGCCAATGCTAGGTATACAGTCCCACATGGCAAAAGTCCATTTAGCATTCCTAAAAATGCGAAATTAATTAGTGAATGAGTATTTATTAACGACCCGAAACTTCTTTTTATCAAAGAAGGTATTTTTTGAAAAGGATAGAACGAAATTGATTTGTTGGGAATCATAAAAATGAGCATCAACAAACCAATTGAAATAGATAATTGTTGCTGAAAGCCTGCTACAAAAATTTGTCCTCCGAAATATCCAAAAATATAGCCTAGTATCCCATAAGTAAGCGTTCGCCCAAGGTTATAAAATATTCGTGAAAGGGTAGCTTGAATATAAGAAAGCTTTCCGACGGGTAAGGCTAGGGCAATAGAACCGCACATACCAACACAATGAAAACTGCCAGCCAGACCCGTCATAAAAGCTATGGAAAAAAGAACATTCATTATATCAATTCAAACTTGAACGGATTGTAAGTCCGTATCTATAAAAAATGGTTAAAGTATAATCTTTAGTTTTACTCAACGAACAACAAATTCATCTTCTAGGTAATATTCTCTGATTCCGTCTGTCCAAGTAGCCTGTACTTTCCATTTGCCTTTTTCTAACTTTTCGGTGGAATAATTGAAAATAGGTTCTTTTTTAACAGGTACTGTAAAGTCTAAACGTTTGTCAGAAGGTCTGAAGAAAGTGATAGCTCCATTATTTACATTTGTTGGAAATGCAATCCTTAATGTTTGATTATCAGATGAATAAGTCATGATATTGGCAGCATTGAAATTGGATGAATTCTTCCTTTTATTAATTTGTTCTTGATAGTTTATTTCGTTTTTATAGTAATCTTTATTTACTAAATCTACCTTGGCCGTAGACATTCTATAAGCCATTGTGCCAATAAAGCTAGCAAAAAGTATAAAACATAAAATGATTGATTTTCCCCAGTTCATATTGGTTGTTTTTATGATTCAAAGCTATGGTATTAAACAATAAAAAGATATGAGTTTTGTTAGTCTTTTGTATGAAAAGAGTTATTTTTTGGATGCTAGACTTGAGGATTGTGGACTTTAGGACTTGAAGATGTTACACTTGAAGACACAAGACACAAGACGCTAGATTTTAGATTAGAAGATGTTAGACGCTGGATTTTAGATGCTAAATTTTAAGTATTAGACATTTTATGTTTGGAACATAGTGGCTATAAACTCTTATACCTAAATTTTATCTATCTTAACTATCCCTAAATCCAAAAGTCTAGTGTCTAAAGTCTTCAAGTCTAGCGTCCTAAAGTCCATAATCCTAAAGTCTTCAAGTCTAACTTCCTCAAGTCCTAAAGTCTAAAAATCCTAAAGTCCCCTAAAGAATCGGACCGAGGAATTTTGTTTTTACATGATCAATTACTTTGCCCCCTGAAATTATTTCGATGTCCACTTTTACACTTCCATCAGTGAGAGATTTGGTCGGAATTTCTATGAAAAACGATGATTCTGCTAATTCCCCTGGCTGAACTACCAAAGCTTTGCCAATCATTTTAATCTGTGCATTCTGTTGATTTATCCTAAATTGTACGGGCATAGTTTTATAACTTTTATTCAATACCTGTACGTTATAAAGATTTGAAACCGTCCCGTTTTTATTTTCCTGATAAGTAAGCCCTTGTGCCCTTAGAATAGTGGTTTCAATAATGTTTCTGGTCATTAATAAATAACCTAGAATGCTTAACAAAGCCACCAATATAAAAGAGTAAGAAGCAATTCTAGTATTGAATGTTAGTTTTGTTTTTTGCTCGATACCCTCCTGAGAAGCATAGCGAATCAATCCGCGCGGTTCGCTGATTTTATCCATTACCTCATCGCAGGCATCAATACAAGCAGTACAACCTATGCATTCTAATTGCGTGCCATTGCGAATGTCGATACCTGTTGGGCAAACTTGTACGCATATTTTACAATCTATACAAGAACCATGTGCTACAGGAGCTACCTTTTTTTCTTCAACAGTTTGTTTTTTTCCACGAGGTTCACCCCTGATGAAATCATACGCAACAACAATTGATTTTTTATCAAGCATAACACCCTGTAAGCGTCCATACGGGCAAACTACAATACAAACCAATTCGCGAAAACGAGCAAATACAAAATAAAAAACAGCCGTAAAAATAATGATAGCGAAAAGCCCTGCGAGGTGGTCGAGTGGATTATCAAGGATGATTGTCAATAACGCTCTTTTACCAATAATATAGGCCAAAAAAGTATTGGCAATCAAGAAAGAAAGCAATACAAAAATACTGTGTTTAAGGGTCTTTTTCCAGATTTTTTCGGTCGTCCAAGTTTCGGCATCCAATCTTCTTTGGGCATTATGGTCGCCCTCTATTAATACCTCCACTTTTCTGAAGAGCATTTCCATAAAAATAGTTTGCGGACAAGCCCACCCGCACCAAATTCTACCAAAAATAACCGTAAAGAGAATGACGAATACAATAAAAGTAAGTAAACCAATGGCTACTAAATGGAAATCTTGTGGAAAAAAAGTTACTCCCCAAAAGATGAACTTTCTTTCAATAACATTAAACATAAACACAGGGTGACCATCTACTTCAATAAGAGGAAGACCGAAAAGCAGGCCTAATAATAACCATGAAAAGTAGGTTCGAAGTTTATAAAAATTTCCGATGACAATACGAGGATAAATCCAGATACGCTTACCAGTTTCTGTAACATTCGAGAGGTGGTCGCGGTAATTGCTTGTATCAATTTTTGCCTGTTTCATATTTGTTGTAGATAATAATCGTATCACGATTTTATCTGTTTAATGTTAGAAAGCAAATCCCCTAAGTGTGTTTTACGCTTAGGGGATTGTATCAATTTTACTTTAATGAACACTTATGGTTTTGTTAGCTGTTGAATCTACCGAAGCTTCAGATGGGTCATATTTTTCTCCCTGAGGTTCTTTCGGATTCGGTGGATTAGTACCTTTCAATGAAACGATATAACTAAGCACCTCCTGTACTTGAATAGGGTTTAGTGACTTTTTCCATGAAATCATCCCTTTTTCGGGTACACCTTCGGTAATGGTATGAAATATATTTTTTGCAGAGCCACCATGTAGCCAAAATTCGTCAGTAAGGTTTGGTCCAACTTTCCCTTCACCTTTTTCTCCGTGACAAGCCACACAGTTTTGTGTATAAATTTTGGCCCCACTTGCCAAAGCTTTAGCGTCTCCCAAAGCTTTTACATTGTCTTCATTAACAGCATTGGCAAATTTCTTCATGTATTCTTCGCGAGCTTTCTCGGCAATCGTTACCTCCTCTGTATATTCAGTGACCATAATTTTACCATTACCAATGATATGGAAACCTATTAAATAGACAACTCCGAATATGATAGTAGCATAGAAAAGGTACATAAACCATGGAGGAGTAGGGTTGTCCAACTCGGCAATGTCATCATACTTATGCTCCATTTCCAAGTCTTTTTCCATTGACAAAGGCTTCAAACTGGCTAATTTTTGCCAGAAAGTACGATTTTGCATGGCTTGCTCATAAGCCTCATCAATTTGCAGAGTAGGCTTCAAAAAAGCATTCACTTTTTGCTGTAATCCGTAGGCAAGGAAACAAATAATGATACAAACAATGATTAAAATGCCCAATAACGAGACCATGAGGAGGTCTTCGCCAGTTTTGATACCACCGAAAAAGTACTCTTTTTGGGGAGTATCGGCTGCAAAGATTTGATGCGAGCCTAATAAAAATGAGAATATATATATCTTTTTCATCGCTTAATTGTTTTCCTCTAGGGGTAAGTGACTCATATATTGAAGGTGTTTTTTATCAATAATGAACAGATATACTCCGACCATTAAAAAAAACACAAAAAATATCAGAAGAGAAGTAATCATAGGAACATCCGCTCCTTGAACTTTATTTAGCAATTGTCTGAACATCTTTTTAGTTGTTTAAAAAAAGAACCTCACCCTCTGCCCCCTCCTCGTTAAGAGGAGGGAAAGACACGCAGAGAGAATAATTGGTGTATTTTTTGATTACCAGATACTTGAATGATAATAATGGGAAGGAGGTTTTATTTCTCTCCTTTTTTAATATCAGTACCTATCCTTTGCAGATAAGCAATCAATGCGATAATTTCCTTGTCTGGAGTAACTTTAATTCCCTCTTTGGCTAAGTTATCTGCAATACCTTTTGCCTGAATTTTAAGGTCTTCATCAGCATGCTCGATAGCGTATTCATCATAAGGCACGCCTAAAGTCTTCATGGCTTTTAGTTTGTCTTTGGTGTTTGAGCTATTCAGCGTTTGCGTTAACAACCAATCATAATTAGGCATAATAGAGCCAGGCGACATAGAACTTGGTTCACGCATGTGGTGATAGTGCCAAGAATCTGGATACTTTCCACCCTCGCGATGTAAATCTGGACCTGTTCTCTTTGAACCCCACAAGAATGGGTGGTCGTACACAAATTCGCCTGCTTTAGAATATTCACCATATCTTTCAGTTTCTGAACGGAAAGGACGAATCATCTGACTATGACAAGAAACACAACCCTCACGAATGTATAAATCTCTACCTTGTAGTTCTAAAGGCGTATAAGGCATTACCGAAGCGATGGTAGGCACATTAGATTTTACCATTAAAGTAGGCATCAGCTCAATTAAAGACCCTATCGCTACTACTACTAAAGCACCTACTAACAAAGGCATTGGTTTGCGTTCAAGCCATCTATGCCAGTAAGTATCCGTTCCTTGTGCTACAAATACTTTTTCTAGTGCAGGAGCCTGAGCAGCTTCGTTAGCTACTAATTTACCAACAAGCATCGTTTTGAAGATGTTGTAAGCACCAATTAAAGCACCAGATAAGTAGAAAACACCACCCAAAGCACGCATCATATACATTGGAATAATCTGTAGCGTAGTTTCTAAGAAGTTGGCATATTTTAAATTACCTTCTGCTGTAAATTCTTTCCACATCATACCTTGAGTAAAACCAGCGATATACATTGGCACAGCCCAGAACAAAATTCCTAAAGTACCTAACCAGAAGTGAGCGTTCATCAATTTTTTAGAGAACATCTGGTTTCCATAAATCTTAGGAATCATATAATACATGATGGCAAATGAAAGGAAGCCATTCCAGCCCAACGCTCCTACGTGTACGTGTGCAGGAATCCAGTCGGTATAGTGAGCAATAGCATTGATGTTTTTCAACGAAAGCATTGGTCCTTCAAAAGTAGCCATACCGTAGGCCGTAATACCCACTACCATCATTTTTAATCGAGGGTCTTCTCGTACACTATCCCAAGCACCACGAAGCGTAAGCAAACCGTTAATCATACCCCCCCAAGATGGAGCAATCAGCATGATAGAGAAAACAGTCCCTAAAGACTGTGCCCAGTCGGGTAAGCTTGTATAAAGTAAATGGTGTGGCCCAGCCCAGATATATAAGAAAATCAATGACCAAAAGTGAAGAATTGATAATTTATAAGAATATACAGGACGGTTAGCCATTTTAGGTAAGAAATAGTACATCAACCCTAAAAATGGCGTTGTTAAGAAGAATGCCACAGCATTGTGTCCGTACCACCATTGTACTAAGGCATCTTGTACACCTGCGTAAATTGAATAGCTTTTTGTCCAAGAAATGGGAATAGCCAACGAGTTAACAATATGCAATAGGGCAATTGTAACGAAGGTAGCTATATAAAACCAGATGGCTACGTATAAGTGACGTTCGCGGCGTTTTAGAATAGTACCAAACATATTGATACCAAATACTACCCAAATCAAGGCAATGGCGATATCGATAGGCCATTCTAATTCTGCATATTCTTTAGAGGTACTCATCCCTAAAGGAAGCGTAATGGCAGCCGACAAAATAATTAATTGCCAACCCCAAAAGTGAATTTTCGACAGTAAGTCGCTAAACAAACGGGCTTTACAAAGACGTTGTAAAGAATAATAAATTCCTGCAAAAATAGCATTTCCTACAAAGGCAAAAATTACTGCATTAGTGTGTAATGCACGAATACGGCCAAAAGTAAAGTATTGCGTAATGTTGGCAGAAGGCATAAAGAGTTGAGTGGCAATAAGTACTCCGACTAGCAAGCCCACTATGGCAAAAATAATAGAGGCAAGTGCAAAATTTCGGACGATTTTATTATCGTACTCAAAATGTTCTACATTGGTATTGATCGCTGACATAATATTATTTATTTCTGGTTAATTAGCTCAAAGTCAATTTCTTTAAGGGCTTTGCAACGTTTACAGTCTTTGTCGCAGGTACATTTTTTCTGTTCTTGACTGTTTTGATTTTGTGTGTTGTTTTTCATGGTGGGGAGGGTTTTTAGTCTTTGTCTTCAAATAAAATCCGCATAGCGGGTGTATGTAAATCATCATTTTGTCCTTTAGACATCGACCAGAAGAAAGCCCCCAGAAAACCTAAGGCCATCAATAAACTTATACCAATCATAAAGAAGATAACTTGCATTTTTTGAAGATTTTAGCATTATTTATGCCTCAAAATTCGCCTAAAAGACTTGCTTTGCCCATGAGATAAGTCAGAGCCTACACAAGGATTTATCAGTAACTAAACTGATAAAAATCATAAGACTTGGTAAGGACTTAAAGCTAATTTTGAGCTAAGTAATCAATATAATTTAAACAACGTTATCATCTATCGTAAACAAATGATAACATTTAGGCAAGCACAGCCAATCACTAATCACTACTTATGAATACATTAATTAGTAAATACAATGTGCCCGGCCCACGCTATACAAGCTACCCGACGGTACCTTTCTGGCAGGATGATAGTTTTGGAGAAAACGCATGGGTGTCTTCTTTGAGTAATACTTTTGAAACTACCAATACCGCTACGGGCATTAGTCTATACATTCATCTTCCCTATTGTGAAAGTCTTTGTACTTTTTGTGGATGTAATAAACGCATTACTAAAAATCATCAGGTAGAAAAACCTTATATAGAGGCGGTTTTGAAAGAATGGCAATTGTATTTGAATCATTTTTCTGAAAAACCGAACATTGCTGAAATTCATCTGGGAGGCGGAACGCCGAGTTTCTTTGCTCCAGAAATGCTAGATTTATTAATAGATGGTATTTTAAAACATGCCACTATTAATTCAGCTTATGAATTTAGTTTTGAAGGCCATCCCAATAATACTTCATACCAACACTTAAAAACATTATATGATTTAGGCTTTAAAAGAGTAAGCTTTGGGGTACAAGATTATGACCCTGTCGTTCAAAAAGCTATTCATAGAATACAACCATTCGAAAATGTAAAGCAAGTGACAGAATGGAGTAGAGCCATCGGTTATGAGTCTATTAGCCACGATTTAGTCTTTGGTTTACCCTTTCAGGAGGTATCTTCTATTGAGGACACTATTGCCAAAACGATTGAGTTGCAACCAGACCGCTTGGCTTTTTATTCTTATGCCCATGTGCCTTGGATAAAAGGAAGTGGTCAGCGAGGTTTTAAGGATGAAGATTTACCTTCGGCTGAATTAAAACGCAAGCTTTATGAAACAGGTAGGATGCTTTTTGAAGAAAACGGGTATGCTGAAATAGGGATGGATCATTTTGCGTTACCGCACGATGCTATGTATAAAGCCATGCAACAGGGGACTTTAAACAGAAACTTTATGGGGTATACTACTACCCAAACAAAAGTATTGTTAGGTTTAGGAGTATCATCCATTAGTGATTCTTGGAACGCTTTTTCGCAAAATGTAAAGGATATTGATGAATACCAAAACATGATAGCGAATAATGAACTGCCAATTTTGAAAGGACATATTCTGACAGAGGAGGATTTAACAGTACGTCAACAGATACTTGATATTATGTGTCAGTTTGCTACTTCGTGGACTGATGAAGAATTTAGTTTTGAAGAAAAACAAGCACTGTTTGAAAAGCTAGAAGGCTTTAAGCAGGACGGACTATTGACTTATGATGCCAATTCGTTAAAAGTAAATCCAGAAGGCAGACCCTTCATCCGTAATATTTGTATGGCTTTTGATAAAAGGATGTTACAAGCGAATACCTCAAAGAAATTATTTTCGCAGACGGTTTAGGATTCTATAAAGCTTATTCCAATCTGAATAATTCTACAGGTTTGGAATAAGCTTTATAGAACAATCATCAAGGAACAATATTAATAATTACTCTTTTATACCTTGTTAGAGCAGGCGTTCCTTTGTCTTTTACAGCTAAAATAAAGTGAACACTTTCTGCTGAATTGACCAATGGAGCTGTTATTGGTAATCTTTTCAAATTGGCAGCATAGGGTTTATGGCTTACCAACCCTTTATAAGTGCCTGCTTCTGGATACTGAAACCAAAGAAAACTGACAGAATCACCATCAGGGTCAGTAGTTGGCGAGGCATCTAAATAAAATAATTGCCCAGCTTTAACCGTGATTTCTTCAGCGTGTTTAAGCTTAGGAATAGGTGGGTGATTTACCTCTTTATAATCTTTGGTACACCAAAGCATTCTGGCAGCGAAGTCATTCTGAAAAGCTTCTCTCCATCGCCATATTGTTTCTTTATTACCGATATAGGTCTTTTTGTCGATAGCAGAAACAATCGAATCTTTAACATTTGTCCATATTGGTCGAGTTTCAGGTTCATCTTTTGGCCAATTTGCTCTTTTAAACATCCCTGTGTTTGAATCTTCAAAATCAGGCAAGTATAGTTCATATCGCCCACCCCAACCCCCAAAATCAGGTTTTTCAGGGGTGTTCAATCCATTATTGATTAATGATAAAAAAGATGGCGTGTCGCCTTCCATGCCATAAGCAACATCAGGATAAGTAGCTCCTAAAGCTCCGTGTCCTTGCTGAATATTTTTAGCCAGCCAATCGCTACTTACTACTTCTGTATTAGAGCCCGGTAAACCAAAAGCAATGCCCAACCAAGTAGCTCTTGAATAATTATACCCCGGCGTTACGATGTAAAAAATACTTGGGAAGTTTTTCCGAATCCAAGGCCCTGAGTCATCTTGATCTGAAATCGTGTAAACCCTTATTTTATCGTAAAGTATTTGAGCCTCTTTGTTATTTTTGGTTTTTCGTATTTTCCAAAGAGCCTGTGCCAAGCAGTTAGTACCACCCCAAACAGGAATCCAAACAGGACGGCTATCTTTTTGTTCAAGGGTCTTAATGATTAAATCAGAACCTTCAGAATCCTTTCCTTCGCCCACACCTTCCATACCATACAAAGCGAGATGTTTCTTTACTTTTGCCTTGAGCATGGTTGCAGTAGGGTAGCCTTGCTCATGTTTTAATAAATTCGCTTGAATTTTTCCATAGGCATCTAAAGTGGCATGAATACTTTCAGGGGCTACCATGTCTTTTTGATGAATAGAAGTAGTAGCAATAAAACCTTCAATATCCCACTGATTGGCGTAAGTCAAAAATCTTACTAAAGACTGCGAATCATCAGGGTCAGCTTCAATATCGGTCAATACCAACACGCGTAATTTTTGGGATGTTTGGCTAAAGGTTGTGAATGTGCTCAAAAAGAGTAAAATCAAGAGTAAGCATTTTTTCATGTTATTTAGTTTTTAAGAGATTGTTTTTTGCCATTATAGTAAGGCAAGTTGATACATAGTTGTTTGCCAATAAACTAAAAAGCTTAGGTAAATATACAAAGAGGTATGGCTTTTGTTAGTGAATGTCTGGTACAGAATTTTATTCATATTATTATAATACTTCTGATATGACTAAATTCAGTTAAAAGGTTGATATTCATTAGTTGAAAAAATTAAAAAAAAATACAAATTTGTATTAAACCAATTTACAAACCATGAAAAACATCCTTGTTGCAACCGACTTCTCGGAGAACTCACACAAAACGCTAGAATATGCTATCTTAATAGCAAAAGCTTATGATGCTAAAATCTATTTAGTACATACCTATTTGCCTTATTATGTAGAACCAGGTATCTATGCAGACTCTTTATTGATGATGGAATCTTTAAATGAGCAGACTAAAAGTATGTATGCCAAATTCGTTCCTTTTGAAAAAGAGATAGAGGCAGCAGGTATAGCATACGAAACCGTGTTAGAATTAAATGATGTAACTTCTGGTATTTTTGATGTAATTGAAAAACATGAAATAGACTTATTGGTAATAGGAAGAACAGGTTCAGGAGGCTTTTTAAATAAGTTGATAGGAAGCAATGCTGCTCATATTATCGCCAAGTCTTCTATTCCTGTGTTGGCAATTCCCCAGAATGTAGAAAATGTAGTCATTAAGCAAGTATTATATGCTACCCAATTAGAGTTTGATGAAAGTGATATATTAGCACAATTGTTTGCTATTACCAGTCAATTGAAGGCTAAAGTAAATCTTGTAAAAGTAGAAGCTTCATTTGAACCTGATATTCAGTCAGATCAACAATTTATTGACCAGATTAAAGGTACTTTTATTAAAGAAGATTTTGAAATAAGCAAAGTGAAGGACGAACATGTAACCGACGGGATTTTGAAAGCTGCTAAAGCCCAAGGAGCAGATTTAATTGTTCTAGCGGCTCATCATCGCAATTTTCTCAGCCAAATTATAGACCCAAGCAAGTCTAAACAAGTAATCATTCGTTCACCATTACCAGTACTTACGTTTCAGTTTAAAGAAGAACTGTAAATTTTATATTTAGGCGGTGACCTAAGTCACCGCCTAAATATAAATGCTAATCCAAAAAGCCTTTAATGTGGGCACGCATTTTATCTCCCTCACACGAAGTAGCCATGTGTCCGCAATTACCCGTTAGTTCTACGATGGGTGCTTTTAATAATTTCCCAAAACGAATGGCTGCTTGTGGATTGACCATGTGGTCTTGAGTAGCAACTACTATCATCACCTTTGCCTTTACTTTTGTGGCAATTTCTTCTGGCTTTTTCCCTTGAAAAATATCATGATTAATCATTGCCTTTAATTGTATCGCCCAATCATAAGGATTTAGCTTCAATGCATCCTCCTCAATCTTTTTGATATAATTGGCATAATCGTCCGACTGTGTATTTTCTTCTCTGAAACTAGGCGTCCATAAGTTTAATTGATGTAAGGCATAGACAGTCTTCATCGTCTCATTAGCATATTGACCTCTCTCAATAATATTCAACTGTAGATTCCAATACAATTTATCATAAGAACTTTGCTTTGGACTACCAATAATAGGTACAATTTTATCAACAAAATCAGGATAACTAACCATCCACTGGAAAGACTGCATTCCACCCATTGAAATACCTGTTACTGCATATAAATGATTGATTTTTAACGATTCTTTCACCAATTTGTATTCAGTATTTACCATGTCTCGAATGCTGATTGTGGGAAAAAGTTTATCTTTCTGACTAATGCTATTAGAAGGAGAGGAGGAAACGCCATTTCCGAGGGCATCTACAACGATGACAAAGTATTTAGTGCTGTCGGCAATATCACTTGGATTGGCCACAAAAGATTTTTGTTGGCTCGTACCCGTAAACCAAGTAGGCACCAATACTGCATTCGATTTATCCCCATTTAATTTTCCGAAAGTGCGATAGCCAATTTTACAGTCTTTCAGAACCTGTCCATTCTCTAAAGGATAATCGCCAATCTGATAAAATTTTTGTTGAGCAAAAGCTGATTTAACTAAGCATAATAATAGTACGATACTAAAGATTTTTTTCATATAAATAAGGTTTTGTTTTAATATTGAAGCTGTTTAAACTTTCCCTTTCGGGTTAAACTAAGTCTTTTAGCATAGCTTGTTCCAAAATTTACTCAACGTAGCGATGCTATGCTTCGCAAATGTTGAAAAAATCAATTCAAAAATACAATACTTTCACCTAAGAAACGGAAACTTTAAACTGCTTCATTTGGTAAATATACAAACTTCATAAAAACGGATGTCTATCTTGAAAATATAAGCTACAAGAAAATTTTATTACCTACAAACCCGACTTTCACTTTCAGGTTTTTGTTTTACTTTTATTTTATTCACCCTCAAGCATTAACTCATGAAAAAGCTTTTCCTATTTGTATTATTCCTTTTTTTGACCAATCTGGTATTGGCTCAAGGCTTAAAGACTGATTTTTGGTGGAAACAAAATAACCTTCGTGTCATCCAAACCAATCTTCTTGAAGTATTGATTAATGCACCGTATGTGCAGGACAAAGCTTTTAAAATTATTGAGGAGGTAATTGATTTCTTTCCGATAGATAAGTGATGTTATGATTTTTGAGAGTATAAAAACTTTTCAATGCTGTGGTTTGTTGAATATGTATCAGCAAACCATTTTTATTAAAAAGATTTGCTGAAAATTTCATTTATAAACAAAACCATAATCATGTTAAATTTTGATTTTCAGAACCCTACTAAAATCCTTTTTGGAAAGGGACAAATAGCCTCAATCACCAAAGAAATTCCTGCTGATGCCACTATTTTAATGACTTACGGTGGAGGAAGTATTAAAACCAATGGCGTTTACGAACAAGTAACCAAGGCTTTGGCTGGTAGAAAAGTTATTGAGTTTGCTGGTATTGAGCCTAACCCAAGCTATGAAACCCTCATGAAAGCCGTAGAAATCATGCGTGCTGAAAAAGTAGATTATGTACTAGCTGTAGGTGGAGGTTCGGTAATAGACGGTACAAAATTCTTGGTAGCGGCTGTAGATTACCAAGGCGACCCTTGGGAGATTTTAACAAAGCCAGTTCGTACTACTAAAGCAATGCCTTTTGGAACTGTATTAACATTACCAGCTACAGGTTCAGAAATGAATTCAGGGGCAGTTATTACTCGAAAATCTACTCATGAAAAACTAGGCATGGGTGGCCCTGGATTATTTCCAAAATTTTCTGTACTTGACCCTGAAGTAATCAAAAGCATTCCACATCGTCAGCTTTTAAATGGGATTGTTGATGCTTATACCCACGTGTTAGAACAATACCTTACCTATCCAGCAGGGGCTTTGTTACAAGACCGTTTTGCTGAAAGTATTTTACAAACCTTGGTTGAGGTTGCCCCTAAAATTTTGGCAGACCCTAGCGATTATCAAGCGGCTTCTAATTTTATGTGGAGTTGTACGATGGCATTGAACGGTTTGATTCAAAAAGGCGTACCTACCGACTGGGCTACTCATGCTATTGGTCATGAACTTACGGCTTTGTACAATATTGATCATGCCATGACATTAGCCATTATTTTCCCGAATTTATACCGTGTACGCTTCGAGAATAAAAAGGATAAATTAGCACAATACGGACAAAGAGTGTGGAACATTACCGAAGGAACTTTGGAAGAAAGAGCCAATGCTGCGATAGACCGCACAGTAGCATTCTTACATGAATTAGGGGCAAAAACTCGTTTGTCAGAATACACTGACGATTATGCCAAATCAGCAGATTTTATCGAAAAACGTTTTACAGAAAGAGGTTGGAAAGCCCTCGGCGAACGTAAAGATATTACACCAGCTATTGTGAAAGAAATTGTTGAGTTGAGTTATTGATAGTTGTTTGTATTGAGCTTTGAGATTTTTTTGTTGAAATCTCAAAGCTTAGTCTTGGCTTAATACTTTATTTGTTAAATGAAAAGTAATAGTGTAAATTTAGGATATGAAAAAGCTAATAAATATATCGGATAAAGAGGCCCTGAGACAGCGTATTTTAGCTTCTGCAATTGCTTCTGCTAGCATAGAAGGTATTGTGATTCCTGAATCTGTGGGGCAAGAAGTGTTAGTTAAGGTTATAAAGAGCCTCCCCAAATCTGCTCAATAAGTTTTCCATTGGTACATAATTTTGTAAGCCAGCTTGTTGAACACTTTGTATTTCATTCTAATAATTTGGGCGATAATAGCCTATAAATGGAAAAAAAGGTGTATTAATGTTCTTGGTCTCATAAATTGAAAGAGGCGATATTGCTTGTAATGTTCCAATTGCTATACCTTGTCCATTCTCCAAACCATCGCCCAAGTAAATCAGACAGAAACTACCTACCTTTCCTTTATAAAAAATTAAATCTCCAGGTAAAGGTTTCTCAACTTTTTGAAAACTCCTCATCATTGCGTCTGATAAACGTTCATCCTTTTTTTTCTCAACATTTACTCCAACTTGTTCCAATACATATTTTATAAACCGTGGAGAATCAAACCCAATTGAAGGATTTTTTTTATTCAACATAAAAGGTATTTCCTTCCAAGTCATCAATAAGGCAATAAAAACAGAAGTTTTTCTTTTGCCAGAAGGAAGATTTGTAATACTTTTTGTAACGCTATTCCAATTAATCCCATTATATAAATCAGAAGATTTGTTAGCTTTACTAGTTGATTCGATTAATCTGACTAAGAAATCTGTAAGTTCTTTTTCATCGTCTTTTAAACTATTAATATTTTTAGATAGGCTAGAATAGTAGATATTTAATGAGTCAATTTTTTTTTGTTTAAGGGTTAATTCATTTTCTACAGAATTTAAGCTTAAACCAGCATATATGAGTGAACCCATGAAAATTACAATTCCCATAAAGCTCACAATTGCTGAAATTTTTGAGCTTTTTTCAATTTTTGATATATCAATTGGGTTCATATCTTTTCATCTATTTTTCCACCAACAATAACTTTCAAAGCTTGATCCCACATCCTTAGTAATCTACCAGCAGCATATGTAATTAATCCAGATGAACCAAACATTAATGTTAATTCAGTACTACCTGCTTTCTCTTTTTGTATTGTAAGAATAATGCTTGCAAATAAAATAATTAATGACGTAGATGTAACTACAAGGTGTAGCATTCTCTCAAATTTGAAAAGATTTGTGAGTTTTTCGACTACATTAAATCTTGCGTTTAATTCTTCTTCGGTCATTTTGAATTTATTTGAACAACTTGAGAAATGTAAAGTAAAAGTCTATTTTTATAGTTTTGTAAATATATTAAATATTTATAATTTATTAGAAAAGTTGTTTGAATATTTTTCTTGTTCTCAACCCTTAATTTACGAATCAATATTTTTTACTTTCAACTCTTAATAATCCTACCATCCTCCATCTCAATAATTCGATTGGTTCGACTGGCAAAGCTTGGGTCATGCGTTACGATAAGCAGGGCTTGGTGATACTCGGTGGCTAATTGTTGAAAAATATCAAAAACTACTTCTGTATTCTTCTTATCTAAGTTTCCTGTGGGTTCATCGCCCATGATAATTAAGGGGTCATTAATTAAAGCTCTGGCAATCGCTACTCTTTGTTTTTCGCCACCCGAAAGTTGTGTAGCATTTTTCAAAGCTTGTTTTTCAATTCCTAATTTCCTTAGGTGTTCCATCGCTCTATGTTCTAATTCCTGTTCAGAATATTTATTAAGTTTCAATCCGGGCAACATTACGTTTTTTAATACCGTAAATTCATTCAATAAATAATGAAACTGAAATACAAAGCCAATCTTTTCATTACGCACTCGGGCTAAGTCCTGCTCTTTTTTGCCTTGCATACTAACGCCATCTATCAACAATTCGCCTTCATAGTCTGTATCCATTGTAGAAAGAATGTATAACAACGTAGATTTGCCACAGCCTGATTTCCCGACGATAGAAGTGAATTCCCCTTTATTGATAGAAAAGTTAATATCCTTCAATATAGGGATTGTTACGGGGTCATGAAAACTTTTGTTGATGGCTTTTGCCTCAATGATGGTCGTGTGTTCCATATTATTTTCCTCTAATAATGTCCACAGGGTCAATTTTACTTGCTTTTCGGGCAGGAAAAAGTCCAGCGAAATAGGTTGTGATTAACGAGAAGGATATTCCAATTAAGTAAAATTTAAGATTATAATTGATTGGATAAGTCGTTACGGTAGGTAAGGCTGCTGTATTAAATGGAATTTGGTCGATGATAGAAGAGAGCAAAAAGCCACAAACCAAACCCGTAATTCCACCAAAGAATCCAATGCTCAGGGCTATTGTAATAAAGATTCTATTGACATCTTTCCCTGAAAATCCCGTTGCTTTTAAAATGGCAATGGTATCCATTTTTTCATAAATCATCATATTCAAGATATTGTATATCCCGAAACCTGCCACAATCAGTAAGGTGATACCAACGGCATAAGAAATCAACGTGCGTATAGAACTCCCAGTTTCAAATTGCGAATTGGCAGTTTGAATATCTTCGGCATCGGTTTCGAAAATATGCGCATACTCCTTGCTCAATGCAGGAGCCTGTTTCATGTCTTTTAGCTTTACTTGAATGTCTGTTATATAACTATTGGTCTGCCCTAATAATTTCTGAGCCGTTTTTATTGACGCATAGCTTTGTACTTTATCAATTTCAACAATACCTGATTGAAAAAAACCAACGACTTTCAGTAGAAAACGTTCACCTTTGGGTGTAGTAATCTGGATAACATCGCCAATTTTAGCCAACATTTTATCTGCCGCTCCTTTTCCAAGAATAATACTATTAGGTACATTCTTTAAATCAAGTGAAGAGCCCTCTGTAACGTAGTCTTGAAAGAAAAACAGTTTGCTTTCGGCTTCTACATCTATACCATTTACTACACCAGTAATATCGATATCCCCGACGTTATAAAATACTTGAGCTGTCATTTTGGGTGAAATGCCTAATACTCTATCATCATTGCGGAGTGCCTGCATGATGAGCCCATTATTTCGAATTTCAATACTATTGCCACTAGGTTTGATAGAACGAATAAAGTTATGATAGGCTTTATAACGTGCTGAAATATCAATAGGTTGGTTTCTATTGGCTTTTATTTCATTAAAAAGCCTAACGTGCGGGGTACGATTCAGGATTAAATTATCTAACAAGTCGTTTAGACCGTTCATGAATCCTAGCAGCGTAATGAACATCGTAATACTAAAAGTAACGCCCACAGCCGCTACTAGCGTTTGTCGCCAGCGTGCTAATAATAATGATTTGGCTATGCTGAAAATGAGTTTTGTGTTCATTTGGCAGGTTTTAAAATGATGTCTTGTGCGGTTAAACCTGAAATGATTTCTACAGACTGATAATCTTTTAAGCCTATTTTTACTTTAACTTTCTCATTTTTTTCATTCAGTACATAACTATCATCCACCAAATAGTTCCTAGGAATGGTCAATGCTTTTTGTTTGGTCTGAATGATAATATTTGCTTCTACTGTGAGGTTTGGATACAATATTTTTGGTTGCTTAGTAAAGTTTGCTTTTACCGTAAAAGCCCTCGTTTTTTCATTCATCAAAGGGTCTATTTCATACACTGTAGCCTCAAAAGATTTGCCTTGGTAACTATCCATTGATACCATGATTTTTTGCCCAATCTTTACTCTTACTACATCATCTTCATCTACTTGTAGTTCAAGACTAAACATATTGGCATCACCTATTACGGCTAAGGCAGTCTGCAAATTAACCATTTCACCTTTTTCTTTTTGAAGACTATAGAGCCTACCTGTATATTCACTCTTCAACGTATAGTCTGCTTCCATTGTCTGGCTAATGGCTAGGTTTTTCTTTGATTGTGCCGCAGAGAAATTCACTTGCCGTTTTAGTTCTTTATACTTCAAAATAGCTGACTGGTAGGCTGTTTTAGCATTTGAATAGGCTAATTCCCGTTGTTCAAGCTCTACCTTTGTACCTATTTGTTGGGTCCAAAGATTACTTTGACGAAGAAACAACAGCGAATCACTTTGAAGTTTTTTATGTGCCAAGTCTATCGTAATACTCAAATCTTTCAATTTATCAGCATTGGCATTTATAGCTGTATTTTCAACTATCAGTGCAGCATTTTCAGTATTTAATCTGCTAGTTTGATTAAATATTTTCATCAAAGGCTGTCCTTTCTGTACAAAATCTCCCTCTTTTACATACAACTCATCAATAATGCCGTTTACTTTAGAAAATACCTGATATTGATTTTTACTTTTCACGATTCCTGAAGCATACACCGATTCAGAAATATTCATTACTTCTGGTTGGGTTTGCTCTTGCTTTTTTTTGCAAGAGAAGAATAGGAAGGGAATTAATAGAAAATAGATTATTTTCATGATTTTCGATTAGAAATATATTCAAGGAGATGTGTTTCAGTGAATTATCAAAAGTACCGATTTAGTTGTAGAAAAGAAACAGGTATCTGCTTGAGCGTGGAGAACTTTGAGGTTTTTGATAGAATAATGCTTGTACAATTTACCTCTAATCAATATTAGTTATGTATTTAGACTTGTCCCTTTTTTCAAAAGTGGACAAGTCCTCACTCTGCACGATTAAAATGATGTATTTTAAATGCCCAAGACAACGCTACATTTTTAGCCCTACTTTTAATTTCAGTTGCTTTTTCTCCTTCAAAATATTCGTTGACGGTAGCCTCAAAAAGCTCAAGCCATGTATTAAAATGCTGTGGATTTAGTGGGTGTTGATTGTTAATTACAAGGTGTGGACGAAGTGGATGTCCTTCATAACCTTCTTTATTGAATAAAATCATCTCCCAAAAACTATACATTTTAGGTAAATGTTTTTCCCAGTTTACTTTGGCTACTTCGTCGAAAATATAACCTAAAGTATCATTATTGCGTATCTTATCATAAAAACTATTGACTAATAGTTCAATGTCTTCACGGCTTTCTAAGTCTTTTTTCATCTCTTTAGTGATTAGTAATTGGTGATTAGTGATTAGAATTTTGTCCTGAAATAAGTCGATTTTTGGTTAATCTATTTTAAAGGAGGACAAAACTGATGTTATTAGATTAGAAAAATAAAGAACGCTTTTTTTAATCACTAATTACCAATTACTAATCACTATTTTACAACTAATTTACCCAATTTATGATAAAATGGTGTTTTGCTTTTTTCATCTTTGGGCTGATATTTTCCTTGAACAATCGGGAAATACATCACTCTTCTGCGTGATTTTTCACCTGTAAATGGACACACCTCTACTCTATGCCAAAGGTCACCATCGTGTACGGTTAAATCGCCTGCTTCTATATTTAAACCAACTTCGTTTTTATCAGGGTTATGGTCGATGAATTGTTTTTTCAAAAATAACACTTTCATCTTATTCAATCGATGTGTACCCGGTAAAACTCTTAATCCTCCGTTTTCCATCGGGCAATCATCCAAATGTGTACCTACATTCAGCATTTTTAGAATTTTTTGTCCTAAAAACAAATCTCGTGGACTATCTGTATGCCAACCCATTTGCGAAAACTTACTGTTATTAGCATTTACATAATGATTAAAAACCAAACCATCTTTTTCATCTTCACCGATGCGATTGGCATTGTTGGGAATCAATGTTAGTAAAGCCTTTAAACGAGGGTCTTGTAAATATTCATGCAAGATAGCACTGTGTTGTGATAAAAAGCATAAACGCTGAATCATGGGATTACCCTTTTCATCCTTTCCGAATTTCAGGGGTATTCCGTTCATCTTATCGATGCCTGCCGTAAGCCATTCTTTTTCTACACGGTGAGCCTCATTTTTAAAAGCTTCAACGGTTTCTTTTGAAATAAAATTTTTGAAATGAATAAATCCATATTGGTCGAAATACGCTTTTTGTTCAGGAGTTATTTGTTCACCAAGCGTAAATGTTTTTGCCTCAAAGTCCATATGTTATTAATTGTGAATGAGTGAGAGTTAGTTGTGAGTTAGTGAATTGTGAGTTAGAGACTTTAATTAAAATCACTAACTCACAATTCACTAACTCACAACTGATTTTACATATAATTCAAGTCGTTATTGCGTTTTAGTTTGATGACGTGTAATAAATTCAGTACTAAGATAACTGGATAAGTAGGGTCGAATTCATGCCATTTGATACCAAAATTGGCTCTGCCACCTAATTTATGGTGATTGTTGTGGTACGATTCTCCCATCATCAAGAAATCAAAAGGTAATAAGTTTTTTGCCGTGTCATTTACTTTAAAATTGACATAACCATATTTATGAGCAAACCAGTTGATGATTACCCCATGAACAGGCCCCATCAAATAGTGGATGGGTAATAAGGCATATTCCCAAGCATGCGTAGCAAATTTCATATAAAACAAAGTGTATAAAACACCCCAAGCAATTCTTACAAACCATTTGTCTCCTAGTTTTTCAACCAAAGCATAATAGGGAACACCCTTCAAGAATTTAGGCTCAATTCCAGCACGGTCGTTCAATACAGCATTATAATAATCCTTGGTTTTCCACATCATGTGGAAAAGGTTGTCTGAATAACTTGGTGAGTGAGGGTCTTTTTCTGTATCGGCATAAGCATGATGCAAACGGTGCATAATACCATAAGCCTTAGGGCTTAGAAATGAAGAGCCTTGAGTAATAAAAGTAAACCAGTAAAAGAATTTCTCCCAACCTTTAGACATCGTGAACATCTGATGTGCTGCATAGCGATGTAAAAAGAATGTTTGTGAGAATAATGATAAGTACCAGTGTGCTACAAAGAAAATTAAAATTGCCATATAAGTTTTTTTTACAAAATTATGGCAAGCGCTAGGCTTAAAATATGATAAAAATCAGTGGAGATACTGAGGATGATTAACAATAGCATGATTTTGATCACCCACCATCTTTAATTATTTCATTGATGGTCGAAGCTTTAATATTGGGTATTCAGAAAATATTTGAAGATAAATTGACCAAGCCTTGTGTGCTTTAGAACTTAATAGCTTTATTTGTTGTAGTTGATTTGAGGCCCAGAACCACGCTTTAATTTTGATAAAATTTGATATGTCAGTAGAAAAATTAGGTTACACAAGTCGTGCTAGAAGAATAACTTTTAAATATCCCTTATTCGCTCATTTATCTATCCAAATAAATTTTTGGATTCTAGCACATATCTCTTTTGGAGTTATTCATTATTTAATACTTCGTTCGTTTATGACAACTGCAAATTTTGTCATGGGCGATACCTTAGCATCAAGTTTTTTACTAGCAGTGATTTTAGGTATTTTATTTGGTATCTCATTTGGAATGATTGAATACTATTTAGAAAATAGATTTTTCAGAAGGAAATCACTTGGGAGAGTAATGATATTAAAAGCCATACTATCTCTTATTGTTTCCTTGATGCTTTTCTATATTATCAGGTATGTGCTCTTTGTGCGATTTATTGCTCCAGTGGTTAATTTAAGCAATATAAGACTGAATGACGAATCGTGGAGATACATCTTCTATTTATTCCTGATTCAAACTTCTTTTATGAATATTATCATCAGTTTTATCAACCAAATGAATAAAAAGTTTGGACCTGGAATTTTGTTACCTCTTTTACTAGGTAAGTATCGTAATCCTAGAGAAGAAGAAAGAATATTTATGTTTATGGATTTACAGTCATCCACAACCATTGCCGAAAGCTTAGGGCATATTAAATACAGTGCTTTTATTCAGGAGAGTTTTATGGATATTAACGATGTTGTACCTAAGTTTAGGGCAGAGATATATCAATATGTTGGTGATGAAATTGTAATTTCATGGACGGTTTCTGAAGGGTTGAGAGAATCATCGTGTATTGCTTTTTATTTTGCTTGCGAGGCACAATTCAACAAAAAAGCGATAGATTATACAAATGAGTATGGTATAGTACCAAAGTTTAAGGCGGGACTTCATTTAGGAAAGGTAACGGCAGTAGAAATCGGTGAAATAAAAAGAGATATTGCTTATCATGGCGACACGCTAAATACCGCAGCCAGAATACAAAGTGTTTGTAATGACCACGGCAAATATTTATTGGCCTCTAAAGAAATGATTGACTGTGCAAAAGTAACTAAACAGTATGTTGTACAGTCAATGGGCGAAGTTTTGTTAAAAGGAAAGCGGAATCTTGTTGAGATTATGAGTATCGAGCAATGTTAGATGCCTGCTAGTTCGTGGATATCTTTTACTTCCAATACCTTTTTTTTATATCCATCCAACGTAGCATTAATCATGGCTAAACCAACTTGTGTGAGTGTACAAACATAGTTGTGAAACAATGTTTGAAAGATTGGAAATAACCAGCTGAGGTAAGAATAGTAGCGTTGAGTATTTTTTAAACCATCAGTTGGATGAATATAGCCCGGTCTGAAAGCAAAAACATTTTTGAAAGGCAGTTTCATCAAATCGTTTTCTGTCTTGCCTTTTACCCTTGCCCACATACTTCTCCCTTTTTCGGTACTATCCGTGCCCGCCCCAGAAACATAACAGAAAGTCATATCGGGGTTTAATTCACTAAGAATTCCAGCAAAATAGAGCGTAAGTGTATAGGTTAGCTTGGTGTATTCAGGTTCTTTTTTTCCTAAAGAAGTAACCCCTAAACAGAAATAACAAGCATTATAATCAGATAGGTCATCTTTGATAGAAGAAAAATCGTAGAAATCCTGATGGATGATTTCAATCAATTTGGGATGATTGATACCACAAGGTTTTCTGTTTACAACCAAAACTGTTTCAACTTGTGGATGCAATAAGCATTCGTGTAAAACACCTTCGCCAACCATCCCTGTTGTCCCTGTAATGATTGCTTTTATTTTTTTCTTCATAATTTCAGATTAATATATCTTTTAAATTACATATAAAAACTTGAAGTATTGCTATAAAGGGCTATACTGTTTTAATTAAAGACATAGAAATAACATCTGCCATCATTCTTATGGATTCTGTTGAGTATAAGTGCTTAATGGTTTTTAACAGATTAGTAGAATAGTGATCATCAATATTATAATCGCTATGGGTTCTGAAAACACTAGAACACAGCATCAAATGAAACTGATTATCTCGTACATCATATACAATCATTGGACTAGTATTGGTGTCATCTACTTCAAAACAATAAATAAAGACAGGGAAATCGAATAAGTTCAGGGCATTCAAACTCGTCATTAAGTCTGCATCAAAATACTCATATTGAAAGAAGGTATGTTCAAACCCTATTTCTTTTAAATATACTGATAGCTGATTAAGCTTATCCGTCATTATCACTAATGGATTGATATTAGGGTCATACTGACTAAACGGAAGCCAAGTATCAGTACAAACATCAAGATATTCAAGGCTTGGTTTAGCTAAATCTAATTTATAGTCAAACAAGCGATAGCCAGGTGCAAAATAACCAGGGTAAAAATAAGTATGTCCGAGTTTTTGGCAGAACTCCATTTTCTGATACATCAGAAATTTCCCCAAGCTATGTTTTCGATAGTCAGGGTCATAAAAACACGTAATGCCAGCAGAGGAAGTACTACCTAAATCGAAAAAACCTGTAGCAATTAATTTATGGTGGTCATACACATTCACTTCGTAGGTATTATAAATATCATTGATGCCATTGTTGAAGAGGAGGTTTTCAAGATTAGGCGAAGCATCAAAAGCAATATGGCTCCTGTATTTTTGAAAAAGGTCTTCATGAGCGCTAGTGAGGTGAATAGGTTGAACCTCGACCCTAAAATCAGCATTCAGTTTATAGAGTTTTTGTTGCGTTCTCGATTTTTCAAAAGTTAGTAAATTAATTCTTAGCCAGATAGCACTGTAAATAGTACCTGAGAATTTTAGAAAATTAGTAGTAAAAATAGTTTGTCCCATTCTGAACCATCCATCATAAAGGTAACTATCTAGGTCGTCGGGGTGTATAGCATCAGGAAAGATTAATTTAGCAAACATCTATAAACAGTAAGATTTTAATATAAAACTAACTATAAATATAAGGAAAATGTTTGTTTGATAAAAACGGAGGGGAATAGACTGGTATAGTCAGCCTACTCCCTTTTATAAATCAATTACTCATTAGAAGCATAAGCCTTATTTCAGAATAACATATATTAATATTTATAGCCTTAGTTACTTATCTATTTGACAAATTAATACGTAAAAATATAATTAGAGATTATTTCTGAGGGTATTTATTTTAGCAGTGTATTTATGAAAATCCTCAGGGGAAATAAAAAAAATATCCTCCAATCCTTCATCAATAATTAACTGATTAATAATAGGTCTTACCTTATTATAAAAACACTCAATACCTTTCTCCCAATTACTATATTCTTCTAAAATAAAATATAAATTACCCTCTTTAGATATACTATCACATTTAATTACATTTGATAGTTTACTCACTAATAACTTATAGAAGGAAGAATAATTTTGACGTTCTTCATTTTTAAAGTTAACTACAAGGTGAGTTCTTCTAGGGAGATCGTCTCTTAAACTAATTTCTATATTAATCCTTCTATCCCAACCTTTCGAATTATACACACCTATCGAAATATAGGTGTCATTACCATTAAGCCATAATCGATTGTTCATTTTTTCTCCTGAATTTACTCTTGGTTTAAAAACAAAATCAGGATGATTCATTAAAAAAGAATAGATGTGTTCGTGGAGTTGTTGGAGTTTAGTCATGTTTAGTTATAAATAAGGCTGTTATGAATATATATTGTTAGTGTATTTTAGTATTGGGAAATAAAAAATGAGATGCTAAAATTCGACTTCCTACCCCTATGCTACATAACAAAGATAAAAAACTAGTCCAGATATTAATATGATTATTTGTATTTTAATAAAAACGAAAGTATTCGAAAAAAATAATTAATAAAAGGAGGTTGTTTTTTGAGTAGAATTTTAGTATTTTTTCTTTTTTATTTATTGATATTCTGTGTAAACTGTTTGTTGGTGTTTCATAATTGTTTAACTCAACCCATAACTTATGTTATATTCGTCTTCACGATATGATGAATTAGCCCTTTGGTACGATTTGCGTAATGGGGACGAAGAAGCCTTGGCTACTCTTTTAAGGCTTTATGCGAAGCCTCTGATAAGTTATGGACGAAAAATGATTAGTGACGACGCTGTCATTGAAGACTGTATCCAAGAAGTATTTATACAGCTTTGGCAATACAGATGCTCACTCAAAGAAGATGTTGGCTCTGTAAAGGCCTATATTTTTGCTTCGGTAAGACGGAGAATTATTACAGAAGTCAAGAAAAACACTTTTGCTACTACTCAATACGACAATTCAGCCTCTGATGGATATTTTGATATTGGTTTCTCTATCGAAGAGAAAATTATCCAAAATGAAACCGAACTACATCGTGTAAAAATCATTAATCAACATCTTAATAGCCTTCCAAAACGCCAAAAAGAAGCCATTTATTTAAAATACTTCAAAGAACTCACTAATCAGGAAATAGCTGATATTATGGGTGTTAAGTATCAAACCGTTGGCAATTTAATTCACGAAGCCCTTACTTTTTTACGGACAGTATTTCCAAATGATGCTGTATGGTTAAGCCTACTAATGGTTTATATTAATTAAATATTCCTGCCAGAGGCTTTTGAATGAGCTGAATCTCAGTTGATTGTAAATATTTTTATTTTTTTTATTCAAAAAGCAGTATAACCCTGTTACAGACTTTCTACTGTATATAGAAAGCATATTATTATTTTATGAAAAAATATAATGATTATACGATAGATGATTTTGTCCTTGAACCAACATTTGTTCAATGGGTAAAGAATGCAGGCTATAAAAATCCTGACGACTTTTGGACTATGTGGGTTAATGAAAATCCCCAACAATATGCTATTGTACAACAAGCTACTGACTTTATCCTTGCTACTGCCTTAAAAGAAGAATCGGTGAGTGATTTTCAAGTAGAATTATTAGTCAATAAAACCCTGAGTATCATTAATACAGCAAATAATAGCACATCTTTTCCAGTAAGAATTTTCCAAAGTAGGGAATCACTTTTAAAATTGGTTGCGTCGGTAGCCATATTTCTTACCATTGGGTTAGCAGCTTATCTATGGCAGAAAAATATGTCACAAGAACTTTTTGTCGATAAAACCAATCAGAAACTAATTGAGAAAGAAAATTTTACAGCTCAAAAAATGCCAGTGGAATTGCCAGATGGCAGTACCGTACTTTTGCAACCGAACAGCACAATAAGTTTTCCTGAAACGTTTGAGCAAGCTAGCAATAGAGAAGTTTATTTAAAAGGACAGGCTTTTTTTGAAGTAGTTAAAAATGCTAATCACCCCTTTTTAGTGCATGCTAAAGATGTTATCGTAAAGGTATTGGGAACAAGTTTTACAGTTCAAGCCTTTTTGAAATCTACGGACGTAAAAGTTGTGGTAAAAACAGGAAAAGTAATGGTTTTTTCGAAAGAAGATACCAATGTTGATAATACCGCCAATATCATCACCTTATTACCCAATCAGCAGGTAATTGTGAATAATGAAAACCATAGTGCTAACCAGTCAGATGTTAAACCTGAGCAAATTTTAGCGATTACTTCTAGTAGTACGCCGACGCTGGAATTTAATGATAGGCCCATTAGTGACATCTTTCAAACACTCGAAAAAGCCTATGGTATTTCTATCTATTTTGACCAAAAACTACTGGCAGATTGCTCGTTAACGACAAGCCTAGCCGACGAACCTTTATTTGAAAAACTAAAATTGATTTGCGAAGCAATAGGGCCAAATTCTCGTTTTGAAGTAGTAAACGAAAAGATTATTATTCAATCACGAGGTTGTAACCAATAAAATAAGACATGTTATGCTTTTCCCTTTAACATTACCTCCATAGACACAAAAAAAGGTATTAGCAATGTACCACCACTGCTAACACCTTAGTATTATATCCCCTTGATGCCTGATGAACATAAACCCTTTAGCGAGGGAAAGGGGATTTTTTGTGCTTTTGTAATTCAAAAACGAACAATTATATGAAAAAAAATCGACAATCAAATGCCTTATGGCTTACTATTATGAAAATAACTGGACTACAGTTTTTCATGATTTTATCTCTCACGAGTTTCTCATGGGCTAAAAGTTCAGCCCAGGAAGAACTCAATAGAAAAATCAGTGTATCGATTGATGGCATTGCGCTAAAGTCAGCTTTGCAAAAAATCGAAAAAACTGCTCAAATACGCATTTCTTATAACTCGCAAGTAGTGCCATTAGAGCGACTTGTCTTTTTATCTGCCAAGAATGAAAAACTGGCAGAAGTACTTGAACGTTTACTCAAGCCGTTAGCTGTAACCTATGTTGTGGTAAACAAACAGATTGTGTTAAGAAAACTAGAAAACGCTTCACAATCCTTGAATATTATTGAAGAAAGTAAGGAAGAATTTGCCGTGGAACAAAGTGTTTCTGGAACGGTAAAAGACGAAAAAGGGAATCCTTTGGCAGGCGTAAATATTACCATAAAAGGAACAACCAAAGGCACAAATTCAGATGCCAACGGACAGTTCAAAATAGATGTTGCCAACGAAAATACCGTCTTGGTATTTAGTTATGTAGGTTATGGAAAACAAGAAGTAACAATAGGAAATAAAACAGTTTTCAATATTTCGATGGCTGTTGACCAAAAATCATTAGATGAAGTAGTAGTAGTGGGTTATGGAACGCAAAGCAAACGAGCGGTTTCAGGAGCTGTATCATCTGTTAATTTCAAACAATTTCAAGACCGTTCTTTTAGTAACGTTACGCAAGCTTTGGCGGGTCAGATTGCTGGGGTAAACATTTCGCAGGGGCAAGGTGCACCTGGAGTTTCGCCTATTATTCGTATCCGTGGTGTTAGTTCAATTACAGCAGGGACAAACCCATTGTTTGTGGTAGATGGTGTGCCTTTAGAAAACTTTAACTTGAATATGATTAACCCACAAGATATTGAATCGGTGGAGGTATTGAAGGATGCTTCATCTGCGGCAATTTATGGTTCACGCGGAGCAAATGGCGTTATTTTAGTAACTACAAAATTGGGAAAAGCAGGAAAAACTACCTTTAGCGTAGGCTATGAATCTGGCGTACAAAGTGTACAAAGAAGAGTTTCTATGATGGATGCTCAGCAATGGATTGATTATTATATCGATGCTCATAACAATGCGTGGGTAGATTTGAATCCAGCCAAAAATAAGGCTTCAGACCCGAACAGTGTTCGTACTTCAACTTATAAAATTCCAGATGATTTTTTAACTAATCCACAGCAGTTTGGCAAAGGTACTGATTGGCAAGATGTGATGTTCAGAGTAGCTCCATCACAAAATGCACAATTATCTGCATCGGGTGGTACAGAGAAAACCCAGTTTATGTTTTCAGCGGCTTATCTTAATCAGCAAGCAGTGTTGGACGAAAATTATTACAAACGCCTTTCTATTCGTTCTAATATCAAACATCAACTTAGCGAGCAATTTACAATTGGGTTGAATTTGGGCGTAACCAGTATTTTCGACCGTACTGATGGAACTCAAGGTAAAAGTGATGTCGTGAGTTTAGCCCTACAAAGCGACCCTATATTTCCTGTTTACAACGAAAATGGCAACATTGGTTACCGTGACCCTAATTCAGTTTGGAACAAATATGTAGCTTATAACGATTTGAATTTATGGCATCCATACTCTCTGACACGTTACATCCATAAAGAAAATAAAACCTTTAATACCTTAGCGACAGGGTTTTTAGAATATAAGATAATAGATGGATTGAAATTCAGAACCAGTATCAATGCCAATTTGTATAATACTCGTTATAATTCTTATCGAATAAACAAACAAGGTTACGGATATTCGGGAGTGTTAGCAGCCGAAGGATATTCAACAAGTGGATATACGTTTAACTGGCTAAGTGAGAATACGTTGAGCTATGAAAAGTCGTATGGTGATCATAATGTCAACGTATTGTTAGGGTATTCAGCTCAGAAACAACGCAATGAATTTGCATCGCTTACTTCTGGAAGTTTCCCTAATGATTTGGTTGAAACCCTTAATGCAGGGGTTGTATCTAGCGGTTTTACCAATGCCTCTGAATGGTCTATGCTTTCATATTTAGCAAGGGCACAATATAATTTTCAGAATAAATATTTCCTAACAGCCGCTATTCGTCGTGATGGTAGCTCTCGCTTTGGCTCAAATACTCGTTGGGGTTATTTCCCTTCTGTATCTGGGGCGTGGATGATATCAGACGAGAGCTTCTTACAAGATGTCAATGCAATCAGTAGCCTTAAACTAAGAGTGAGCTATGGGATGGCGGGAAACAACCAAATTCCAAATTATGGCTCAAAAAGTTTGTTGAATTCATCTAACTATGTATCAGGCACAACATTAGCACCGGGTTTGACCATTGCTAACATTGCTAATACGGATTTAAAGTGGGAGCGTACCACTCAATTTAACATAGGTTTTGATTTAAAAGCATTGAATAATCGCATCGGTTTATCAGCAGAATATTATAATTCTACTACCAACGATATGTTATTGAATGTTCCCGTACCCGATATTACAGGTTTTGCAACCCAATTGACCAATATTGGTAAAATGGAGAATAAGGGGATTGAGTTAAACCTGAATACACAAAACGTAAAAGGAAAATTCAGTTGGTCGACTGATTTTAATTTCAGTTTGAACCGTAACAAAGTATTACAATTAGGTCAAAGCAATGCGCCTATTACGTATACGGACTTTGTGGTAGCAGTAAAAACTGAAGTTGGGCAACCTATTTCTAACTTTTACGGATATGTAGTAGATGGAGTTTTCAAAAATCAAGCTGCAGTAGATGCTTATCCGCATTATTCAACGACACACCCAGGTGACCCAATTATCAGAGATGTAAACGGCGATGGAAAAATTACTGTAGACGACCGTACAACATTAGGAAATTATCAGCCTGATTTTATGGCGGGATTGAACAACACTTTTTCATACAAAGGCTTCGACTTTTCATTTATGTTTCAAGGAACATTCGGAGGCGAAATTGTTAATCAAAACTTCCGTTACTCAGGTTTCTGGAATAACGGTCGTAATATGTATTCGGGCGTAGCTAATAGATGGCGTTCAGAGGCTGACCCAGGCGACGGACAGCACTTCAGAGCAACATTGGGTTTAACGGGCTTGCAAGACCAATTTACCAGCCTATGGGTTGAAGATGCGTCATTCGTAAGGTTAAAAAATATCCGTATTTCTTATAGCTTACCTGCTAGTATCCTAAAAAAATTACCAGTTAAAACCGCTCGTATTTACATGAATGCTGAGAACGTTTACTTGTGGAGTCATTACACCAATTATGACCCTGAAAATACTACCTATAATGCTTCGAGTTTCTCAGGAGAAGCCAACGGAAATACTTCAACGGGGTTAAATGCCTCAGGAAATGCTCCAAATGGCGCTTTTGTAGGGGTTGACTATGGGTCGTATCCAATTCCAAGAGTAATTACGATTGGTGCTAAATTCGATTTTTAAGAAGATATTTTGGTTTCAAGGAACCTCAAAACAGATAAGACAATGAAAAAAATTAAACAATTATACGTCCTGTTAGCCATCTGTTTGGTGGCAACAAGTTGTAAGGATTCATTCTTGGAATTAGCCCCCATTTCAAATGCTACGGCGGATAATTTCAAAACAACCGATGATTTTGAATTGGCTGTCAATTCAGCCTATGCTTCTCTTTATACAATATATCATCCTGAAGGGCCAGTATCATACTGTAATGAACAAATGAGCGACAATGCCATTATGTTCAATATTTCGGGTATTCAAGCCGATAAATGGCAATTTAAAGATTACTCATTAATGACCACCAATACGATGGTTTACCAATTTTGGCAAGACTACTACAAATCGATTTTTAGTACCAATATTGTCTTGAATAAAATTGAAGGAGCTAATTTGAGTGCAGCTTATAAAAATGAAGTAAAAGCTCAAATGCAGTTTCTCAGAGCCTTATATTATTTTAATATGGTTCAAACTTGGGGAGATTTGCCTATTGTAACAACCCCATTAACAGGTGATGAAGCGTATGCTATCCTCCGTTCACCCCAAGCAGCAGTATACGAGCAAATTAAAAAAGATTTACTTTTTGCCATTGATAAATTGCCTTTGGCCTCAGCCATACCAAGTACAAAGGTTGGTCGTGCTTCAAAAGGAGCCGCCCAAACGTTATTAGGAAAGGTATATTTAACATTGGGCGATAAAACATCGGCTGCAGCAGTTTTGAAAGAAGTTTATAATAGTAATGAATACGCGCTGTTGCCAAGTTATGCAAGTCTTTGGGGACCAAACGTAAAAAATACGAAAGAATCAATTTTCGAGATTCAATACTTAGGCGGTTCAGTATCGGCACCTTATAGCAGATATTACCAAACGTTTTATCCAAATAATAATTTCTTAGGCTTTTACGGAGCAGGCATGAACCAAGTAACAGATGATTTATACAACGAATATGAAAGTGCAGACCCTCGTCGCGACTTGTCAATTGCGTTGGGCTATAATAATGGAAACACATTTATTGCCCAGAAATATCCTATTAAATGGACTCATACCAATGCAGTATTAGGAGGAGGAAATCCATTAGCTAACAACAATTTTATGGTTTTGCGTTATGCAGATGTTTTATTGATGTTGGCTGAGGCCACAGGCGAAGCAAGCTACTTGAATTTAGTAAGAGCTAGGGCTGGGTTACCAAAATTTGGAGAAACGAATTATCCAACCGCTTATTCGACGATAAGTCTGGCAGTAGAACACGAACGTAGGGTAGAGTTAGCCCTAGAATTTCATCGTTGGTTCGATTTAAAACGTAGCGGCAGAGCGGTGTCCTTATTAACAGCCAAGGGGAAAGCTATTACTAACGATAAATTATTGCTACCCATTCCACAGATTGTTCGTTCACAAAATGCTGGTATTACGCAGAATAATGGGTATAATTAAAATAGCTTACTGATATAGGACTGTTTGACGCTGTTTGTAGTGATACAAACAGCGTCAATTTAATATTATCAAAAATTTTTGAATATCAACGAAAAAATATGAATTAGTAAAAATGTTTATTTAATAAAAGTTGCTATTTAAAAGGATTTTAATCTTGTTAAAATGTTTTACTACTATTTCTTAGATACATTTGGAAGTACTCATTAAAATCTCCGATACAGTTTAATGAATACTTTCATTGTCAGTACTATTCTACACCTTTTTGTGTATAAATGTTATCTTCTCTCTCTAAGCTAAACAAAGCACTGGAAGATACACCAACGACAAGTTTTTTTTCAATAGGATATGGCATTGATGGTAAATGGTTAAAATGTTCTAAGTGTACCTAATTTTTCTCCTGTTGAAGAAATTATAATTTCTTGCCAAAAGTCATTATTCTTTGCTTGGTCAGAGTTATTCCACCATTTCTCGTAAAAATCTTTGATATTAATATAGTCATGACATATTTTTTGATGCTTTGTCCCATCTTTAAATAACTGATAATTTACGAATACTTTACCTAAAAAACTTTCCTTATTTTTTTCTTTTATCAATACAAGTGGCTCATAAATAGTGATTTGAGCTTTCCATAAATTAGTACCATCGTGCATTTCAAAAGTTAAGATACTTTCAGCTTCTAAAATAGTTCTAAAATTAATTTTGTCTAATTCCTCGAAGGTCTGAAAAGCCTTTTTTAATTCTGTTCTAAATCTCGGTACGTCATAAGAATCGTGACTTAATACATTAAAAATAAACTTTCGATGCTGATCTAAAGCTTTAAAAAGCTCTTCTGTCAACTTGTTTTGTTTTGCGTACTCTATACACGAAATGATTAACCCATTCAAATCTTTTTCTTCAAAATCCTTTCCCAATTGTCGTCTTCTTGGTAAAAAATCCCTACAAAATCTTTCGGTTTCTTTTCTTAGGTAATTACCTGCGGCTTCATAATCTAATTTGAAATAATGCACTCTGGCTCGCTCTATGTATCGCTTGTATTGGGTTATATACGGCTTAATAATTGTAGAAGTTGTGTCTTCGTACATTTCATAGTTAATCCATTCTCTTGACTGTCCTTTTGTTTTAATTTTATGTTGTACTAACTGGGCAAATTGTGCATCATGAGTTAGTATAATCAACTGAAATTTTTGAGCATATTTATTCAGTAATAATTCTAATACAACATCTCTATTTTCCATATCAAGGCTAATCAGAAGGTCGTCTAATACCAAAACCTGAAAATCTACCCCATCAACATAGTCAAGTCTTATTCCTAATAAAGCCAATCGAATAGCAAGACCAATCGAGGTCGTTTTAGCTTCATTTAAAAAGGTGTGTGGTTTTTTAACTGCATTATCCCATGTAAAATATTTTGGGATAGAAAGTTTTATTTGAGGGACTCCAATTGGTTCGTCACTTTCTCGTCCTGATAGTTGGCCACTTCCTTGATAAACTCTAAATTTTTGAATACACTTTAATTCAAAATGTATTTGTGTATAGCCTAAATCGTTTTGTAAAAGCTGATTTCCATCAACATTCACTCTTTGTGTAATTCGGCTAATTTCATTTACAAATGCTCTAAGGTTATCTGCATATTCTTTTTTGAGACGATTTTTATCATCTTCAGAAGTTATTTTACTCAAATCAACAGTGCCTTGTTCTAAATCTTCCCATATCTCATTGAAGTCATTACTACTTTTATTTTGAGTATGAATTAGTGGGATTAAATTAGAAGTTTTTACATATGGAAAGACTTCCTTCACAAAAAGACTAAACAAATCTATTTCATTTGAGTGACGGACATCACTTAGACGAAGCATAAATCGATAGTTTATGAAATCAGAACCTCTTGCAGAAGAATCAGCTAAATCTCTAAAATTGTTTTTAATACTAAAATTGTTATGAGCAATTCGGTATTTTTTTCCCCCACTTAATGTCATTTCGACAAATGAATCAGTATGCTTTGCCGCATGTAAATTCAAAAGGGAATTATCATTAGTATTCTCAAAATATTTATTTTGCTCTTCATCCGACTTATAAACTGCCTCCAAAAGTGTATATAAAGCCCAATAAATTGAGCTTTTGCCGCTGCCATTTTCGCCATAAAGCAATAGGTGTTTGCCTTCTATTTTTATAGGCTCGTTATCGGCAAAAAATTTAAAATAGTTAATGTGTAGTTCTTGTATAGGTTTATTTCCCATTTTGTTAGATAGTATTGCTTAGAATTTTGCCAACGGTATCAGGTAATTTAATATTTGTCATGGCTAAACATTTTCTTACAGGACTGCCAGGTTTTTGAATATTCAAGAAAACCTCTCCAATAATGTCTTTTTGTTTATCAGGCTCAAGTTTATCAATGTCTTTTATTTCCAAAACTGGTTTCATGGCTACTCCTTTTTCTATCATCTCTTCTTCAAAATATAGCTCACATATCAAATGATTCATCACATCTTCAAAAAAACCTGCTACTTGTTTGTTATCAGCATAGGGGTTCACTCGTTCATTTGTTGAGTCATATAAATAAAGTAAGTAATCAGCTATAATTGAGATGTTACGCTCTTCAATTTCCGATGGTATTTTAATTGGAATTTCTTCAAATACCACTTTATTAATCTCTCTTGAATTGCCTTGTAATTCTGGGAAGTTTTCTTCAAAAGCATAGCGAAACAACTTTGAGTTTAATACTCCTAACAGATATTTAAGCTTTTCTCCTGTCATAATAAAGCACTTTTGATTAGTGTAGAATCCTTTATCATCATAAGCAAAAGAAATATCTTTTACCATATTGGGATAAATGATTTTAGGTTTTTCAAAGTCTTCTAAATAAGCACAGTTTCTTAGGTTTGTCCAATGGTCTCCTTGGTCTGACCTTTTTATCAATTCGATTTTGAAAGCTGTAAGATGTTCATAAACAGATTGATAATCCGTTTGTACATTAATCCTTGATACTTTTTTCTCTTTGATACCATTGTGGACATTTATCATCCATAAATCAGAAAACTCAAAACCGTAACGTCCAACATCTCTACCTCTCAATAATGGCTTGATTATCTCTTGGTTGCGAATATCTTTTTCAATTAGTTCATTTTTTTTAGTTCTATCAATAATAAATGCTTCATTAAAGCCTGTTAGAACACCTCTATTAATGTTAATATTCCAATTTTTCAACTTCAAACCTTTAGCTTCTATTTTTTGTTTTAGTTCATAGCGAGTACGTTCCAAAATTACCCAAGCGGTGTCTGGCTGTGATTTGAGGGTAATATGATTCTTTTCAAAATAATGATTCAGATTTTTAACTGCATATTGTGTACGTCTCGTTAATCGTAATGCACACAGAGTATTCGTATTTTTTTGCTTACGATATGCCAGAATAGTGGTAAGAACCGTTGCAGACTCAAAAATTTGGCAATCAGAAAGGTCAATTAATTTAAGTGGCTCAGTTTCCTCTCTAAAAAACTTCCTTAAAGATTGACCATAATTTGAGCGTAGCCACGAGCTACCTGTGATATAAACCAAAACTCCACCAGAGCGTAACATTTTTTGTCCACGTTCATAGAACAGGGCATAAATATCCCCTGTCGATTCATAAGTTTTGTATTGAGTCGCTAATTCTTTCAGTTGAGGTTGTTTACTAATTGAAAAATAAGGGGGATTCCCAATCACAATATCAAAGCCACCCTCATCGAATACTTCTCTAAAGAATAAACGCCACAAGAAAAAAGGTTTTTCGTGTGGTTTTTTTTGAAGTTCTAATACTTTTCGTTCTCTTTCATCAAATTTGTGGTATTGCTCAACCCAAGTCTTGTATCGTTTCATTTCCTTAGACTTCTCGTTAATTCTGCCTGTAACTCCTTGTTCTTCCCAAAGTTTTTCCTGCTTTTCAATCTTAACTCGATAGTCTAATTTTTCACGCTCAAAAGAAGTATGAATTTTTTGATTGATTTTATCATCAATCTTTTTCTTGATTTCTGATTTGGATGAATTACTTCTTTTAGGGTCAAAGTAATGATGAATTAATGAAGTAAGGTCACTTCTTGAAGCAGCATCAAATATTAGTACAGACTGAGTAATACCTCCAAAAAGCTGTAGCTGGTCTTTTTGTTCTAATACTACCTCGTCATCGTCATTATCAGTACCAATTTTACTTAAATCAACACCTTCAAAAGTATCAAATAAGCTATTGCCTTGCATAATTTTATAATCAAGATTTGGCAAAGGTCTTGGACTCTCTTCATCTACTACCAATGCTAACCAAAACCTTAAACGAGCAATGTCAACAGCCCCCTTATCTAAATCAATACCGTAAATTGAGTTTTCAATGATACTAAGCTTTATTTCAGCAGCATCAAACTTATTAGTATTTAAGTATGGAAAAATAAAGCGTTTAGCTTCAAAGATTTCTTGTAAAATACCAATTGGAAATGCCCCAGAGCCAATAGCAGGGTCGCAAACCCTAACCTTGCTAAGTAGCTTATCTAATTTATGGGCATTATCTTTTTTCTTTAAAAACTCAGAAATAGTTTTTTCTCTAATAAAGTTTTGAATGGTTGCTTCTGAAGGAAAGTGAGGGCTTAAGTATTGTGTCAAAGCTTCTTGACACATAAACTGAACAATCTCTTTAGGAGTATAAAAAGCACCTTTGTCTTTATTTTCTTCGAGAAGATTTTCAAAAATATGCCCAAGCATTTCGGGGTCAATACCTACTTCCGCATCATCAGGGCTATTTTCGTCAATGGTAAAATTAAACTTTTCAAAGAAATCAAACAGTTCTGAAAAGCAGCTTTCGGGGAAGTTAAAATGATTCGTTTCAGGAGCATCATTATCAAAAAGCCCACCATTCAGATAAGGTACTTTTGTTCCTGTGGGTTTAAATACATCATTATCATTTTTTCTATCTTTATTAAGGGTATTGAAAAATAGCTCAACCAAATAATCAGAATAGAATCTTGATTTATCCGAGGCATTTTGAAATAAATGCTTGATAAATTCGCTATCTCCATTTTTCCAATCATGATGGTTGGGAGCTACACCCATCCAACCTTTTTTCTGTAAAAAGTATAAGAAAACGATACGTCCTAACAATTTTTTAGCAAAATCACGGATAGGTTTTTCTTGCTTATTAATATCCGTTTGTTCAGTATCTTTTAAAATATCATAGTATTCAGGCTGATTTTTGATGAATAACCAAAATCTTTCGTAGTTGTCTTTATAACCTTTAAAAAATTCTTTATTGAGTTTGTCAACATTGAAAGCCTCGTATAAATCGTTGAGTGAAATCGGTTTTTCGTTCAAAAACCAAAAACGTTCAGTTGCTGTACGTGTAGGTTCATTTTTACCTAATACATAAGTATATCTTTTTCTTGATTTTTTCTCTTCTGTAGTTTTTCTTTCAATTTCTAAAGTGTCTTCATTTAAGACGTTGATGTCTGAAATAAATGAGAATCTCCATTTTTGTTGGGTATAATCTACAAATACCACTAAGGCAGCATCTACATTATATTTATAGATACTTTCTAAGATTTTCTTTACCCCAACTTTATTCGACTCAATCTTGACATTTTGTTTTAGATAGACTACAAAAAGTCCAACAGTTTTTTTATCAATGGTCTTAAAATTACCAATTTCAGAGGCATGGATAGCTAGGTCATTTTCTGGTAGTGATACAGTTATTTCCTTTGCAAATAAATTTCTAACACCAAACACCTCTACAAGTATATCTATCCAAGATAATATATCAAAAGGGCTTGATAAAATGGTTTGCAGTTCTTGTTTATTCATAATTTTAAGCGATAAAAGTTTCAGAAATTACAATGTCGGGTTCAATGATGATGGGTAAAGAGTTTGTTATTACACCAAATTCTTCCTCTTCGTTTTGTTCCGATACTTTGTACTTTTTTGCTAACAGCAGAATCAAATTATCTCCTTGAGCAAATGTAATTTCTTTTTTATTTATTTTTCTGGCTAATTGGCGAACCTCGTTTGGGAGTGGTGTATATGTGCCTTTTTCAATTAATTCAATGAGTTTGTCACAATCGTTCTTGACATCTTTATTTTTGGTAAAGGTTGCCTTATAATCTCTTAAAAACTTACGAGCCTGTGCAGTTACAGCATCCGCTTTGTCATTACTACTAACTTTCTCTGTATTAGCACCCAAAAAATCACGTTCAAAAGCCTCAAGCGAAGCTCTTACTTGTGTGTAGTGCGTATCGGGCAATGGTAATGCTGGTTCTGTAGCATCAGCTTCAAAGTATTTAGCAACTTCCAGAAAAGTAAGAGCAGATACTTTGTTTTGATAATCTATTTTATAGAACTCTAATTTGTAAGCAGATTTCAAGAATACAACAGAAGAGTTTTGTGTTTCTTTATTACCACGTCGTCCAGTTCTGGCTTTAAGTGGTAAGTTTTCAATACGCTTAAACTCTCTAGGATTCAAGTCTTTATACTCACGAATAAATTTAAGGTATTTTAGTCTAAGGTCTTCATCATCTGGCAATCCTTCTTCAAATAGTTTAAACTGTTCTACTAGTTCTTCATGGGTGAAAATCTGAGCATCTTCACCAAAAGTAGAGTGAAAGCCTTGCAACTTAACCAAGGCTTTGTTGTATAATTTTATTTCTTCATCGCCCTGCTGAGATGGGTAATAGTTATAGTTAAAAATAGTACCAGCCAGACTACCAATACGGTTCACACGTCCTATTCGTTGCATCAAACGAGTTGCATTCCACGGAGTATCATAATTGACGATTACATTTGCACGATGCAAGTTTACTCCTTCTGCCAATACATCAGTGGTGATGATTATTTGATAGTCATCTTTCTGTTTGGCTAAATCACGGTTTGCATCAAAGTTTTCAAGAATGGTTTCAAAGATTTTACTTCTGTTATCAGACGAAACACAAAGAATATTCAGGTTGATATTCTCCTTGAGTTTTTCGGTCAAATAATTAGCCGTGTCGGTACTTTCTGTAAATACTACCAACTTACCAGTAGGATTAATGTCTTTTCTTAAAAACTCATTGTTCAGATTGTCGATGAAGGCATTTAATTTAGGGTCTTTATTCACATCATCCCAATAATTGACCAATTCAGAAAGTAATCTATAGTCACTTTTTAGACCATTAATAAGACTAATCAAGATTGGGTCAGTATTACTGATAGGTTGTTCTATAAATTCTTCAGGACTAAATATATTATTCCTTGGGTTTTTTTGTGACAGTGCATCAATCAATAGTTCTATCTCTTCTACACTTGTGCCTTTTTCTTGTAAATCATTGATTCGTAGGTCTGGAGCAATAAGGATTCTTTCATTTTCAAACATCTCAATCATGCGAGCAGTAGCAGTTTTGAGATTATTTAATGAAATCTTAAAAGCATGAAAACTACTTTCCAAACGTTTGACCATCAACGTTTTCATGATACTTGCTAATGACCTTGATACCAATTCTGCTTGAGTATAGCCACATTCCTCTTGTTTCTCTCTCGTCAAGAAACGTATCGCTTGATACCGATAGTAATGTATATCTTCAGTTAGATACATCACTGTTCTAATGAAAAGCTTATTTAGTTTGCCATCGAGCTGATAAATTTTAGCTTTGGGAGCTGCAATTTCAGGAAATATGATACCCTGTTCTTTTAAATCTTTTTGATAACTGGGAAAGTTAAGTAAGTTTTTTCTTGTACGTCGTACCGTCACAGGTTCAACTACACGAGTACGAATTTGTGTGTACAATTCTCTAATTCTATCCATATTAGGACTATCACTAGCGATAATTTCCCTGTATTCTCTGATTATAGGGCCAAAGAAACTTTGCAAATTAGTTTCTGGCAATGTACTACGACGTGCATCTTGGAACAATTGTAGCAAATAATATAAATCTTGAGGACGGTTGTTTAGTGGAGTTGCTGAAATCAAGACAACCTTTTTACGATTATCATCAATTAAGCCATCTCCAGTTCTTGGAGCTTTACAAATTCTTTGTAATTGACTGAACATCTGAGAAGTATGATTTCGGTATCTGTGAGCCTCATCAACCAAAATCAAATCATACTCTTCTTTTGCCCAATATTTAGGGTCTTTTTCCTCCAAAATTTTATCTAAACGACCATTTGTAATGAACTTAGTATGTTTATCAATTTTGAATTGTTTGAATGTTTCAACCCAGTTTTTTTCAAGTGCTGGAGGATAAATAACGAGAATTTTGGTATTGACAGAGCCATTGGCAATCAAAAAACGCTTGGCAATCATAGTGGCAATGATTGTTTTACCCAAACCAACAACATCAGCCAAAAAGAAGCCATTATGCACCATCAACATTTGAAATGCCTGATTTACGGCTTCAACTTGGTAACTTAGTTTTTTGAAGTTTTGAGGTAAATCTCCAACTGTGTCGGGGTCATAGTCAATGTTTTTACCAAAATATTCAATTAAAAATTTTATATAGAGTTCAAAAGGAGTAAACGTTTGTCCTATATGAGTTTTTTGTTTAAATACCTCAATATCAGCAGGAAGAATAGGAGTGGATTTCTTCCAAAGTATTTCAAATTCATCTTTAGTAAACTTTACATCATCATAATCTTTCAGTGCAATATTTAATTCGTAGTTTGGACTTTGCTTAGTACCTAATCCTGCATCTGTTAGGTTGGAAGAACCCATAATTACCCATCCATCTGAGTGTTCAGAGTGGTTTTCAGGTAATAACAAATAGAATTTTGCATGAATAGTTTGATGATTTGAGGCTCTTACTTCTATTTTCCCATCAATCAAGTCATTGATAAATTGTAAAACTCCGTTTTCAACTTCCTCAGAATATTTAGCCTCTTTAATGTCTTGAATAAACCATTTTAGAAATTCATTTTTTGTACGATTGTCATCTCCAAAGAATAGCATTCCCTTTCTTTGTGCCTCTGCAAAAATAGAATCTACATTTATTCCCACTAAAATTTTTACACTAGGAAGGTTTTTTAGGTATGGTTGAAGAGCGAAGTAACCAGAAGAACGAAAGTAACCAACGACAGCATGAAAAGCATACAAGTCTTTCATTTGTTCAAAAATTCCTTTGAATTTATCGAATAGATTTCGTTCGTAACTATTGGTGAAAAACTTGGTGGGCATCTGGATATATTTAAAATTTAGTTTAGCCAAATTTAGTTAAAACACTTGGGAAAATTAGAATTAATTCCAGAATTTGTAGAAGATTTGAAGCTTTTTAAACCAAAAAAGCACCCATTTCTGAGTGCTTTTGCGGTCTGGACGGGACTCGAACCCGCGACCCCATGCGTGACAGGCATGTATTCTAACCAACTGAACTACCAAACCTTTTTACAATTTTAACAACTTGTTAACTTTTTGTTATCCCGTTGTTTTATTGTGATGCAAAATTAGTCGTTTTATTTTAGAATACAATACCTTTGTAAAAAAAAAATCAAAAAAAATAATGAGAAAACCTTTTGAAAACGAGTTTCCTGATGGTAAGTATTTTTCTTTTTATATAGAAAAGGTTGAAAGTCAAAATGTTATTGAGGCACTTACAGTGCAGAAAGATGTCGTAAAAAAATTATATAAAAATTTGTCAGAAGAGCAAAAAATGTATCGATATGCTGTTGGAAAGTGGACTCCACAACAAATTTTAGGTCACCTCACCGATACAGAACGCATTTTTGGCTACCGAGCTTTAGCAATTGCTAGGGGTGAAAAACAATCTTTACCCAGTTTTGATGAAAATGAATACATGGATGCCTCTGATTTTAATGAACAGCCTTTTGAATCTTTGTTAGAACAGTATCGTTTAGTAAGAGAAAGCTCTATCGCCCTGTTTTCGTCTTTCTCTGAAGAAGTAGCGTCGAGGATTGGAATAGCGAATGGAAATGCAGTTTCGGCAAGGGCTTTGGTTTGGATGATTGCTGGTCATGAACGCCACCATTTGAATATATTAAAAGAGCGTTATAATATTGCGTAGATTTTTAAGGAATATACAACAGTAGAATAGATTTAAGATGAAGTTTTATAAATATCAAGGTACTGGTAATGATTTTGTGGTGGTAGATGACCGTTCACAAACGTTTCCTATTTCACAAGAATTGATTGCCCATTTATGTCATCGTCGTTTTGGGATTGGTGCAGATGGTTTAATGCTCTTGCAAGAAGCAGAAGGCTATGATTTTAGAATGGTTTACTTCAATGCCGATGGTACAGAGGGTTCAATGTGTGGGAATGGTGGTAGATGCTTAGTACGTTTTGCCCATGATTTAGGTATTATTGGTAATTCTACCACATTCATTGCCGTTGATGGCGAACATGAGGCGAAGGTGACAAAGGAGGTGATTTCATTAAAAATGATTGATGTCAACCAAATAGATAAAACACCTGAATATGATTTTATGAATACTGGCTCGCCACACTATGTAACGTATGTGAGTGATTTGACTAACTATGATGTATTTAATACTGGCAAGACTATACGTTATGGTGAACCTTTTGTAAGCAAGGGGGGAACGAATGTGAATTTTGTGGAGGTGACTGGCGAAAACGCTTTATCTGTACGTACGTATGAACGTGGTGTTGAAGATGAAACTTATGCTTGTGGAACAGGAGTGACGGCTTGTGCTTTATCTGCCAATATTCGTTTGGGCTTTGAAAATTTTGTAGATATAAAAGTAATAGGTGGACAGCTAAGAATTGAGTTCGAACGTACTGAAAACGGCTATCAAAACATATTCTTAATTGGCCCAGCCATTAGAGCTTTTGAAGGTGAAGTTGATTTGACCGTTTAGGCTACGGATTGATAATAACGGGCTCGTCTGTTTGGGCTAGTGGATTTCTAGCTTTTTTCCTATTAATAAATAAGTAGTTGAAACTTTTGGTGTATAGCAAACTAGCTCCACCCGACGTAAAAGTCTGATAGGTATTCAATGCCCCTAAAATGGATGTTTGAATATTTCTGTTATATGTTTTAAATCTCAGGCTTCCGTCTTTTGTAATAAACCATTCCAATGCCCAGTCGCCAATAAGTGATTGGGCATTTGTTTGATTGGTAGCCGTAGTAAATCCTCCGCTTCGTGTAATCCTAAAACGGTCGTTGAAATTATAAGAAAGCCTAAGTTGTAAATTATTGATTAAATCTTGGTTCAATCCATTACCATTGAGGGATAAGTCAACATTTAGGTTTTGGTCAATCTTAGAGAATACATTACTCAACTGATTAGATAAAAGTTCCGTTAAGTTACTGACTAAGTTAGCCGCTGCAAAGGCACTAGCATTCGTCTGCGAAACCATTTGTCCTAACAACAACACATTACTTACCTGTCTGTTTAGTTCTTGCTCATCCGTTTTCATCCTGTTTTCAAAAGCGGTAACAGCCGAATTGAAATCAGGGTTTTGAGGATAATCGTGCATTCTCAAATTAAACGAAATGGTTGGTTGTAACAACCTATCTTTTAAGTTAATCGTAATATCTACAGGATAGCGTCGAGTATAATCTGCTTTGCTACGCAATTCTTTCCCTCTACCCGTTGAATCTATTACTGAACCCAAATAGCTTAAATTTTGAGTATAAGCGGCACGAATATCAACAATGGCTTCGTATGGATTACCCGACCATGAGATTTTACTTCCCCGTTGAATATTAAACTTTTTATTGATAATGTTCTGAAACGTAAAGGTATAATCTCCACGCTCTATGTTATAATCACCCGTCATATCAAAGCCTCCTCTGGTATCCACTTTCAGGTTAATAATACCCGACCCATTCGCACGCATAATATCACCAGTTTGTTTGTCAAATTGTACTTCGCCATAAGCATCAGGTGTAATTTCAAAGTTGAAATCCATTTTAATACCACTGGTTGAGGTATTATTAAGGGCTAAGTTTTTATTAAGAGAATCTTTGGCAACTCTAGCACTCATGAATTCAATCTCTTCTTGGTTCCCAGCATCTTGGGCTTTATCAAGCGGAATATATAATTTTGTTCCTCGGTCACTTCTTAAGTCAGCTGAGATAGTCAAGTTATCAAACGTGCCTCCTAAGTTTAGTTTCCCCGTTGCGTAGGCGGTGCCATAATAGGTATCATTATCTCTTCTGGTGGTATTCAAAATTTTGAAACGATTCATCGTAGTCCCTAACTGAACGTTAAATGTCTTGTCACCATCAAAGAAAACACTGCCTTTCAACGTCCCTTTATTGCCTTCGTCGTCCGTAAGGCGAAGACTTTTTGCCCTTACTTCATCAGGCTCAAACGTGATTTTATCTTCAAAGTTCAATGTTGATTTAAGGTAGTCAAAGAAAAGCGTTCCTCTCTTAATATCAATTGCTCCTTCCAAAATTGGGTGCGAAGGTTTTCCAGAAACATTGATTGTACCAATGGCTACGCCACCAATTTTAGAGAAAAGTCCTTTCGTAAAAGGCTCTAAAATTTGCAGGTTTGTTTGGTTTAAGGTCGCTAATAAGTCTAGCGAATTTTCTGCTTGTTTAGGGTCATAAATACCTCTGATAGTCAATACTTGGTTCTGCAAACGTTCCAATGAATAGTTGATGTCAACCAATTGGCGTTCGTTATCAAAAATGCCATCACCCGTTACATTTCCAATCAAGAAATTATCAACATATAAATCTTTAATGCTCAGTCTACTATCAACGTTTATGTTTTTATAAATATTTTTTAAATCAACCTCGGCATTCACTAACCCTTTCATGTTTAATGAAATGATAGGTGCTAGGGTTTCTAATTGAAAATTTTTGGCTTTGAACGTTAGATTTTTGAGCGAATCTTCCGAAAGCGTGCCGTTTAAGGCTATCAGTTGGTCTAAATTGCTCAAGTATAAATCTTTCGCCGTGATTTCGTTACCAATAATTGTCAACGAGTTGTCTGGACTAATCTTCCAATCTTGATCTAATAAATGGAACTTAGAACGCTTGAATTGCAAGGCCAAGCCGTCTTGAATAAACTGTAACGTACCGTTCAAGTTTACTTGGTTGGTTGTTCCTTCTTGTTTAAGACCGCTCGTAAATCCAATTCTATCTACTGCCCACGACGCTTCAGCTTCGAGGTTAACGGTAGGGGCTAATACGCCAAGTTTTTGTTTTTTGGAATTCAGAATCAAAGACGCTAGTATTTCTGGCGTGTTATAAAATTTCGAACTATTCAAATCTATATCCGACTGATAGAAACGATATTTTTGTCCCAATACCAATGTATCTATTTTGGAACTAAGCGAAAAGGTAGACGTATTACTAATTCCGAAAGTACCTTCTATCAAAGTCTTTTTTGAAATATGACCATCGGGGTAATAAAAGCCCAATATTGGGTCAAAGTTTTTGAGGTAGAATTGATAGTCTATTTGATAATTCTGTGGCGGTGTTAATGGTTTTTTGGCATAGTATGCATTTCTAGTAGCTTCGTCACCCACAAAATAAATTTTATATTCCTCAACAAGAACCTTTAAATCATCGAAAGCCTGACTAGGTTTGAAATTGCCTTTGAAGTCTAAGTTTACTAAATCTGATTCGATATTCAATTTTCTTCCTATCTCTTCAATTGTTGAGGTAATATAAAGAGAATCGAGGATTAAGTTTCTTTTGTCTAGCGTAACATACGTATTGATAAACTTTGCCTTGCCTACTAATTCATCAATATTTTTCCCTTTTGATTGAACATCAAGGATGGTAGAAATCCGCCAGTCATCTTTGGTGAAATGAAGGTGTTTTAGGTTAGCTTTAGATAATTTACCCAGCATATCTACATCGCTTTTGCCATTGCGTAAATCTACTTTACTAAATACGTTAAGCACCAAGTTAGTATCTTTAACAGCAATTCTACCATCAAAAAGCTCTTTGGCTAGTTTACCATTAATATCAATATTCTTGTAATTATAATCGTTGTAAGTGATTTGCTTAACGGTTCCATCAAAATTTAAACTAGCATTTTTTAGTGAAAAGCCTATGCCCTCTATCTTGCCAGAAAGAGAGATGTCACCCAATGAGCCTGCATTTTCAATTAGTTTGCCTAATTTAAAATCTTCTAATTTCAATGAGCCTTTATAAGTAGAATTAGCTTCGTTAGCTTTTAAAACCATCGCTACATCCACATCCGATTTCCCTAAATCAGAGGTAATCAAGCCCGTCGTTTTAAAATTAGAAGTCGTCCCTTTGAACACTCCATCAAAAGTAATATTATTAAACTTTTCAATGGCTTTTACAGGGTCTTTTCCAATGTATTTTTCTAAGTCATTGACAAAAACATACGATTTTCGCATGTTGAAATCCATATCTGTTGTAGGAATATCAGGAAGTCCTTTAAACGAAAAATCACCCCGCAGCTTAGATTTTTGCCCGAAGTATAAATCAAAATTATGAAGTTTAAACTCATTTACCGTACCATCAAATTTGCCATTGAGGTAATACACATCTTTGTATTGATACATATCATTCACAAATCGAGCAATGTCGTTGGCTACTACTACTGAAGAGTCGAAATTAGCATGCATTTTTACTTTAGCATTCCAATGCTTAAAGTCTTTCTGACTTTTGAACGACATCACGATGTTATTCCTTATTACCGAATTATTCACTTTCAGTAATAAATCATCAAAACGCATCTGTGTATCCGAAATCAAGAAATGTGTTTTCAGTGTTTTAATCCTGAGGTCAGACGAACGGTCGTAGGCTTTTAGCGTTGTCTGAAAAGTAACAGTATCACGTATTAAAGTAAAATTCTTAAGATGTGCATTCAGTTCATGCAACTTGAAATGATAATGGTCGAATGATTTTCGGTCGTTCATATAGGGTTCCGACTCATCATTCATGCTAAAAATACCTTCTACAATATCAGCCTCACCAATGATAAAAGGAGTTGGTTTATGTTTAGGGTTTGGTGTAGGCGAAGCCGTCAATTTATTAATCCGACGAATAAATTCATCAATATTCAAATCTCCGTTTTTATCCGTTACCAAACCCACCTTCGGGTGATATAGCCTTACATAATCTAACCTTGTTTTGAGGGAATCCTGTAAAAGACTTTTTAATTGAAAATCAAGGTCGAGCTTTTCAATATCAATCATTTGGTGGTTCTGATAATCTTTTACTCTTACGCCTTCCAGCGTAGCTTCATCAAAAAAACGAATAGTTACTTTGTCGATTTCGATAGGATAGCCAAGGGCTTGAGAGATTTTAGGTGCGTAATATTGAGCAATTCTGGTTTGTAAATATGAACTCCTCAAAGCCAAAGACCCTAAAACAGCCAACAACAATAAGCCTACTACCGTGTAGAGAATTATTTTTGTCAGTATTTTAGAAACCTTTATGAACATTTATTTTTTACTATATTAAAACTGGTTGAATGCTAAGAACAAGATTTAGAAGGTACTATAGAATTACTAAGGTATTGGGTTTATATATGTTCTATCAACTAGCATTCATTATCTTTGCATTATTATGACAATCTTAGCAATCGAATCATCATGTGATGACAGCTCAGCGGCTGTAATTATTAACGGCAAACTTTGTTCCAACATTGTAGCAAGCCAAGCCATTCATACAAAATGGGGTGGGGTTGTACCTGAATTAGCAAGTCGTGCACATCAACAACACATTGTACCTGTTGTGGCAGAGGCACTTGAAAGAGCGAAGATAACAAAAAATGACCTAAATGCCATTGCTTTTACACGTGGACCGGGTCTTTTAGGTTCATTATTAGTAGGGGCTTCCTTTGCAAAAGCTTTAGCAATGGGTTTGAATATTCCTTTGATTGATGTTCACCACATGCAAGCGCACGTTTTGGCACATTTTATTGACGAACCCAAGCCAAATTTCCCCTTTTTATGTTTAACAGTAAGTGGCGGACATACGCAAATTGTTTTTGTACGTTCACCGTTAGAAATGGAAGTAATCGGCGAAACACAAGACGATGCGGTAGGAGAGGCCTTTGATAAAACAGCAAAACTGTTGAATTTACCTTACCCAGGAGGGCCATTGATTGATAAATATGCCAAAGAAGGAAACCCAGAAAGATTTCCGTTTCCAATGGTAGAAATGCAAGGCTTGAACTATTCTTTTTCAGGCATCAAAACGTCTTTCCTGTATTTTTTACAAAAAGAAATTAAACAAAATGCCAATTTTGTAGAGGAAAATATAGCAGATATTTGTGCTTCTATGCAGGCTACCTTGATAAAAATATTATTACAAAAACTCAAGAAAGCTGCTAAGCAATACAAAATCAAAGAAATTGCCATTGCGGGTGGCGTTTCGGCTAATTCTGGATTAAGAACAGCATTGCAAAAAATGGGCGAACAAGAAAACTGGAATGTATATATACCCGCTTTTCAATACTGCACAGATAATGCAGGAATGATAGCGATGGCGGCGCATTTTAAAGCAGAAAAAGGCGTATTTTGTTCACAAGATGTAAGCCCTTTGCCAAGAATGGCTTGGTAATTGTGCTTTATCTTTTTGGGGCTACAAGTAACCAAACTTGTAGCCCTTTTTTATATCATGTTCTGGCAAAGGGCTTCTTCATTAATATTTCCTTACCTTTGTCACTTAAAAAACACAATTTTGGCAACATTCAAAGAATTAGGCGTATCTGAACATTTCATCCAAGCAATGACTGAAATGAACATCAATAAGCCTACTGAAATACAGGAAAAAGCAATTCCATATTTATTAAAGAATCAAAACGATTTTATCGGACAAGCCCAAACAGGAACAGGTAAAACTGCTGCTTTTGGTTTGCCGCTACTGATGAAGGTCAATCCTAAATCAAAAGAAGTACAAGCATTGATATTAGCGCCCACGCGCGAACTATGTCAACAAATAGCCAAGCATTTGTTTAAACTGACAAAATATGCCCCTGACAAAATATTTGTTGAAGCAGTGTATGGAGGAGAAAAAATAGATATTCAGCTAAGGGCATTATCAAAACCAACGCAAATTATTGTAGCTACCCCAGGGAGGTTAATTGATTTACTAGCCAGAAAAGCGGTGAGTTTAACGGCTGTGAGAACCTTAATTTTGGATGAAGCCGACGAAATGCTAAGCATGGGTTTCAAAGATGAACTAGATAGCATTTTAAGACAAATACCTCATGATGGTACAAAATGGCTATTTTCGGCTACTTTGCCATCCGTTTTGCAAAAATTGATAGACACTTATATGTCTAAAAATACGCATACCGTTCAAGTTAGCAAAAGCGAAGTGGTGAATAACCTGATAGAACACCAATTTTTTGTGTGCGATGAACGCGAGAAATTTAATTATGTGCTACAGTTTTTGAATACGATGGGTGCTTCTACTGGCATTATTTTTTGTAGAACCAAAGTAGCGGTACAAACATTGACGAAGCAACTTGTCAGCAAAAATATAGCGGTAGATGCTATTCATGGAGATTTGCAACAAAGCGAGCGAGATAAAGTAATGCGTGCGTTCAAAAACCATAAATTAAAGATATTAGTAGCTACAGATATTTCTGCCCGAGGGATTGACGTTGATGATTTAGCGTATGTTATTCACTATCAATTACCTGACCAGCCAGAATATTACACTCACCGAAGTGGTAGAACTGCCAGAGCAGGAAAAAGAGGTATTTCGATTTGCTTTGTTAGCCAATCAGAGGTAAAAAGAATTTCAGAGTTTTCTAAATTGTTGAATATATCCTTTAGAAAATTGTAACAAATACTATTGTTTGTAACTAAACTGTAGTATTTAACGTTTATCATAAATAAACAACCATTTGATTTTTAGTGTTTTATATGCTCGTTTTGCATATCAAAACCTTTTCGTTTTTAACAACATTCTCATGTCATTTCAAGCATTAAATTTAATTGAACCTATCCAAAAAGCACTAGCTGAGGAAGGTTATAGTACTCCGACACCTATTCAAGCTCAAGCGATTCCAGCAATACTTCAAGGAAAAGATTTGTTAGGAGTAGCCCAAACAGGTACTGGCAAAACTGCGGCTTTTGCCATTCCTACGATACAACTTTTAACGCAACATCCTGTTCAACATCGTGCGAAGCGAACTATCAAAGCATTGATTGTTACGCCCACACGTGAATTAGCCATACAAATAGATGATAGTTTCAAAGCCTATGGACGATTTACAGGGCTTAAGCACACCGTAATTTTTGGTGGTGTAAAACAAGGGCGTCAGACAGATGTTTTACAAGATGGCGTGGATATTTTAGTAGCTACACCGGGTAGATTGTTAGATTTAATCAATCAGCGATTTATTACCCTGAAAGATATTCAAGTTTTTATCCTTGACGAAGCCGACCGTATGCTAGATATGGGTTTTGTACATGACATCAAGAAAATCTTAACTTTTCTGCCAGCCAAACGCCAATCGCTATTTTTCTCAGCTACAATGCCTCCAGAAATTCAAAAATTAGCGGATAATATTCTTTATAAGCCTGTTAAAGTAGAGGTAACACCCGTATCATCAACGGCAGATACCATCAAACAAGCTGTGTATTTTGTAGAAAAAGACCAAAAAAATGCTTTGTTGATGGATATTTTGAAAGATAAATCTATTGAAACGGTATTAGTTTTTACACGCACAAAACATGGTGCTGATAAAGTAGTAAAGGTATTGGCAAAACATGAGATTAAAGCGGAAGCCATTCATGGCAATAAAGCCCAAAATGCACGCCAAAGAGCTTTGGAAAACTTTAAAAACAAGACAACCAGAGTGCTTGTCGCTACTGATATTGCAGCCAGAGGGATTGATGTGGATAATTTAGCGTATGTCATCAATTTTGATATTCCGAATATTCCTGAAACTTATGTACATAGAATTGGACGTACGGGCAGGGCAGGAGCAAACGGTACAGCCTATTCTTTCTGTGATAGTGAAGAGAAAACCTTTTTAAGAGATATTCAAAAGCTAATTGCTAAAAACATTCCAGTAATTGAAGACCATGCTTTTAAAAATAGTAGTCCGAGAATATCAGCCCCGACTCCGACTCAAGTACGCCCTCAAGCTGCCCAAAAAGCACCTGCAAAATCAAGTGAGGTAAGCAACAAAAGCAAAAAAGTTTGGTTCAAGAAAAAGGCTGAATCGAGGTAGAAATAGGATGAAAAGTATTGACAGCACAATGATATATATCATTTTTTGAAAGAATCATCATTTTGAGGCTTCTAATGGATAAAACTTGTTGAATATAGCATTTAACTTTAGTTTTATGAGATTTATCCAAAAAACATGGAAATAGTACAAAAAAATACAGGATTTTATTAAGTAATAATTGTTTATTTCTAATAAATTGTTGTACTATGAAAAAACATTGAGTTCCTTTGTATTAGATTTAGACCCAAAATTTATTTTTTTGTGGTCATCAATGAAATCGGAATGCTCATAAAGTTATACCAAGTTCATTGTCAAGTGATTACGTTGATATTTACAAGAATAGACCAAAATAACCCAAATGTTTATAAACGCTATCGCAAGTTATTTGCCCGAACAAATTATTACCAACGCTTATTTTGAAGAATTAAATGGATTAACTGACGACTGGATTACCGAACGTACTGGCATTCGCCAACGTCGTAAGGCCTCAGCCGACGAGAATACGCATACAATGGCCATTCAGGCTGTGGATAAAATTAAAGAGAGTTTACCTTATGATATTGCTGAAGTTGATTTAATAGTTGGTGCAACTTATACTCCGTATGATAGTATTTTTACATTAGCTCATGCAATCCAACATCATATTAATGTTAGCGAAATACCAGTAGTTACTATTTCTTCTGCTTGTTCATCTTTGTTAAATGCCATTGAGATTGTTCAAGGATATTTTGCTCTTGGCAAAGCTACCAAAGCCTTGGTAGTGGCTTCTGAACACAATACTGCTTATAACAACGAAGACGATACCAAAGCAGGACATCTTTGGGGTGATGGAGCCGTTGTTGTTTCTATTTCCAAGGAACGTACAGCTGACAGCAACTGGGAAATTAAGGATTTATTAACTGGCGGAGCTGCCAATGTGGGTAAAGCATCTGAAAGTGTTACCTTGAAATTAAATCAAAAGGGACTTGTTATGCCTTTTGGTAGAGATGTATTTATCAACGCATGTACTTATATGCCTAAGGCGAGCTTACAAATCTTAGAAAGAAATAACCTTACAATTGAGGACGTAGCCTATATTGCTCCACATCAGGCAAATCTTAGAATTTCTAAAAATGTAGCGGGTACTTTGGGTGTTTCAGAAGACATTATGCTTTCTAATATTCAGTATTTAGGCAATACAGGTTGTGCAGGCTGTGCTATTGTTTTGGATGAACACAAAACAGAATTTAAAAAAGGAGAAAATATTATCGTAACTGTATTCGGTGGAGGATATTCTTATGGAGCGATGTTAATTACAATTTAAGAATTTCAAAGAATTTTTTTTTAAACCTCAAGTTTAGCTAGCTAAGCTTGAGGTTTTTTTTAATGAATTTTAATATTTTTAATAAGTTTTTAATTTTTTTTTAATAAGTTTTTAAGTATTCACAATACTTGAGTAATTGAGGACGTTACATTGGAAACTAAATCCTTTATTGCCAATGAAAACTTACCAATTATCTCTTTTTGTCATTGCGATGAGTGCAATGATGTTTACAAGTTGTTCAGAAAAAAAGGCTGAAACGACTATCAGTTCATCCGAAAATGCTGACACTACAGCTTTGTATGCATCGGAAAATGACACTTACAACCAGAAGTCGGAAGAAGATGTGGCTTCAGACCAAAAACCAGCAGAAGATACTATTTCTGAGCCAAAGTCAGAAGAAGACTTTGCTTTAGGTCAAGAGCCAGAAGGAGAGATTATTTTGGAGCAAAAGTCGGAAGAAGATGTTGCTTTAGGTCAAAAACCTAAGGAAGAGGATATTACGTCTGATAAAAAATTAAAAGAAGGGGTTGCTTCAAATCAAAAGGCAACAAATGAAGTTGCGTCAAATCAAGAACCAACAATAGGTCTTGACAAAAAGAAAATTATTAAAACGGCAGATTTGAGGTGTAAAGTAACGGATGTACAAGAAGCTACAAATCATATTGAGGATGTTGTAGAAAAGTATGATGGCTATGTAACGCATGCTGAATTGGAGACCAGAACATTTCAAAATGATGAAGTTGAAATTAGTGAAGATTCAGTTTTACACAATAGAACATACGAAATCACTAATAGCATTACGATAAGAGTGCCAAGTCGATATTTTGAGAAAGTACTACGAGAAATTCAGCCCGTGATGGTATATATTGATCATAAAAATATAGCTGTAGATGATGTAAGTGCCTCATTATTAGCTACTGAATTAAGCAAAAAGCGTTTTTCAAAATTTGAAGACCGTTATGCCAAAGAAATTGATAAAAACGGTAAAAAATTAAAAGAAACGACTACATCAGAAGAAAAGCTATTAGAATTACAGACTAAAGCAGATATGAACAAAGTACAGGCTTTAAGTTTAAAAGATCAAATAAATTATAGTACCCTAACGATTGAATTATATCAGCCTATGGCAAATACTGTAGAAGTTCTTGCTAATACGGATAATAGGTTAGCTGTTCAGCCTACTTTCTTTGCTCGATTCTCGAATAGTTTACAAACTGGATGGTTCTTTATTGAGGACATATTGATTTTCTTTGCGACATACTGGTTTTTTATATTGATTGCATTAGGAGGATATTGGATTTATAAAACTTATGCTAAATCAGTAAAAGAGTAGAATAGTTAATAATTAAGTAGAGGCTATCCGAAAATGATAGCCTCTATTTTTATAAATATGAATTTGTTTTAATGATTTTTTAAGTATTTTTTAATAAGTTTTTAAGTATTTGAAATGCTTGAGTAATTATTGACGTTTCATTTAAAACTAAATCCCATTACAATGAAAACTTACCAATTACCTCTTTTAGCCATTGCCATCAGTGCAGTGATGATGTTTATGGGTTGTTCAGAAAAAAAAGCTGAGACGACTATGATTTTGCCTGACAGTGCTGATACTATCACTAACGATGGTTTTGCAGGCTTACAGTCAGAGTCCACTAAAGACAGAAAATTTATTAAAACAGGCGAATTAAAAGGGAAAGTTAAGAATGTACAAGAAGCTACAAATCAGATTGAAGATATTGTAGAAAAGTATGATGGTTTTGTGACACATGCTGAATTAGAAAACAACGTAATTCAAATCAATGACGTTGAAATCAGCGAGGATTCGGTTTTACATAATAAAGCTTATGTAGTGGTTAACCGAATTTCAATGAGAGTACCTAATCAATATTTTGAGAAAGCACTAAGGGAAATACAACCAATTATGACATTTGTGGATTATAAAAACATTACAGCAGACGATGTAAGCTTTTCTTTGATGGCAAAAGAATTAACTAAAAAGCGGTTTTCAGATTTTGAAAAACGTTATCAAAAAGGGATTGCTGAAAAAGGTAAAAGATTAAGTGAAACTGCAAGAGCAGAAGAAAATCTGTTGGATGTTCAGACACAAGCAGATATGAATAAAGTACAAACGCTGAGTTTGAAAGACCAAATTAATTATAGTAATATTACTGTCGAGGTGTATCAGCCTATGACTAATACCATTGAAGTTTCCCTTAATATGGATAATAGCTTTGCTTTTAAACCCAATCTTTTTCTTAGAATTTGGAGTAGTTTAAAAATTGGATGGTATGTTTTTGAAGAAATAGTAGTGTTTTTGAGCAAACTTTGGTTGTTTATCCTGATTGGTTTTGGGACATATTGGATTTATAAAACTTATCGTAAGTCTATAAAAGATTAGAATAATTAATAGAAGTCATTCTTCTTGTATTCTTGGTAGAGAGGAAGTTGCTTGTCAAGAAGCGAAAAATAACTAATGCTCTTTACTTAACTGATAAACAGTGATTTGTGTTATCCATGTGAACACCATTTTCAGGTAATCACAATGATTTATTTAATATTGAGCAGACTTTTGAAGAACTCACAACGATGTTAGAGGATGCTACTGGACTATTTATGAATGTAGAAGAGGACCGTTCGCCTATGTGATTTGATGGGCAAAGTTTACATCAACCATGTTATCAAAAACAAATTATCGCCAATATTGCTCTTAACAAAAGGAACGCTACAAAGAGAGGTATTCTATTGAATGAACTAACGCATGAATAGATAGTTATAGGTCTTTGTTAAATTGATACGATGCTTTCGAGTTGGATGGGATTTAACTTTATCGTTTTTATTATCATGACAATTAAGAAAATAAAAAAGTCAGGATGACTTCAATGAGTAAAACCTATCATTAAACTTAAATATGCCATATTTTACGGAGTAAAAATAGTTAAATAGGTATTAAACATTTGGCAGATGGTTTTTAAAATAGTAGATTTAGTTAAAATTCATTTCATCTTAAAACCAAACTAGTATCATATGAAAAAGATAATTATGCCTATGGCGTTGTTGATATTTTCTTTATCAACATCATTTGGGCAAGGTGCAGTTGCTTTAAAATCTAAAATTGCGCAAAAGGCAGAATCGCTAGAAGCTAAAGTGGTTACTTGGAGAAGAGATTTTCACCAAAATCCAGAATTAGGAAACCGAGAATTTAAAACGGCTGAAAAAATAGCAACGCATTTACGTGCATTAGGAATAGAAGTAAAAACAGGCGTAGGTAAAACGGGAGTTGTAGGGGTATTAAAGGGCGGTAAACCTGGACCAGTAGTAGCCTTACGTGCGGATATGGATGGCTTACCTGTAAAGGAAAGAGTAGATATTCCTTTTGCTTCAAAAGCTACAGGCGAATATAACGGACAACCAGTAAGTATCATGCATGCTTGCGGGCACGATACGCACGTGGCTATTCTGATGGGGACAGCAGAGATTCTAGCCTCGATGAAAAGTGAATTAAAAGGTACGGTAAAATTCATCTTCCAACCTGCCGAAGAAGGAGCACCTGAAGGCGAAGAAGGAGGAGCCGCTTTAATGATTAAAGAAGGTGTGTTAGAAAATCCTAAAGTAGATGCCATTTTTGGTTTGCATATTAATTCGCAAACAGAAATCGGGAAAATAAAATATCGTCCCGGCGGTACAATGGCTAGTTCTGACTGGTTTAAAATCAAAATCAAAGGCAAGCAATCGCATGGTGCCTATCCTTGGTCAAGTATTGACCCAATTGTGACGGCTTCGCAAGTGATTATGGGTTTACAGACCATCGTAAGTAGAAATGCACCTGTGACAGAATCGGCTGCGGTAGTTACAGTAGGGCAAATTAATGGTGGTGTCAGAAGTAATATTATTCCTGAGGAGGTAAATATGAACGGTACTATTCGTGCCTTAGATACTGGCGTACAAGATATGATTCATGCTCGTATTTCACAGATTGCCACCAACATTGCAGAAAGTGCAGGCGCAACTGCCGAAGTAAGCATTACTAGAATGTGCCCTGTTACGTATAATGATATTCCTTTGACTGAGAAAATGATTCCTACTTTGGATGGAGTAGCAGGGAAAGAAAACGTTTCAATCACTGCTGCCGTTACAGGTGCTGAAGATTTTGCTTTCTATCAACAAAAAGTGCCGGGCTTTTTCTTCTTTTTAGGAGGAGCACCCAAAGGTAAATCGCCAGCACAGACACCTGCGCATCATACGCCTGATTTTTATATTGACGAGGGTGGCTTTGTATTAGGGATGAAATCAATGGCTAGTTTGGTAGTTGATTATATGGAAATGAATCCTGTGGGGAAGATTAGTGTGGGGAAATAGGAGTTAATTTGAAGATTTGCGAATTTGAAGATTTGAAAATGGGGAAATTATATTACTTGAACTTATCAAATAATATTTCCCAATTTCAAATCTTCAATTGTTTGAATTTGAGTGTATTCAATAATATTAACTCATTTTCAAATCTTCAAATTCTCAAATCTTCAAATTATTTTGCAGTATTTACTTTCTGAACCATTTTATAGACGATGGCAGGGAAATATCGTTTTAAGTATACAGCCATTACTTCAAACATTCCGCCAATGTATACTTCTTTTTTGTTATGTTTAACAGCTTTAACAATTCTTTGAGCACAAGTTGCTGCACTCATCCCGCGACTTTGGTTACTATCCATTTTGCCATGAACATTTCCTTTTCCATCTAAGGCATGCAGTGAAATAGGCGTATTGATATATCCCGGACAAACTACTGTTACCTTTATGTTCTCTTGCCAAGTCTCCGCTCTTAATGAATCAAAAAAGGCAATTAAAGCATGTTTAGCTGCGCAATAACCACTTCTAAGAGGCGTGCCAATTTTTCCTGCTACGCTACTAATCGCTACAAAATGACCCGTTTTTCTTTTACTAAAATGTGGAAGAATGGCTTTTGTCAATGCAACAGTACTGAAAAAATCCAATTCCATAATATCTCGGTAAACGTTGAAATCAGTGTCTTTTACAAATGAACGTTGGGTAATGCCCGCATTTTGAACAACCACATCTATTTGTCCGAAATAAGCCAACACAGTATTTACTTTTTTAGGAAATAACTCAAATTGTAGCATATCCATTGGTAAAACCAAAATGTTTTCGAGGTTTAAGCCCGTGGTGTTAGCTACTCTTTGTAATTCCTGTTCTCGTCTGGCTGAAAGCACTAATTTAGCTCCTTCCTTAGCAAACTGATAAGCGAGAGCTTCGCCAATTCCTGACGAAGCCCCTGTAATCCAGACTATTTTGTTATGGAATTTATTCATGATAATGACTTAGTATTCAAAACTCAAAATTCCCAATTCAAACAACTCCTCATTCCGAACTCCAAACTCATCACTCAAGAATGGATTTCCATCAAATTCAACATAAAAGCATATTCCAAGGCTATATCATGAAAACGCTTAAATCTACCCGAAGCTCCACCATGACCTGCTTCCATATCTGTGTGCATCAACAATAGATTATTGTTGGTTTTTAAAGCACGTAATTTCGCTACCCATTTGGCAGGTTCAAAATACTGTACTTGAGAATCGTGCAAGCCTGTTGTTACCAACATATTCGGATAATCCTTCGCTTCTACATTATCAACAGGTGAATACGATTTCATATAAACGTAATACTCTTTTTGTTTAGGATTTCCCCATTCTTCCCATTCACCTGTAGTCAAAGGAATACTTTCGTCGAGCATGGTTGTTACTACATCTACAAATGGCACTGCCGCCAAAATACCTTTGTATAAATCTGGACGCATATTGGTTACAGCTCCCATCAATAAACCACCCGCAGAGCCACCATTGGCAAAAAGCTTATCTTTGGATGTCCATTGCTCTGCTATCAAATATTCCGAAACATCGATAAAATCATTGAAAGTATTAAGTTTCTTTAACAATTTACCATCTTCATACCATTGCCTCCCCATTTCCTGTCCTCCACGGATATGTGCAATAGCAAAAGCAAAGCCACGATTTAGCAAGCTAAGTCGGGCCGCAGAAAAATAAGGGTCTATCGAATAGCCATATGAACCATAAGCGTATTGGAGTAGCGGTTGAGAGCCATCCCTTTTAAATCCTTTTTTATACACAATAGAAATTGGTATTTTAATACCATCTCTAGCAGTAGCATACAGGCGTTCGCTGGCATAATCATCTTTATCAAACTCGCCCAAAACCGTTTGCTCCTTCATCAGGGTTTGAGCTTGACTATCCATATCATAATCATACACAGAAGAAGGCGTAGACAGCGAAGTATATGAGTACCGAAGAATATTCGTTTCAAAATCTGGATTAGATGAAACTCCAGCATCATAAGCCGTTTCATTAAATTGAATATAATGTTCTGCCTGCGTAGCTTGGTTGATAATACGAATATGTATCAAAGCGTTGCTTCGTTCCTGCAAAACCAGATGGTTTTTAAAAACCTCCATGCCATCCAGATAAGTATCTTCACGATGCGGAATTACCTCTTTCCATTTGGTTATATCTGCACTTTGTCCTTCCGATACTTCCATTAATTTGAAGTTAGTAGCATCATCAACGTTTGTTCTGATATAAAACTTATCCTCAAAATGCTCGATAGAATATTCTAAACCCTCTTCGCGTGGATAGAAAGGAACAAATTGTCCTGTTGGATTGGAGGACTCTAACAAACGATATTCTGTAGAAACGCCATTTTGTTCTGAAACCGAAATGATGTATTTCTTAGATTTCATTCTACCCAAGCCCATATAAAACTGTGGGTCTTCTTCGGTATAAACCAAAACATCTGATGCGATTGGCGTGCCTATTTCATGGCGATATACTTTTGAAGCCAGCAAAGTCTGCTGATCACGCACCATATAGAAAATGGTTTTATTGTCAGTCGCCCAAGCATAAGCACCGCCTTCTGTATTAGGAATTTCGTCAGCTAATATTTCACCCGTTGTTAAATCTTTAAACTTCAAGGTATAATTTCTTCTACTGACGGTATCTATTCCATACGCTAATATTTGTTCATCATCTGATATTTCATAACCGCCAATACTGAAGTAAGACAAGCCTTCTGCCATTACGTTTCCATCTAACATAATCTGTTCTACTGCATCTAAAGAACCCTTTTTTCTACAATACAAAGGATATTCTCCGCCTTCAATATACCTAGAATAGTAATAATAATTACCATCTTTTACTGGTACAGACTCGTCGTTTTCCTTCACTCTGCCCTTCATTTCATTGAAAAGGGCTTCTTGTAAGGGCTTAGTAGGTGCCATTACGGCATCTGTATAGGCATTTTCTGCATTAAGGTATTCAATAACTTCTGGATTTTCAGGTTCATTCAACCAATAATAATTATCTTGACGAGTGTCGCCGTGTAGCGTCATGGGATGTGGCTTTATCGCTGCCACAGGAGCTTGCATTACATCTGGATTCATTATTTTAATTTTTTACTTTCAATCAACTTACCCTCAAAGTGGAAACGCCAATGCTCAAAGATAAGTTTTTCACAGATAAATGAGACTTTTATCTGTGAAACTTTCATCTTTGCTCTTGCTCCCGTGGCTGGTCTCCCGACCAGTCCACATTGTTTTATTGATACTTATTCACATCAAGTACGCAATCATTAATATTGTTTTAGATTCCGAGGTAAAGGTAAAAGCTATTTTAGCTTCATAAGCTAATGTGGACTGGTAGGGAGACCAGCCACGGAGGGGAAAAAATTAGTAAATTGCTTGTGTAAACTTTAAAGCTTAGTAAGTAGTTATTAATATTGTACATAAACTGAAAATTAACCCTTATAAAACACATGAAAACGATAGCGTATGGATTATTAATTGTTGGAGGGCTAATGCTAGTCGCCTTTTTGATTTGGGCAATTATTAGTATCTATGAAATAGGATTGAGCGAGAAAACACTCTTTATCATAATTTTTGGTTGTATTGCAGGTTTTGGACTAATCGGCAGAGTGATTTTTGTTGCAATGGATTCTATCAAAAAAGATAAATTACGAAAATAGAGTACCCTTATTAAACATGAATAAAGAAGCCCTCGTGAAAGTCGCCAATTTTTGTGCCTATCAAGAACGCACCCAACAGGAAGTACGTAAAAGGTTATCAGAATTGGAAGTAATAGGCGACGAAGCCGAAGAGATGATTGTCTGGTTGATTGAGAATAATTATCTTAATGAAGAACGCTTCGCCAGAATATTTGCAGGAAGCAAATTCCGACAGAAACGTTGGGGAAGATTAAAGATTCGTCAAGAGCTAAAAATGCGTGGTGTTTCTGAATATTGCTTGAAAGCAGGCATGAGCGAAATAGATGATGAAGATTATATCCAAACACTCGCTGAAATCCTTGAAAAGAAATCTAAAGAAATCAAAGAAAGCAATCCCCTAAAACGCAAACAGAAGCTAGTAAGCTATGCATTAAGTAAGGGTTTTGAATCTGATTTGGTGTTTGATTTGATAGGAAAAGTCGGATGATACATCGTAATAATAATGCTACAGTTTCCAGAGAATCTCAATAAGTAGTTTTAATTCACTCTGTTAAATATACAATAAATGACAACCTTTTTCAAAACCTATTTATGCCTTTTTGTGCTTCTATTTATAACAAAAAATGACCTTTTTGCTCAAAAAGTGGAAACTTTTTTATCTGATAATGTGACAGGAGCTAGTTTCCTTATTGATAAAGATGAGAGCGTTTGGGTGGGTTCGACAGGGGGTATTATTCACTATGACAAAGAGTACAATATTTTACAGAAAATATCAATTGAAGATACAAAATGGTTTATGGATACAACAAGTGTTGAGACACTTGTAAAAGATAATAAAACAGGAATTATATGGGCAAGTATAGGATTCTATCCATACGGAGGAGTGTATGCTTTTGATCGTGAAAAAATACTTCAAGAGAATCAAATATCTAATGACTTTCAGCCTGAGGAGGCTTTATTCTTTTTTGATAAGTTTGGAAGAAATTGGATTTGTTACGAAAAAGGGACAAAATTCGTTCAATTAGGGATTGACTCGGTACATACAAAATATGATTGGAAAGAAGGTGGTATTTCAAAGTTTATGAAAACGAATATCACATTGGATAATGCAGGTAATATTTGGGTTGCTATTAATAGTACGCTTTATAAGTTTGATGGAAAAAAATGGAATTACTATGATTCGAAAAATAGTATTTTACCCAAAGATTTTTTTTCGATGATTACCTCTGACAAGGAAGGAAATATTCTAGTTTCTGGATGGGATGATATATATAAGGTCAATATGGTATCTAAAACCTTGGTATCAATACCTTACCCACTAAATTCAAATATTCTAGGTTGTTTTTTTAAAACACATGATGGTAAAATAAAAATTAGTACCAGCAATAGGATTTATGATTTATCCGATAGTACTCTTAGTTTGTCATTGACTACCAACAGTCTATTAGATTCGCAAACTCGTATTACTTCAATGATTGAAGATACGAAAGGGAATTTATTACTTGGGTCTTATAACAAAATAGTTATTTATGACGGACAGACTTTGAAATTATTTAATTCGGGCTCGTCGTTAGCGCTACCTTCAAATATTGTTAGCCAAATCAGTATTGACGAACAAAATAATATTTGGATTTCGTCTAATATTTTTGCCACGAAACCAATTAGATTTAATCCAGTTACAAATGATATCATTGTTGCTCCTAATACTGGAAGTGTAATCTGCTTTGGTAAAAATCAAGAAGTTTGGATAGGAGGGTTTGAGACTATTTCTAAATATGATGGGAAAAACTGGACTACAGTAGCTTCCCCTGTCTCTGTTTCGAAGAAAATAGCAACAGATAAAGAAGATAATTTATGGCTATTAGCATATAAGGATTATTGGTTTACTAAAAGAACGGATTTATATAGATTAAAGAATGATACTTGGGAAAGGTTCTCGTTGAATTTTCATATTAATGATATTATACATAATAATGAAAATGGAATGTTTTTGGCTACTACAGATGGGCTATTAACTTATGATGGGAAAAACATAGTAAAACTCTCTTCTACAGACAAGTCAATAACAATTCCTGATACTATTAATAAACTATATGTAGATCCTTTGGGAGTTCTTTGGGTTTTCCCTGAAAAATCAGCAGATTATTTGTTGAAATATGATGGCAACGTTTGGGTTAAATGGATTATTCCAACGGGATTTATTATTGATAGGTCTGAAACTAGTAATCGCTTTATAGTTGATAAAAATGGGAACTTGTGGAGTGGGACAGTTGATGGACTTTATAAATATGATGGCAAAACTGTAAATTATTATAATGTAAGAAATACAGGATTGTTAAATAATAATATTGCTACAATTCAAATAGCCCAAGACGATAACATATGGGTAGGAACAAAACATGGAATAGCCGTACTGACTGATTGTCAAGGATTAAAGCCAACAGTTAATCAACAACCTTCTGCCCAAAGTGTATTAGAGAATACTAAAGTCATCTTTGAAATAAAAGGTGAAAATGTAAAAACTTACCAATGGCAAATAAGCATAGATAAAGGCATTACTTGGAGTAATATAGGAGTTCAAGATACGCTATACCAAGGACAACAAAGTTCAACACTTAGTAAAACTTCTGCTTTTAAAACTGATAATGGATACCTTTATAGATGTGGCATATCAACGGCTTGTGAAACAGCATATTCTAATGCCGCTTTGCTTGAGGTAATAACAATTTTAGGTAATGAGCAGTTATTGGAAAATATCATTAAGGTATTTCCTAATCCTACTCAAGACCAAATTAAAATACAATTACCCCAAAAGTCATTTAAAGCTTATTTATTAAATAATAATGGAATTTTGCTTAAACAAGTAGAAAATCAAGATGTACTTTCTGTTAAAGAATTTCCAGTTGGAGTATATGTACTTTTGATTGATGTTGGAGAAATGAAATTTAGTAGAAAAATAGCTATCGTTAGATGAGGTTTAGTTGAAATTATTATTGAAATGAAAATCATCATAAACACTTGTCAAAATAAAAAAATCACATTACCTTTGAAGTCATGAATAATGCAGCGAACACATACCGTACTTATTATTACTACTACGCGCAGTAGCAGTCGGTTGTGTTTTGACTAATCTTTTTGAAATTCAAAAAATACATATACACAAACCGACTTGAAAAAGTCGGTTTTTTTTTGTGCCTTTTCGCAAGTTCGATGAGGTTTTTAACCAATGAATGTAAAACCAGCTTCCCGAATGGATTTGGTGCAGGAGTATTACTTCTCGACCAAGCTAAAACAAATCGCAGAAATGCGTGTCTCAGGTATTGACGTATTGAATTTGGGCATCGGTAGTCCCGACTTACCACCCTCTGCTGAGACTATTTCAGCATTGGCAACGGCTGCTCAGAATCCTAAAAACCATGCCTATCAAAGCTATGTAGGTATTCCTGCTTTGCGTGAAGGTTTCGCTACCTTTTACCAAAATGCTTATGGAGTAAGTGTAAATCCTGTCGATGAAGTATTGCCTTTAATAGGCTCAAAAGAAGGTGTTATGCACATTTCTATGGCCTATTTGGAAGCTGGTGATGAAGTTTTAGTGCCAAACCCTGGGTATCCAACCTATCGTGCTGCTTCATTGTTGACGGGTGCAACGATAGTGGCTTATGACCTTTCGGAAGAAAACGGATGGTTGCCCGATTTGAAAAAGCTAGCAGAACAAGACTTATCAAAAGTGAAATTGATGTGGGTAAACTATCCACATATGCCAACGGGAGCGAAAGCGAATAAAGCCTTTTTTGAAGAGCTTAGGGATTTTGCTTTAGCAAATAATATCTTAATCATAAACGACAATCCATACAGCTTTATCCTAAACGACGACCCACAAAGTATGTTGGCCGTAGAAGGAATGAAAGAAGTAGCATTGGAGTTAAACTCACTGTCAAAGTCGCATAATATGGCTGGCTGGCGTTTAGGTGTTTTAGTGGGGAAAGCTGAGTTTATTAATCCAGTATTACGCTTCAAATCTAACATGGATTCTGGTATGTTTTTGCCTTTGCAAATGGCAGCAGTAAAAGCATTAGAAAATCCACCTGCTTGGTTTGAGAAACTAAATGCTGTCTATAAAGAACGCCAGAAGAAGGTTTTTGAATTGATGGATTTACTAAACTGTGAATACGACCATAATCAAGCAGGGATGTTTGTATGGGCTAAAATTCCAGCTAACTATCAAACGGGATATGAATTATCTGATGAAATTCTAGCGAAAACAGGCGTATTTATCACTCCGGGGGGAATCTTTGGCTCAGCAGGAGATGGCTATATCCGTACTTCTTTGTGTGCAGAAGTTTCTGTTTTTGAGGAGGCGATTGGTAGAATTTGTCAAGGCTTTAAGCTGTAAGCTATAGGCTTTAGGCAAGTAAAATAGTACATAAAGCCTATCCAAAGAGCAAAATAATATAAACAATAAGCTTAAAGCCTACTGCCTAAAGCTTATAGCAAATAACAAAATTATGACTATTTCAGTAGTTGGACTTGGGCTTATTGGTGGTTCAATGGCTTTGAGTTTAAAAGAAAATGGTTTTGCTGATACCATCATAGGTGTTGATAACAAAACTGAACACATTATTAAGGCATTAGAATTAAAACTAATAGACCGTATCGCACTTTTGCAAGATGCCATTAAGCAGTCGGATATTATCATTTTGGCTGTTCCTGTAGATGCCTTACTTACTTTATTGCCAGACGTATTAAATCAGGTTACTGAAAACCAAGTGGTGATAGAAGTAGGTTCTACTAAAAAGGCAGTGATTGATGCAGTAAAGAATCACCCCAATAGGGGCAACTTTGTAGCAACTCACCCGATGGCTGGTACTGAGTTCTCAGGACCAGAAGCTGCTATCAGAAACCTGTTTGATCATAAAAACTGCGTGCTTTGTGATATTGAAGATTCTAAGCCAGAATTGGTGGAATTAGTTAAGAAAATGTATGTGGAGGGATTAAAAATGAGAATTACTTATCTGGATTCTACTGCTCATGACATACATACTGCCTATATTTCACATATTTCGCATATTTGTTCTTTTGCGTTGGCATCAACAGTATTAGCCAAAGAAAAGGACGAAGAGAGTATTTTCAATTTGGCAAGTACTGGTTTTGAATCAACGGTTCGTTTGGCTAAGTCAAGCCCCGAAACTTGGATTCCAATTTTCAGACAAAACCAAGAAAATATCATCGATGTGCTAGATGCTTATATTACTACTTTATTGAAATTCAAAGGGCTGATGATTTCAGATAGCTATGAGAAGTTTGGAGAGTACCTTACACAAGCAAACGATATTAAACGAATATTGAATAAATAATTTGTACTTATAGTACTCTATGTAAAATAAACAGCGTTAGTGTATGAATTAAAGTGTTATATATCAAGGTTTTAAACCTCGGCTGCAAAGACAACTCATCACTCTCAATTCACAACTCTTACTTAGCTACCCCCAAATTTTAATACTGAGGGTAGCTATTTTTGTAAGCAATTATCATAAAGTCTACTAGCTTATTTGCCAATACATATAGCTATTAAAAATAGTTGAAAAAGATTATTTTTGTTCAAATTAAACTATTTAATGTCATATTTGTCTAACTTTCAAACTCTCTTTATAAACGCTTTGAAAGTTAAGCTATCACATGGCATTAATTGATACTTATTCTCAACCTCTTTCTAGTGAGCAGGTTGCCCATTTACTGCGTAGAACTACCTTTGGAGCCACGCCAGCTCAATTAAAAGAATGGACAGGAAAGAAAGTTGACGAAATCGTTATACAACTTTTAGCAAGTCAGCCAACACCAGCACATCCCACCCTTAAAGATGGTACAACTTTTCATAATTTATCATGGGGAAATAATGCTGCAACAGATGCTGATAGGAATACTTACGATGGAAATGCACGCAAACAATTAAAGTATTGGTGGATTGGATTAATGATTAAACAACCTGTTTCAATCATTGAAAAAATGACGCTTTTTTGGCAAAATCATTTTGTTTCAACCACTACTGAAGCTTCCGATGCCCGATTTATGTATCGTTATTTACAGTTGATGCGTAAATATGCTTTAGGCAATTTCAGGCAATTCGTCATTGAGGTAAGCAAAGACCCTGCAATGCTGAAATACCTAGATAATGACCAAAATACAGCGGCAAAATCTAATGAAAACTACGCTCGTGAACTCCAAGAATTATTTACGATTGGTATTGGGAATTATAATGAAGACGATGTAAAAGCTGCTGCGAGGGTGTTAACTGGTTGGCGTACTATCGGTTACAGAGATATTACTAAGCCAGATATTGGAACAGAATTTAGAATTAGTCAGCACGATACTAAAGACAAAGTGTTTTCAATATTCTATCAAAATAAAACCATTAAGGGACGTACCACTGCCACGGCAGGAGAGGAGGAATTAACAGAATTTATTGATTTAATCCTTGCTCAAAAGGCAACAGCATTGTTTATCGTGCGTAAGTTCTATCGCTGGTTTGTACAAGCAGAGATTTCCGAACAAATAGAAAAAGAAGTAATAGAGCCCTTAGCAACCATATTTCGGAAAAATTATGAAATTAAACCTGTCATTGAAGCATTGTTGAAAAGTCAGCATTTTTTCGATGTAAATCTGTTGGGTTCGCAAATAAAATCACCTTTAGATTTGGTCATTGGAACACTACGAACGTTTAATTATCAACTCCCCGACCCCTTAACAGACCGCTTGACTTTCGATAATGCTACTACTTACTTTTTTACTAGGGCACGCGAACAGCAAATGGAAGTATTGGAACAACCTAGCGTATTTGGCTGGCGACCCTATTATGATACCGATTTCTACGAAATTTGGATAAATTCAACAACGCTTGCTTTAAAAGGTTCATTTACCGATATCATCGTCAAGGGTTCAACTTCTCTGAAACTGACTTTTGATTCTATTGCTCTTGCTAAAAACACCAGTAATCCAAAAGAGCCTTATGGCTTAGTGAAAGCATTAACACAGCCACTTTTCGCTGTTGTCCTTAGCGACGAACAAAATAAATATTTAGTAGAAGAAGTATTGATGGCTGGTCAACCTTACTACGAATGGATTACAATCTGGACAGACCATATTGATGACCCTAATAATAACAATAAAAAGACTGCCGTAAAAAGTCGTTTAGATAGGCTGTTTACCTACTTACTCCGATTAGCGGAATTTCAGATGGGTTAAGTTGATAGCTAAATAATTAGAGAAACTACAAAATAACATAATCCACATTATCCTGATTTTGAGTAATGAAACGTAGAGATTTTATTCAATATACTGGTTCGTCTTTGTTGTTGCCATTTTTGCTAGATGGTTTCGGAGCCAAAGCACATACGGAAGCAACTACCCCTTTTATGCAGGAAATGCTAAAGGTTGCAGATGTGAACGAGCGTATTTTAGTAGTAATTCAATTAGCTGGAGGCAATGATGGACTCAATATGGTATTGCCATTAGACCAATATTCTACCTATACTGCCAGTAATTTCAGAGGAAGTATTGCTATTCCAGAGGCTAAGGTATTATCATTAAATGGCTATCAAGCAACTGGTTTGCACCCATCTATGAAGGGATTACAAACGCTATTCAATGAAGGTAAACTATCTATTATACAAGCAGCAGGATATGACAATCCAAGCTTTTCACATTTCAGAGCGAGTGATATTTGGTTTACAGCTACCAATGCTAATCAATTCTCTACTTCGGGTTGGCTTGGGCGGTATATTGAAGGCAAATACCCTAATTTTGCGGACGATTACCCGAATACGGCTAACCCAGATCCTTTGGCTGTTCAAATAGCTTCTATTTCATCGACAGTATTCAATACAAGTTCTGTTTCATCTGCATTGGCTATTCAAGACCCTGATACTTTTTACAAAATCATTGGTGACAAGCCTAGCGTAATTCCGGGGTCATTGCCGAATACACCAGCAGGTAAATACACTGCTTTTGTTCGCCAACAGCAAATTTCATCGGTTGCTTATGCTTCATCCTTGAAAATTGCCGCTGAAAAAGGCAAAAATTTGGTTTCCTATCCTAGCTCCAATACGTTGGCAGATCAATTAAAAATTGTAGCTAGAATGATTCACGGAGGCTTACAAACCAAAATCTATTTTGTGTCATTAGGCGGATTTGATACCCATGCGTCACAAGTAGTGGCAAGTGATACCACAACGGGGACTCATGCTACACTGATGGGCAGACTTTCTGAGGGCATCAAAGCATTTATGGATGATTTAAAGGCACAAGGCACAGAAGACAAAGTAGCTGGTATGACATTCTCTGAATTTGGGAGAAGAGCTGCCTCTAATGGTAGTTATGGTACAGACCACGGCTGGGCATCACCCCTTTTGATTTTTGGCAATGGGGTAAAACAACAAATGATTGGCAAAAATCCAGATTTAAAAGCCTTACAAAGTGGTAATATTACATTGCAAAACGACTTCAGAAAAGTTTATGCCGCTGTATTACAAGATTGGATGGGAGCAAGCGAAAGTTCGGTAAAAAATGTTTTGTTAGGGGTAGACCCAGCACCGCTTCCTATTTTTAGAGCACCTGCTGTATTGGCAAACGAAGAAGAAATAGGGGAATATGAACTTAATATATATCCTAATCCAGCACAGAGCGAAACCTTTTTGGATTCGGAGGCATTCGCTAAAAATATGGAGTTAGTAGTTACAGATGTGTACGGACGTAGTTTTTACACTCATCCAGAAAGACTTTCTCGTACCAAAATACGCTTGAACGTCGATAATATGCCAATGGGTAAATACTTTGTAAAAGTAGAAACCGATAAAGAACCTATCGTAAAAGCACTTATGGTTCAAAGATAATAACTTATCATTTGGGGTTTGTAAAAAGTGCCATAGCCAAAATATACAGCAATGGCACTTTTTTGTCAGTATGGCCCAGCACAAAGCTTTATTTATTTACGGTCTGTGTACTATTTTGCCGATTTCAATCTTTGCCTTATTCTTGTTCTTGTTCCACGGAGCAGTTGTATTCATCCCCATCTGTATCGCTAATCCAGCCATCAATAGTGTGAAAATGATAAAAACCCAGCGAAATATTTTTTGATTTTTGTTCATGAGTCGTCAAAATTAAATAATGCTTCAAAGATAATAACATATTGATAAACGATAAGTTTGTCGTAATGATGGATTCTAAAGCAAATCTGATTATTTTGCAAAAGTTTTGAATTACTAAGCAGTAAACCAACCTTTTAACGGCCTTCATTATATATAATAACCCTTGAAAAACCATGAGAAAAAAAATAAAATATTTTTTGTTTGTTATTGCTAGTTCCATATTGTTTTGCTGTTCAAGTCCCGCTACAAAATATGAAAATGCTGTCGACGAAAGTAAGACTTGCTCAATGATTTTTATCGATAAATCCGTTAGTGTAAATCCAAGTAAGCAGTTTATTTATGAAAAATACACTAAGATTATTAATGAATTGATTGATGAAAATATCAACGTAAAAGGCGATAAAATAGAAGTGTTTTTTATCCATGAAAATACGGCAAAAGCTAAAGTGGCTGAATTAGTTGCACGGTCAGAAATGGAAATAGCCGAAGGAACAAGTGCCACAGACGCAGAAGCACAAAAGACAGCATTTGCGATGGAAATTGGTAAAGAGCGAAGCATTTTCAAGAAAGTAGTGATCACTCACTTAACCTCTCAAAACACTTCTACTAGTAAAAATAATACTGATATTCAGGCTGCATTACCATTGATTGACCACGAAATTGGTAAAGGATTTAAAGTAAAGGCATATTTTCTTTCTGATATGGTAGAAAGTATGTCGGGGACTAATCGCAGAGATTTCCACAAAACACCACCTGTAGATGATGCTTCTGCGGTAGGCTGGGCTCGGGAAGATGCTGCTCGTTTGCAAAGTGTGTTACCCAATATCAGCATGGCACAAATTTTTATTGCAAAACCTTTTGAACCCACTGCTTCTAGAAAACTGAACAATCCTGCGATTTCTACCTATTGGCAACGCCTTTTTTCTGAATTAGGCGTTTCTGGTGAAGTGAAGGAATTATAACAGCTTTGAGCTATGAGCTATCAGCCTTGAGCTTTTATGATAGTACGAAGTAAAAAACTAAAATAAGCTCATTGCTCAAAACTTACAGCTAAAAAAACATAGTTATTTCTTTAGTTTAAGCTATCAGTAATTTATGACAACATTAAGTTAACTTCATTATTTAAAAACTAAAAAAAGCTCAAAGCTCATTGCTCAAAGCTTACAGCCAAAATATGCTTATTGCCAAAATACCAAGTACGCCAGCAGAATGGGAAAAATATTATGATTTACGGTTCGTAGTATTGCGTGAACCTTGGCACCAGAAAAAAGGGAGCGAAGTATTAACAGATGAAAACGAAGCAGACCATGTGATGGCGATTGATAGTGATGATAGTGAAACAGATGAACTATTAGGAGTAGCCCGTTTACAAATGAATTCAGCTACGCAAGGACAAGTACGATGTGTGGCAGTGTCTAAAAATGCCCAAGGTAAAGGCGTCGGTAAATTCTTGATGAAATATTTAGAAGATTTAGGGAAATCAAAAGGCTTAGAAGAAATTATTCTCGATGCCCGCATCAATGCCCTTGATTTTTATAAAGCTATCGGGTATGAAATTTATGCAGATTCATATTTACTCTTTGGTGAAATCCAGCATTGGAAAATGAAAAAACAACTGTAGAACGAGATTTCATCTCGTTTTTATCGGAGACTAATTTTTTACATAATTATTATAAGCTGTTGGTATGAAATTTTGTGTTCTTGTTATATCAATTACAATATAAAAGATTAACCATGAGGATATTAATTTTTATACTGATAACAGGCTTCTTTTTGACAAGTTGTTCAAATGAAAAGAAACAGACGATTGAAAAAACACCTGTTCTGGTTGACAGTTTACCGCAAAAAAATCCATCAGATTTTAATGGGAATTGGGTTTTAACAGACTATATCAATGAGATAGAAAAAACTAAATCTCCTGTAAAATCATCTAATAAACTTGAAGGAGTTGTTGCCATAATTATTGGAGGGACTGTAAAAGGCGATAGCTTGGAAGTTCAGGCAAGTTGGAATAATCACGAGGAGCTTAATTTCTTTGTCTATCTAAATAAAAATAACAAAAAGGCCTTTAAAACCAATATCGTAGATTATCAAGATAAGTCAAACTATTATGAGCTTGGTTATGAGGTTATCGATAAAGAAGCTTTTCTGTTTTTGTATCATTTTAACAAAACGAATGAACTCCTAGAGAAAACACAATTCTCTAAAGTAACTGATTTATCCGATAACAAGAAAGATGTAGCTTCGGGACTTCAATACATGGTAAACGATAAATTATTAACAGGGAAAAAATTATTGATTGATACAGACAATCATGCAACAAAGCTAAATTTTAATCCTGACGGTAGTTTAACAGGACATCCTACGTTTAAGACCTTCCATATTTTTACAGACTTTATGGGTGAACCCAATAGTAATCTTGATCTTATAAGTTTTAACCTTGCTACTGGCAAGCCGACCCAATTTGCTTTTAAAATAGTAAAAGACACAACTTTTTTATACTCTACCATTGAAAATGAGGAGGAGGGGACTTCTAAAATTAATAAAGTTAAATTTAAAATTGTTCGCCAGTAAGTTTGTCCAAATCAATAAACATCTCAAAATAATTATCCACAAATATGAAATTGAAAGCTATACTCGCTTTATTCTTTATACTTATTCAGTTCTCTATTTCTTTAGCGCAAAGCTCCCAACAAGTTTGGAATGGGAAAAAATGTGCTGTTGTATTGACTTATGACGATGCCCTAAATGTACATTTAGATAATGCCATTCCCTTATTAGATTCTCTAGGTTTCAAAGGAACATTTTACTTAATAGGCTATGCAGACGGATTTAAAAATCGTATTGAAGATTGGAAAATTGCGGCTAAGAATGGACATGAAATGGGCAATCATACCCTTTTTCATCCCTGTGATGCTTCTTTAAAAGGTAGAGAATGGGTGAGTCCTGAAAAAGACATGAGTAAATATTCTGTCAGGAGAATGATAGATGAAATCAAGATGAACAATGTATTGCTAAAAACGTTAGATGGAAAATCAAAACGTACTTTTGCTTATACCTGTGGAGATATGAAAATTGGTGATACCTACTTCATGAACGATTTAAAGAATGATTTTGTAGCTGCTAGAGGCGTAAGGTCAGATATGCATAATTTACAAGAAGTGGATTTATATGCCACAGATTGTTATGCCATTAATGGACAGACAGGTGAGCAGATGATTGACTTAGTAAAAAAAGCAGTAACATCGGGCAAGCTTTTAGTTTTCTTATTTCATGGAGTAGGCGGGGAGCATAACATAGATGTTTCGCTAAAAGCTCATCGAGAATTATTAAATTACTTAAAGCAAAATGAAAAAGATATTTGGGTAGCACCGATGTTGGATGTAGCAGAACATATTAAAGCATTGCAAACTAAGAAGTAAAAGAAACTAATAAGGAAATGCTGATGGCATGACTCAAAATTATGCCATCAGTAATATTATTTAATTTACAATTCAGTTGAGTTAAGTGTAATGAATTTTGTTTTTATTGATAGTAATTGTTGAGAAATACTATGGATAGATTTATCAATGCTTTCAGCACTTGTATAAATGGTATTAGCAAGCCATTGAAGATCTCCAATTTCTATCATGTCGCTATCTTTTGAAATATCTAGAATACTGAGTATTTTGCTATGTTCATGACGAAGTTCGTGTGATAGCGTAAAGGATACTTTTTCCATATTATGTATCTGTTCCAAAAACTTTTGCCTAGAATCTATTTGGCTTGTAATATCTTGAGCAAGCCCTAACAAAAGGCTAGGTCCACCAGACGGTTCCCTTTCTACAATAGTAATATAGTTTTTGAACCATTTGAATTCTCCATTTTTGCATAGACACCTATTAACTAAAATATGAAAACCATCGTTGGGAGAATTTGTCAGTACATTGAGAAATTTATTTAGACTTGGAAGGTCGTCAGGATGTATTAGTCTATTAAAACAATCTTTGTCAAGTGGGTCAAACTCATCGGCAGTGTAACCAACCCCTTTATAATACTGTTCGTTGGTAAATATATTTTGTCGCTTTTGTATGTCAAATAGTGAAATAGCTAATGGCATGCTATACAGAAGACGATTTATAATTTCACTTTTGATATCAGTTTCGAGATTAAAGAACTTTGTTTTTTCCATCTTAATTAATGTAGGTATTTTAAATAAGTTTATTAATGTTCACGCATTGATATTTAATGACCTTGAGATATTTACTCGTATATTAGATTAAATAAACATGTAAAATACTTATTCAGTAGAGGTAATAAAACTTGATACTTCCTAACTCATTTCAAGGACAGTATATAACTGCCCTGAAATGCAAGTGGTTAGGTGGCGGTAAAAAGTGAAATTTATAATGAAGTGAACTTTCTAATAATTATTTTATTTTCATAAATCGAGGTGCAGAATAGTCCTAACCGTTACTAATGGATTTAGAATATTCTTTATTTCCATTCACATCTTTCTGTGATTCATTATTAACAATGAAGAAATTACGGTAACAGCTAAGGCACTTGTAATATCTTACATTGCTAACGAAAGGTGACAAAAATACTTTAATAATAAAGGGTCTGCTTATCCTAACTCCACTCAGTTTATTTCCACAGCTTGGGCATTTGTTTGTGTCAGTTTTTCGAATCAAATAATATAAGATTATAAATATTTGGCACGAAATTAGTAGGCTTACTCCTGCGAGTAAGTAAGGGGTTAAAAAAAAACTATGCATTTTGTTGGTGTGTTAGTAATAATTAGAACATCTTGTGTTCGTATAATTAGGTTGTAAATAAAATACTGTTAAAAAATCAAAGAAAATATCGATACATTTTCCTTTACACGCTTTACAATCAACTAGATAGCAGAAATGAATGGTGCTTTAAATTAATGGGTTAAGTATGTAAGGATTGTATTTTATGGAAATTGTTTATTATATCGCTAAATTATGCAAAATAAATAAAAATACAACGGATACGTTGTATAATTTTCTTGTTTTCTCTCATTCCTTTACTCTTAAATGAAAAAAGAGGATTTCTTAAATAAACTTGGTGTTAGAATAAGGGAGATTAGAAAGGAAAAGTCAATCACCCAGACACAACTTGCCCATTCGGTTGGGAAGGATCAACAATCTATTCAGCGACTTGAAGCCGGAAATATTAATCCAACGTTATACTATCTTTTTGAAATATCTGAAGGTTTAGGAATTTCTTTGGAACGAATTATTATTAATATTGACAAATAGTATACGTAAAACCATACTACAGGAAGGGCAAGTATTCTTAAATTATTTTGTTTTTTATAATTCAAACAAATCTTGTTTAATCCAACAGGTATAACGTATATGTTAATATACTTTGTACCTGTCTTTGGGCAACAGCATTAAGTCTTAATACATCCCAATTACTTGAAGATACCCGTAAAGGTAATTATAAAAAGAAGGGACATCTAATCATATCTTAGCAAGATATGATTAGATATTAACATTAATAAGTCTAAATTGTGATAGCATAATTAGCACAAGTGTAAAATAAAGCTCAAATGTGCTAAACTTTAGTAAATTAATCCAAGCTTCTGTCTTGCACAAACCACTTAACTGGTTAAAACAAAACCCCAAAATATTAGGTGATTAGCGATGGTATAAATAAAAACAAAAATGGCATGACTTCTCAAAGCCATGCCATCTGTAAATAAAGATATTTGTCGTTCAAGCTACACCTTCTCTCGAATCTGGTAATCAGTAGTCTTCTCCGAGTTTCTTGTCATTAATTCACCAATAAAACCAGCCACAAACAACTGCACGCCTATGATGATGGAAACCAAGGCCATGAAGAAAAGGGGATTGTCGGTTACATTTCTGAATTTTAGGTGGTTAGCAATGGCATAAACCTTATCGCCAATCAAATAAACAGTAATAAAACTACCAATCATGAAGAACAAAATACCAAACCCACCAAAAAGGTGCATGGGCCTTTTGCCAAACTTCTGAACAAAGGTGATTGAAAGTAAATCTAAGAAACCATATAGAAACCTTTCAATACCAAATTTGGTCGTTCCATACTTTCTAGATTGATGCTGTACTACTTTCTCCCCGATTTTATCATAACCATTCCATTTTGCCTGTACAGGAATATAGCGGTGCATTTCGCCATAAAGCGTGATAGATTTAATTACTTCGTTTTTATAAGCTTTTAGCCCGCAATTAAAATCATTCAAATATACACCCGACATCGAGCGAGTAGCCGCATTGTATAATTTTGTAGGAATGGTTTTAGTAATAGGGTCGAAACGTTTTTGTTTCCAGCCCGAGACTAAATCATAATTATCTTCTGTAATCATTCGATATAGCTCAGGGATTTCCTCAGGACTATCCTGTAAATCAGCATCCATCGTGATGACTACTCTACCAGAAGCTTCTTTAAAACCAACATGCAAAGCCGCCGATTTTCCGTAGTTTCTACTAAAGGAAATACCTTTTACAAAGCTGTTGTGCTCAGACAAACCCTTTATAACTTGCCAAGAATTATCACGACTTCCATCATTTACAAAAATGATTTCATAGCTAAAATGATGTTCTTTCATCACTTTTTCTATCCAATTGCAAAGTTCAGGTAATGATTCTTCTTCGTTATATAGCGGAATAATAACAGAAATATCTAACATGTTGTGAATACGATTTCGGGATAACTAACGGAATGTTCTCCGTTGTATTTCTAAAAAATTAAATAATACGCTTTTAGTAGCGTTTCAAATTGAGCAGTATAGCTTTCGTCAAGATTACGAATAATTAATTCTTCTTGGGCAAGCTCTTTTTTAGCAAGCCCAAAGGTCGTAATAATTCTTAATATTTTCGATTCCTTTCTATGTCTTATCAGTAATTTTTTCTGGGGATAAAGTCCTTTCTCTAAAGCCAATATCTCTAAAACACTACTTTCATAGGCAGGAAGTAAAACCACAAACTGACCCACTGGTGCTAATAATTGAATAACGGATGCTATTAAATCTTCAAAAGAAAGCGTATCAGTATGTAAAGCCGTGTTCCTTTTTTCTTGTTGAGACTTTAAGTGGTTCTGAAAAAAAGGAGGATTGCTAATAATTAACTCAAAAGATAAACCTTTATTGCGTTCCGTAAAATCCTGAATACTTTGATGAAAAACCGCTATTTGCTCCTTGAAAATACTATCTTGAACATTTTCTAAGGCTTGTTGATAAGCTTTGTCGTCTACTTCCACGGCCATAATCTTAGCATTTGTTCGTTGTGCCAACATCAATGAAAGTAAGCCAGTACCCGTACCAATATCCAAAATATTTTTAGCTTCCGCTACATCGGTGTAAGCTCCTAAAATACAGGCATCAGTGGTTACTTTCATGGCAGTATTTTGTTGCTGAACCGTAAATTGTTTAAACTGAAAGCCGTTTATACTTTTTGACATTGAATATTGTGGATAATTTGCATCTTTGAAACAGTTTCAAAATTACAATAAATTAAGTACTGATATTAGTCATTATGCTTTTAAAGTATTGAAACTGTTTAAGCTTTCCCTTTCGGATTAAACTAAGTCTTTTAGAATAGCTTGTTCCAAAATTTTCTCAACGTAGCGATGCTATGCTTCGTAAATTTTGAAAAAATCAATTCAAAAATACAATACTTTCACCTCGGAAATGGAAAGTTTAAACAGCTTCATTGATTTAATATCACTAAAAATCATCCTCATGAAGTCTATCCTCATCATTTTCCTTGCTTGCTTAGGGTTACTCAATCATGCTTTTGCCCAAAACCAAGAAGAAAACATCGTCTTAAAACAACCCAAAGGCGTTTTAGATGGAACATTGCTTTTGCCCCAAAACACAAAGAAAAAAATACCAGTCGTATTAATCATCGCAGGTTCTGGACCTACTGATAGAAATGGCAACAGTATGCTAAACATAAAAGCCAATTCTTACCAGTTCTTAGCAGAAGGGTTTGCCAATAATGGAATAGCGTCGCTTCGGTATGACAAAAGAGGCGTAGGCAAAAGTATGGGTGCCATGATGAAAGAAAGTGATTTAACCTTTGAAACCTACATTCAGGATGCTGAGCAATGGATAGATACTTTAAAGAAAAGTAATCGTTTTTCGAAAATAATTATCTTGGGGCATTCAGAAGGTTCTTTGATAGGGATGGTCGTAGCGCAGCGATTAACCGTAGATGGTTATATTTCTGTGGCTGGCCCTGCCAGAGGAATAGATGATATCATCATTGAACAAACGGAAAAACAAATTTTGCCAGATTCTGTTAAAAATGAAGTGAAGAGAGATTTTTCTGTGTTAAAAAGCGGACAGAAGCTACCAAAATTGATGCAGGTTTTCTTTATCTTTTCACTTTTTAGACCCAGTATTCAACCTTATATGATTTCTTGGTTGAAATATGTGCCTTCTGAGGAAATTAAAAAAGTAAAGGCTAAAGCACTTATTATACAAGGAACAACGGATATTCAGGTAGCTGAAAACGAAGCAAAGCTATTGGCAGAAGCTAATCCGAAAGCCAAGTTGTTAATTCTTGCGGGCATGAACCATACTTTAAAAGATGCACCTATGGATAGAGAAGAGAATTTGAAAACATACAGCAATCCAGATTTACCACTTTCAAAAGGTTTAGTAGAAGGGATTGTAGAATTTGTGTAGAAATGATAAATTAGAGAAAACTTATTCATCAACATATATATGAAACAACGCTTACTTTCTTTGGATGTATTTCGTGGAATGACGGTCGCCATGATGATTCTTGTCAATAACCCAGGCGATTGGGGACATATTTATGCACCATTAGAACACGCCGAATGGAATGGCTGTACCCCCACAGACTTAGTCTTTCCCTTTTTTCTGTTTATTGTAGGCGTCTCCATCTCATTTGCCTTTCAAGGAAAAACAGCCGACCGTAAAACTATTCTAAAGATTATTGAAAGAAGTGCCAAGCTTTTTGGATTAGGACTTTTTCTCTCACTTTTTCCAAAATTTGATTTTTCAGTAGTCAGAATTCCTGGTGTTTTACAAAGAATAGCTTTGGTATTTTTAGTAAGCTCTATTGTGTTTTTAACCACTAAAAATAGAACGCAACAAATCATCTTTGCGTCGCTACTGATAGGCTATTGGTTATTGATGACTTTTGTGCCTGTTCCTGATGCTGGTGCTGCCAACCTAGAACCAGAACATAATCTAGGGGCGTATTTAGACAGACTAATTTTGGGTGTTCCTCATTTATACAAGGCAGTAAAGACGTGGGACCCTGAAGGAATATTAAGCACAATTCCCGCTATTGCCAATGGACTAGCTGGCGTATTAGTAGGTACTTGGTTGCAAAGAAAAGATAAAGAAGTAACAGAGAAGTTGATGTATGTCTATTTCTACGCAAGTATTTCTTTAGCGCTAGCATGGGCTTGGGATGCCACAGGTTTTCCGATTAACAAGTCGCTCTGGACAAGTTCTTATGCCCTTTGGACGATTGGCTTGGCGATGATTTTTCTGGCTAGCTTTTACTGGTTGATAGATGTCAAAAAATATACTTTCTGGACAAAGCCTTTCGTCGTATATGGTGTCAATGCCATCACAGTGTTCTTTTTATCAGGCTTAATTCCACGCATTATGAACATGATAAAAATAGCGATGCCCGATGGCGAAAAGGTAAGCTCCATTACGTGGCTGTATAAATCATTCATTGTTCCTTTTTTTAGCGAACCAAAAAATGCTTCTTTGGCAGGAGCAATCACTTTTGTACTGATTTGGTTGGGAATCTTGTGGATTATGTACGAGAAGAAAATGATAGTAAAAGTATAAATAGAAGCATCCGAGGAGAAATCAAAAACTAAGGATTAAGACTAGCAATAACCTAAATTACCCCAAGTTCAGTACAAAAGTGTTGTATGCTTACAATACGGTAGAAAATTAAGTTGAGCAAAATACTCTAATTTTCTACCGTCTTTTAATTAAGTAGTCTGTATTAAATAAACGATTCACAATTCATCACTCACAATTTACAACTCCTACTTAAAGTACTACTACCGAGTTTTCGTCGTAAGAAACACCATTTGGAACAAATTTATCTGCTTCTGCATCATTCAACCAAAGGTCGTTATCAACTAAATAACGGAAGGCAAATTCTTTGCCTACTTCTAATTCAACAGATGCTTTAAATGTACCATCTTTTTGTTTTTTCAAAGCTGTAGGATTCCATTCGTTAAAATCACCTAATACACTTACTTGTTTTGCACCATTTACAGTTTCTGCTGGAAGAGCAAAAGTTACTTTACAAACTGGTTTACTTTTTGAATACTGTTTCGTTAAAGCCATAATCGTAATTGGGTTTTAAGATTAATATTTTTATTTTATAAAATAATTCAGGTTAATATTTTTGGTTGAAGCTACCTGTTAAATCTTTATACTTTTTCGGTGTCCAGTAATGAATTTATACTGTTTGAGCGAAGCGAGGTGGTTCGCCACTGCGATTATAAATTCTTGATTTTGTTACTTTTTGTATCAAGACAAAAAGTAAAGTAGAGAACAATCATAGAATTTATATTCTTATAAAGTTAAAACAGTCTTATTATTATCACCAAAGTTAACACAAATATTCAAAAAAATATTTTATAATATCCTAACTACCAAATGATTAAAATATAATAAAGTTGAAATAATTATATTTTAACAATACTTTTTACTAAAACAAATTTTATTTTCTTATATCTCCTAAGTATTAGCACTTACTTTATTGGTCAAGCTGAAAAACAATTGGTAGCGTAAACTTTACAGTAACATTTCTACCCGATTGTTTTCCCGGTTTCCAGCGTGGCATAAGCTTTATTACTCTTTGGGCTTCTTCATCACATCCAAACCCTAAGCCTTTCAGAATATCAATGTTTGAAATGTTTCCATCTTTACCAACCACAAACTGTACATATACTTTACCACCAATACCAGCATCTGAGGCATTTCGAGGATAGCGTAGATTTTTCTGAAGAAATTTTGCCAAGGCAGCGTTCCCACCTGCATATTCAGGCATTACTTCGACAGATAAAAATTCTTGTTCTACTTCAGCTTTTATTTCTACAGGGGCAGTACCTTCTCCAGTTTTAAATTTGTCAGGGTCATCTACGGGTATTTCACCTGTATCTCCATCTTGCGTTACTGAACCAATCTTAGCATCTGTATTATTAAGTGTTTCTTGATCAGGAGGGAGTTCTGTTGCTTTATCGTCTTCTACAATTTCAGGTTCGTTAAAGGCAATTGTTTTAGGTACTTTAACCTCCTCTTGTGGTGGGGGTGGAGTCAATTTAGGTTCTATTGGCACATCTTTGGGAGGATCTGGAATTATATAATCTTCTAACACTATCGTTAGTTCTGTTTTCTCTTTAGGTTTGATATTGGCTAAAATCATAGGAGCCGCTACAGCCAAGCAAAATAAGCTGACACCAATTCCCAGTGCAATTTTGATAGATTTATGGTATCCAGTGCGTAAAAGATAAGCACCATAAGCTTTGTTACGGTTTTGGAAAACAATGTCTTCCAATGTTTCGTCTTCTTCGTGTAATACTGTTTGATTTTCCATGATTGTTTGTGTTTGGATGTTAAACTAATTTTTTAGTTGATTTGATTTTTAAAAAACCTCAATGTAGTATTGAGGTTTTCGACTTATTTACTTTTTCTTAGAGGTTATCACAATTACCCCATTTTTAGCTTTTTCGCCATATCTTACAATGGCTTTTTCATCTTTATAAACATCAATTTTTTCAATGGTATTTGGGTCTATTTTCTCTAATTTAAATGATGGAATTTCTGTGCCATCTAAAATATAAAGGGGTTGGGGCTTATTTTTCAATCCTCCTTGTACATTGTCTAAAGTGACTGTTATCTCACTTATCTTACCTTCAATTATTTTTTGCCCATTATCTTTATTTATATAAATTCCTGGATTATCATTCTTTTTATTATTATTCAACACAAAGTTGATAGGTACAGTAAAACGGCTATTTACTTTGCGTCCCTGATGCTCACCTGCTTCCCACTTAGGCACACTTTTTAAAACCCTGATGGCTTCTTCATCCAAGCCATATCCAACTCCTTTTAGTATTTCGTGGTCTGAAGTACTTCCATCTTGATTAACGATAAATTGTACATATACCTTTCCTGATACATTAGCCTTTTGAGCAGCTTCTGGGTATTTCAAATTGGCGTGAAGATACTGTGCAAAAGCTTCCATACCACCCGGGAACTCCGGATTTTTCTCAACAACTATATTCTCAGCAGCAATAAATACTTCAGGTGTATCCTTTTTAACAAGTCCTTTAGCTTCTCTAAGCTCCTTTGCCAAGGTTGGACTAATGATTAAAGCATCAGATACGTCAATCCCAGACTCTGCCAATACTTGTTTAGCAGACTTTGAAGGTTGGGAGGCAATGTTAATCTTTTCGATACCCTGCTTACTCACTTCCGAAATACTATCCTCAATATTAGCAATAGATTTACTAGCCAAAGTTGCTGATGAAACTACTATCATTGCCATAAATAAGGGTGCCGTCAAACCATATTTCAATAATGCTGTACTAGTAGAACGTTGTTTTTGTAACATATCAATGCGTAGTTTTAGAAGTGAATTATTGAAAAAATTATTAGTTAAAGGAATCGCTTGAACACCAAATTGTTCTTGAAAAAGTAGCATAGCATAATCTGCTTTGGATGCTTCATGGCGACTAGCCACTTCGTCGGCTATAAATTCATGTATTTGTTTTATGGAACTTTTGTAGAGATACACAATAGGGTTGAACCAGTTGAAAATAGCGATGAGCTCAAACAACATAATATCGGCAGAGTGTAATTGTCGGATATGAACAAACTCATGTTTCATAATAGTAGAGCGATTTTTCAACTCTCTACTAACAAATACTACATTGAAAAAAGAGAAGGCTCTTTGATTTTTATCCCCATCAATCTTTCTTTTCATCATTTTTCCTAAGTATGCCAAGTTGCCTGCGAAGCGACAAATGCCCAAAATAATACCTATGATGTAGGAGAACGCAAGCATATCACCCACTGTTAAGCTACCCTTTGGCATCTTTTGAGTAGGAATGTAAAAAACCTCTGGTGAATAAAACGTACTAAAGGTTTGTGATACTTGCTCGGTAACGAACCAGCTTCTTACCCATTCCGACTGCATCAACGGTATAAAAAAGGCCAATGCAGCTGATGCCACCAAGTAGCCTCGATTGAGGTTGAAAAATGTCTCTGTTTTTAATAATAATCGATAGAAACCGTAAAAAAGTATTAAATACAGATTTACTTGAAGGAGATAGCTTAGCCAATTCATAGCGGTACATTTTGGTTTTCGGATAGCTTAATGATTAAAGAGATTGTTGCAATTATTTAATACTCAATAGTTTTTCGTCTTCAGATGTAATATTAACGATGGCATATCGTCTATTATTAGTGATTTTCATTTCATCTAATAAATCAATCATGTTTCGATATTTTGCTTTATTAGTAGACTTTATCACTACCGTAAAATTGTCTCCAATCTTGCGTTTATAGTCAAAGAGTACTTGTCTGATTCCTCGGTCAGAAAAATCAGTACTTCTAACTTTTGGGTCACAAGCTAGGCCTTGATAATAAAAAATCTTATTTTGGTCATCTAGTACAACTGTCAAAGATTCTGAACAACGAACATCCGATTTCTTAGGACCATCTTTTTCAGGCATATTCAATTGCATAACTACAGGCTTAGCGAGGGTAGTGGTTAACATAAAAAAAGTGATGAGTAGAAAGCCTAAATCTACCATAGGTGTCATATCAATCTTGGTTGATAATTTATGACTCCTCTTTTTTGAACCATTGTTTTCGGATGCAGATATTTCAGCCATTGTATTAATTGTGTTTTGATTGATAGAACGTTAATTTTCAAAAGTTAAAATTATAAGGTGTAGAATTATCGTGTTTTTGTTTTATCACACTTATCAACTAATGAATGTAGAACTTGGTACGTTTAATATTTAACAGGTGTATTTTGGAACTTACTTAATGACACTTACTTAAAGCATTTTACTGCCCTTCTTCTTTCATTTTATTAATCATACTCAGAATTTCATCTGCATCTTTTACATCAATTTTCCCTTTTTTAGAAAAGAATGAAAACAAACTAGAAAACGAATTTTCAAAATAGCCTTCTACTAATTTTTCAGTGGCAAACGAGCTATAACTTTCTTTGCTAATAATTGGAAAATACTCGTGTGATTTTCCATAAGAGTTATGACTAACAAACCCTTTTTCTTGTAAAATTCTGATAATGGTTGATACTGTGTTATAAGCTGGCTTAGGTTCTGGCAACTCATCCAAAACGTCTTTAACAAAACCTTTTTCTATCTGCCAAAGTACTTGCATAATTTGTTCTTCAGCTTTGGTTAATTCTCTTTCTACTGATTGCATTTTTTCTATGAATTTATTTATGATAGATACCTCTTTGAATTCTTGATATAAATATAAAACTAATTTTTTAGTTTACAAACTATTTTCTTAGTTTTTGTTAAATTTTTTTCTGCAAATGTAAAAAAGAAGCTCTTTTATACAGGAAGGACTTCACCAACTTTTAAAATTTTTAGTGTTTGATTAATTTGTCCTTCGCTTTCCAATTGTGTTAAAATCTTTTCTGGTTCTGATAGGGGCTCATCAGCTTGGTCGAAAGTACCATAATGAAATGGAACCATTACTTTGGCTTGTGTTTCGTTAAACGCTTGAACAGCATGCTCAGGGTCTTGATGGTTGGGAGACATAAACCAACGTGGCGAATAAGCACCCGCACCAATCATGGCTACATCAATGTTAGGAAATAAGGTAGCTACTTCTTTAAAATGACTTCCATAGCCTGAGTCTCCACCAAAGTAAATAGTTTTATTACCACTTTTTATCACAAATGCTCCCCAAAGTCTTTTGTTGGCATCGCCTAAAGAACGATTTGACCAATGTCTGGAAGGTAAGAAATAAAAGGCTAAATCATCATAGGTTTGATATTGCTGATACCAGCCAGCCTCTTGGATTTCGTTATTAGGAATCCACTTGCTGAGTAAAGAAGTCATTCTTAGACCCGTCAAAACAATTGCTTTAGGATTTTGGCTTTGTAATAATTTCAAACTGCTTTTATCACAATGGTCGTAATGTGCATGAGAAACTAAAATATAGTCAATCTTGGTTAGTTTTTCTGGGGAAATTGGTAATTCAGAATGGCGTTTTGTAGCAGGTATTTTACCAAGTACTGGGTCAATCAAGATTTGCTTGCCATTCAATCGAATAAAAAACGAAGCATGACCAAGCCAGACAATCATATCTTGTGTGTCCTTCAAAAAAGCATCATCTTTTATGACGGGTAACCGCCAAGTATCTTCTTTTTTGAATTGTTTCTGTGGATTCTTAGTGGTCATCCATTTAAAGACGCTCCCAAATGTAGGAAGAAAAGGAAATTCATGGTTCATATATCGACCTTCATCGTCGATTGGAGTTCCTTCCCACGTGTCCAAGATGGTTTTTAAATCAGGATTATTTGTACGAGTTTTCATGACTTGTTTTTTTTCAACTTGTGTAAAAAGAATACCCCCGCCAGATTTTGACATCGTAGCGAGGGTAAAAATTTTATGAATGAACTTTCTGCGTTTCATACTTTTCTTCGAAATTCAAGCATAACCTAAAGCTTATTGCTTGATGCTTAAAGCAATGTATTAATAATCATAATCCAATCCTAATGTATTTCTTAATTCATTGAGGGCAGGATTTTTCTCTGCCAAAAACCTAAACTTATCTGCTTGGGTATAAATCAACGTTTTATTTTCTACCTCAGCCACTACTACTTCCAGATGAATCGTCGTATTATAAAGAACCTTTCTTAGATGATTAAGAATTTCTGTCCGTAAAGTAGTCGTTAATAAATCTACCTGAATATCATTATCTACTTCTATGTGAATAGTCGTACCTTTTAGTGTAAAAGGCCTGTTCAAAATTACGAATTCGCTAAAACGTTCTTTTTCTTCTAAATGCTTAACCAAAGCATTCCATGCTGTTTGTAATTCTTCAAATGTAAAAGCCTTATTTTGCTGAATAGTAGCAGGCTGTGCTATCGTATTGACAGGTTCCTGAGCCACATTAATAGGCTTACCGAGCGTAGCTGTACTTCTTAATTTACCAATTGGCGGAGCGATAGTTTGGGTTTGGGGAACACTTATTGGGTTAGAAGTTTGTACAGTGGTACTTGCAACAACTTCATTTGCCTTCGTTTCGTTTTCCTTACTCCCTAAATCCTTTCCCAGGCCTTCGCCCTCCGTAGCTGGTAAGGTGGCTAAGTTCAATACTTTTGAAATATTGGCTAGTTTCAATAAGCAAATCTCAACATGTAGCTTTTGATTTTTAGCCGCTTTATAGTTTAAGTCACAAGCAGAACCGATGCTCAATGCAGAAGCTAAAAACGAATAAGGAGCTTTAGCCGATTGTGCCAAATACTTGGCTTGTACTGATTCGGATACTTGTAATAATCTGACTGTAATAGGGTCTTTGCAAACTAATAGATTACGGAAATGCTCTAGTAAACCTACAGTAAACTGATGACCATCAAATCCTTTTTTCAAAATTTCATCAAAAAGTAAGAATGACTCTGAGATATTACTATTCAGTAAAGCCTCTGTCATTCTGAAATAGTAATCATAATCCAGAATGTGTAAATTATCCAGTACTTCCGAATACCTCAAAATGTTATCTTTTGAAAAAGTAACATTCAAATCAAACATCGAAAGGGCATCTCTCAAGCCACCATCTGCCTTTTGGGCAATTAATTCCAAGGCATCATTATCAGCTTCTATGCCTTCTTGCACAGCAATTTTAGATAAATGCTGTGTCATATCATGAATTTGAATTCTATTAAAATCAAATATCTGACAACGTGAAAGAATCGTCGGTAATATTTTATGCTTTTCGGTAGTAGCTAAAATAAAAATGGCATACGAAGGTGGTTCTTCTAATGTTTTCAAGAAGGCATTGAATGCACTCGTTGAAAGCATGTGCACCTCATCGATGATATAAATCTTGTATTTACCAGATTGCGGAGGATAACGCACTTGATCAATCAAGCTACGGATGTCATCAACAGAATTGTTTGAGGCAGCATCTAGTTCATGAATATTAAAAGAGGCATTATTCTGAAATGAACGGCATGATTCACATTCGCCACAAGCTTCTGCTTCTTCGCTAAGGTTCTGGCAGTTAATAGTTTTAGCTAAAATTCTGGCACAAGTAGTTTTTCCTACTCCACGAGGACCACAAAACAAGAAAGCTTGCGCTAAGTGGTTGGTACGGATAGCATTTTTGAGCGTAGTGGTAATGTGCGACTGACCAACGACGGAATCAAATAATTGCGGGCGATATTTTCGGGCTGAAACGACAAAGTTTTCCATATACAAATGTAAGTACAAGCGTACGATATTTCAAATAGGAATAAGAGGATGTCGATTTTATGGATTTAGTTTTAGCATAGCATACTGATGGTTATGCCTCCAAGTCATGCCGTCAGTAAATAAAATTGCCCTACAAAATCAATTTTGCAGGGCAATTAAAACTTATAAAGTATGATGGTTTATCTTTCTCCCCAAAGTGCTATTACTGAAAAACCCAAAACTCTGTTAGTAATATTTAGATTTACGTTGTCGACAGTATTGGCAAAACCATGTGTATAATTTACATTGAGTCTTATTCCATCTATCACTTCATATCCAACGATTAGGTTTACACCTAAATCAAAACGGTTTGCTTTGCCTTTACTAAAATCATAATCATAGCTTTTACCATTTAATGTTCCTTTGCCATTGATAGCATAGGCACCATATATTCCACCTCCAAAAGTGAGATTCCTACTTATTTCATACAAGAGATTTACTGGAAGTTCAATATAATTTACAGTAGCTTTATTGGTAGGCTTTTCAGAAAAACCTTTCTGTGAAAATAAAAGATTAGGCTGAAAAAGAATTTTATCAGTAAATCTACTTTCTAATAAAGCACCAATATGAAAAGTAGTGATAGCGTCTCCAGAGCTTGATTCATTTCCTGAAGTTGCGTAAACATTGGCTATATTAGCTCCACCCTTGATACCTATTCTCGTTTGGGCTTTTGAAGTAAATATGCAGGTAATAAGAAGTATTACTAATAGAATTTTATTGATCATTATAATAATTAATTGAGAGGATTTAAAAATAATAAATGCCTTAATATTCAAAAAGCTCAGCAAAACAAATTTGCTGAGCTTTTTGAATATTAAATTATTATAATTATTTAGCACCAAAAAACTTAGTAACTGAAATACCAATTACATTATTTTTAATTGTAACATTATTTATGTCAGCAATATTTGCAAGACCCAATGAATAGTTAGCACTTATTGTTAAACCATCAATTACTTCATAACCAGCAGTAAAATTTAAACCATAATCTAAGCGTTTCATGCCACCAGCTCCAAATTCTATGTCTTGAGAAACTCCTCCAGAGGTAGTTTTTGCACTTAGGGCATAACCTAAATATGGTCCACCGCCAAGCGTGAAATAATCTGCTACTTCATATAGTACATTTACAGGAAGTTCAAGATAACTATAAGTATCTTTTCCAGAACCCAAGCCAGATATTTCTATACTAGTCCCTTTTTGAGAAAATAACAAATTAGGTTGAATAAAGACTCTTTCAGATAATCTAGATTCTAGTACACCTCCAACATGAAAAGACGTAATTGAACTTCCAGATACAGAAATTCCTCCTATAGAGTTTGTAGTATTAGCAAAATTGACACCGCCTTTGATACCAAAACGAGTTTGAGCTTTAGAGGCGTAAGAGAAAGCGATTAAGCTTAAGATGAGTAGAAACGTTTTTTTCATTTGTGTGGGTTATTTTAAATGTATGAGTGTAAAATAATATATAATACTGTACAAAGATAAAGTAGAAAAAGTAATCTACAAATAAATTACGTGATAAAAAAGCAATTATTTTTCTTAATAGGTTGATTATTAGTGGATTATTTCGCTTGTTTTTTATTATACGGTAACTCAATCAAAAAACTTTTTTACCAAAATGTCAAAAACTTCTATCAGAATCAAGATAATTACAATCCATTCTAATCGCGTGCTTTCTCGGTTTTGTAATAAATCTGTGAAGAGCTTTAGGTTTTCCTGAACAATCTTTAGTTTGTAGTCAATATCTTGATAACGCATTTTTAAATCAAGATTTCTTTTTAACCCCTTGTCTATACGTTCTAAATCTTCATTTTCCCATACGATATCTGGCGCATCAAAAATGTAAAGATTATCGATAATACTATTTTTAATGTTGAGGGTTCTGCCGATAAATTTCAATAAATCCTTTTTTGAATGACTGAACGTACCCGTTTGTTCAAGTTCGTCAGTGAATTTCTGAGAATCCTGAAAAATTTCTAGCGTCAAAAATTCATAATAATCTAAGGCCACCGACTGCCCGATATTAAGCATTACAATTCTAATAGAATCTTCAGTGATTTCGGGAATAGTAATAGAATTATGACGAAGAATAAGGGCTGTTTGAGCCTCCATTTGAAGGTGAAAGTTTTCTTCAAACTTTGCGGTGACAAGGTCTTCGGCAAAAGTTTTTACAAATTTCAGAAACGCACTTTTCTCTAAATCATTAAATCCGCCAAATACAACCACACCATAACTTAGTAAATAGCAGTATTTATTTTCTTCTTGTTTATAAAAAAGTTCAGAATTATTAAACAACAAAGGTTCGTTGGTATATTCGTTTCTAAACTTTTTTAAGTTGATTACTTCTGATACTTGGTAGGCTTCAATTTTCATAATAATAACGAGATGGGATGGACGAGCCACCCCTTTATTTATTTTCTTCGAAATACCAATTTATATGCACACTACCATCTTACTTGTCCGTCACCTGTAATCACCCATTTCTCAGTCACTAATTTTTCTAAAGCAAATGGCCCACGTGCATGTAATTTTTGAGTTGAGATTCCGATTTCAGCTCCCAATCCAAACTGTCCGCCATCAGTAAAACGGGTAGATGCATTGGTGTAAACCGCAGCGGCATCTACTTCAGTAGTAAATAGTTCAGCAAGCTTTTCATTAGTAGTTAGAATAGCCTCTGAATGGCGGGTTGAATGTTTACGGATATGTTCCAAAGCCTCCTCAATGTTTTTAACAGTTTTGATAGAGCATTTAAAATCAGTAAATTCTTTACCAAAATCATCGTCTTGGGCTTTTTGTAAATAAGGATAATTGCTTTTTGACAATACATCGAAAGATACTTCATCAGCAAAAATCTCTACTTCAGCTTTAGCAAAATCCTGAACAATTAAAGGCAAAAAAGTAGGAGCAATGGCTTCATCAATAATAATGGTCTCTAATGAATTACAAACCGATGGTCTTGATATTTTAGCATTGGCTACAATTTCTATGGCTTTTGCTAAATCTGCCGAGCTTTCTACATAAGTATGACAAACACCCGCACCCGTTTCGATGGTAGGCACTAACGAATTTTTACGCACAAATTGAATCAAAGAGGCTGAACCTCGTGGAATAATTAAATCCACAAAACGAGTAGCTGTCAATAATTCTTTTACCAATGCTCTGTCGGTTGGTAAGAGCGTAATACAAGCTGGATTGATATTAAATTCTTTTAAAACTTGATGAATCAAGCTCAACAAGTATGAATTGGTATCAAAAGCATCCGAACCGCCACGTAATACCACCGCATTTCCAGAACGAATACATAATGCCGTTACATCAACCGTTACATTAGGGCGTGCTTCATAAATAATTCCGATTACACCCATCGGAACAGCTATTTTTTTGATTTTTAAACCGTTATCTAAGGTTTTTTCTAATAAAGTTGCACCTGAAGGGTCGGGGAGTACCGCTATTTCTCTAATGCTTTCTGCCAAAGCTTCAATACGACTTTCGTTTAATACCAGTCGGTCATACTTAGGGTCAGATAAATCCATACGGATTAAATCTTTCAAATTTTCAGCGATGATTTGAGCTTTGTTTTCTAATAAAACCACTGCCAAACGCTCCAGAATTGCTTTTTTCTTTTCATCCGTCAAACGTCTCATTTCTCCAGATGCCGCATGGGTTTTCTCTAAAAGCGGAATGATTGTTTTTGGAAGTGCTAAAGTTTCAAGTTCCATTGTTTTTCTGATTAACAAAATTCAGTGTAAAGTTCGCAAAGTTTTTAGAATGTATCAGGATTTTTTGTAATATCGTTTGAACAAAGCCCAATATATTCATGGAAATCAAGAAGAAATATTCAAACGGAGAAGTAACCGTGGTTTGGCAACCTTCAAAATGTATCCATTCTACCATTTGCTTCAAAAGCTTGCCTACTGTTTTTAATCCTAGGAAACGTCCGTGGGTAACACTAGAAAATGAAGATACTAATACGATTGTTGAACAAGTAAAAGCTTGCCCTTCTAGTGCTTTAAGCTACTTTATGAATGATGAAGATAAACAAGAAAACCAATCTACAGCAAGTACATTAGTAGAAGTACTCGCAAACGGGCCATTGTTGGTCTATGGAAACTTAACCGTAAAAGATAACGAGGGCAATGAATCCATGAAAAGCCAAACAACTGCCTTTTGTCGTTGTGGAGGGTCGAGCAATAAACCTTATTGTGATGGTGCACATGCGAAAATTGCTTTTGAAGGTTAGTTAAACAAGACGTATCATTTCAAAAGCAATATGCTTGTCAAGTTTGATGTATTCTCTGTTGAAGAAAGATAAATAACGTTTCATTGATCATGCTAGAACAAAACGAAGCTAGAATATACCTTGCTGAAAAAAGAGGACTTACTGTTGGAGGAAGCTTCAAAAGGTTTCATACTTTTAATGATGAGTGCCCTTTTGGAAACTTAAAAGTATTGAATGATGAAGTGCTTGGGCCAGAACAGACGCATTTCATTTTCTTTCTAAAAGAAGATGCTGTCTTAATCCTTCTTCCTATTGTTGGTGGCTTAGCTATCAGAGGTCATCAAGAGCCAGAATATATTGTTGCTGGGCAAGTAATGATACTTACAAGAAAGATAGGCGATGTAGTTATCCTTGATAACCCTTATCCTGATAAATCAATCAATTTTTTACAAATACAAATAAGTATTAGCGATATTGATTCACTCGCTAGTACAAATGATATTATTAATCTTTCGCTTGAAAATAAAAATCAATTATTAAGTTTTGGGTCTGGCACTATCCCAATTGCCATTGGTCAATATGATGGACGCAATGAGGGAGTTTATCAATTGGAAAATCCTGCCAATGGCTTGTTTGCTTTCGTAATTGAAGGTGCTTTTGAAGTACAAAACAGGCTTTTAGAAAAGAAAGATGGACTGGCTTTATGGAACTTAGCTATTGATACCAAGATAGAATTTGAGGCTCTTTCAAACAATGCAATTATCTTATTGATGGAAGTTCGTTTAAATTAATTTTTAGGCCAGGCAATAAAGCTTTCTTAAATGGTGTATTCTGTGATGAACCCCCTTAAATGTTGATCAAATGAAAAGAATAGATTTTTTAAGAAAAAGCTTTGGCTCTTTAGGTGCCGTAGCGATAGCCGTTCCCTTAATAACAGCCTGCAAAGAAGATGATATAGTTGCTAATACAACTACGACAACCACAAGTGGTACTGTAGATACTACAGTTACACCGTCAAGTTGTTCAGTCACAAATTCTGAGACAGAAGGTCCTTTTCCTACAAAGTCTCCTGCTACGTTAGTTATTAAAGACATTACTTCGGACAGAACAGGTACTCCGCTCACAATAAATATTGTCATCAGAAATGTAAATAATAGCTGTAATATTTTAGCCAACGCTATTACAGATATTTGGCATTGTGATGCCGCAGGTGAGTATTCAGAATACGGAGGAACGGGTATGCAAAAAACGAATTATACTTCTGTGCATTTTTTAAGAGGAAGACAAACTACTGATAGTACTGGTGTGGCTAGTTTCAAAAGTATCTATCCGGGCTGGTATTCGGGAAGAGCGCCACATATCCATGTGCATGTATATAATGCATCGGGTACATCCTTGTTGGTTACACAAATTGCATTTCCTGAGAATATTAGTGCCGTAGTCTATGCACAAGGCGTTTATGCCAGTCATGGACAAGCTGATACTAAAAATGCTACAGATAATGTTTTTGGAGATGGTTTTACTAATGAAATGTCAACAGTAACAGGCAGTGTAGCAGATGGATATGTATTGGTTCATACGATTTATGTAAAGGCTTAGGCAATTAACTATTCATATTCATGAAAGAGGTTTTGGATAATACTTTCCAGACCTCTTTTTTAAATTATGAAGCTGTTTAAACGTTTCGTTTCTTAGGTGAAAGTATTGTATTTTTGAATTGATTTTTTCAAAATTTGCAAAGTATAGCATCGCTACGTTGAGTAAATTTTGGAACAAGCTATTCTAAAAGACTTAGTTTAACCCGAAAGGGAAAGTTTAAACAGCTTCTATATCAAATAATGCCACAAGGACAAGTAAGATTTGCGTTTAGGATTGTTATTAATCAACACTCGCGCACAGCATGGGAGAAATATATCTGGGAAAGTACCTATCAAGAATTTTTGATGCAATCTCAGCTTTATAATAATAAGAACGAGCCGCTACTCACCTTCAAAGAAATACTTAGTAAAGACGAAAATGCTGAAAAACTACATTTTTTGGTAAGCATGGCAGCTCATCCCTATATCCTACAATGGAAGGGTAAAATATATCACTTGGCAGATAACCTTGGTAATAACTTTATGCCCTTCAATAACTACCAAATGGATATTATCGATTCCAGTATTAAAGACATCAAAGCTCATGAAATAGGCATAACGTTTTATACTCCTTTGGTTTCTTTAATTGATATTTGGGATGGTCACTATTTGATTTCTTTAGATGAACATCTGCAAAATCTTAGCGAAGGACTTTCTACTATGTTGTTTAAATTACAACCTCGTTTATCAGTCGCTTTTTATAAACCAAGTTGAAAGTAGCTGTTTATTTTTTTAACAATTTCACTCTTTCAACAGGGATGCCGTCTAATAAATAATTTAATATATAAGTGCCAGCAGAAAGGTTTTCTAAGCTCACCGATAGCTGATAAGTATTGCTTGTCTGTATTTCATCTACTAAGGTTTTTATTGTTTTACCGTTGATGTCATACAAAATGATTGAAACATTCCCTTTCTTAAATACCTGATAATCAATCGTTGTTTGGCTTTCTATCGGATTGGGGAATACTCTAATAGGTTGCTCTCTTTCTGCCATATTTTCATTGCCTAATGTCAAGGCAAATGTTTGAAATTGTGTATCCAACCACAAAGTCCGTATTCTAATCCATTCTTTTAGCCAATTGACTTCATCCTGATAAGTAGAACCTACGTAATAATTGGGCCATACATACTTACCCAAAACATTAGGCCATTTATTGAAATTTCTTTTCATGGCTGGCTCTAACCCACTGGCAGTAGAATCAATCCATTTATTAATGTTTTCAGTATTGAAGGTAGTTTTACGAAGTGCTTCCCAGCGTTTTACTGTTTTGGTTTTGAAGATAGAATCCTGAGCTAATTGTTGCCACCAAAAGGGAGCAGGGTATATATCACCTTTAGGCAAAGCAATTTCATTAACCTTGTATTGCCAGCCCGTAGATTTATAGCCATCATAATAATCAGCATTGCCAAAGGCTAGATTGTAGTCCCAGGCAGGTCCCATTTTCAATTTACCGCCTTTTGTGATTTTTTCTTTATAGAAAAATGTGCTTAATCTGTATCCATCTACATTTTTGACAAATTCAGTAATCAAGAAATAGTCGATAAACGTATCTAAATCGCACATTTCACGCCATTTTGCTTGTGGACTCTTAAAATCTGGTGCTAGCAAAGCTGCTTCAAAATCATTGACATATTTTTGGATGTAGTCGAATTGAGGTTGGCTAATATCCGCATATTTTGGATATTCTACCTGAAAAAATGTTTTGTAGTTCCCGAAAGGAGTGGTAGTATTGTTAGTCCAGTTTTTAGAAGGAGAGCCAGAAGTTTTATCTAATTTCAAAATATAGCCTCCCGTCACATCGTCGCCAGTATTATCGGTTATTTTTAAGCTAGAAATATCAACCCGATTTTTATCTCTTTTGATTTTTTCCATCAAAATGTACAAACCTTGATAGTCATTATTCACCAGCATTTCGCAGTAACGAGTACGTGTAGCATATCTACCCATTTTATTGACTAAGTCATACGTCAATACATCACGCATCAAAGTCTTATCATTATAAGTGGCGTTAAGCACCCAATCTGATTCTTCGGGAAAATTGAGAAAACTAATTTTACGACTTTTACCAGTGGTATCTGCCCATGTTTCAAAGCCATAAGGTTTTTTAGGGAAAAGGTCTTGAGAAGAAGATCCCCTTAGTTCGATACCAATAAGTCCGTTGTAAACATTAGGAATATCATTTACATTGTTTTGCCCCCCTTTTTCATTATGAATTAGCTGCATTGTTGCTAATATTTTGGGTTCGTCAACAATATTTCTTCCTTTGGTATTGACTTTTAAAATAGGAAGATTTGAAGTCGTCAAAATTTGACTATTCCCTGAATAGAAACTAAACGACAATAAAATAGATAATACACAAATTGACTTATTCATATAAACTTTAGGATATTTTAAAAATCATATCCCAAAGTTATATAAGAAATTGGACTTTGTATCTCTTTATTGTCTAGCCCCCAGCCCAAGTCATACTTTACAAAATATCCTAGTATGGTAGTTCTTGCACCTACACCATAGCCAACCAAGAATGGATTACGAAAATCCGTTACTGTTGCTTGAAATGGGTTAGTAGAAGGCCCTTTTACGATGGTATTAAAACCATTTCTTCTAGAGAATGGACTAGCACCTGTCCAAGCAGAACCAACATCAGTGAAGCCAGTTAACTGAAGATTTTTGAAGAAATTATTATAAATCGGTCCACTGTATAAATATTTAGCAATCGGTAATCTTACCTCAAAATTAAATAATAAGTGACTTGTTCCTGATAACTTGTTGATATTAAAGCCACGCAATGAAGTAGCGTAGTCTAATAAAAATATATCTTTATTATCGATTTGTGGCTCTTTTGTATTGGCAGTTAAAGGATTAAAAGGATTTTTAGTATCACCACTTCTATCTTGATACTGAATACCAAGCCAGTTATCCATACCTCCCATTACAGTTTGTTTCGGAGAGTTTCCAAAAGAATGTCCTCCCGACAATCTTGCAGCGATAATAGTGCCTTTCCCTAGTTTTAGATAATGACGTAAATCGAGATAGATTCTATTATACCCATCCATAGAATTGGCTAGACCAGTATAATGTTCAATTCTGGCTCTGAACCTAGTTCCTTCCAACATATTTACGCCGTGGCTGATGGTATTGTCGTAAACAAGTTCAATTTTACCGCCTAAATAAGAAGAGAAACCATCGGGAGTAGTCAAATCTACCAAATTCAAAAACCTGTTTGTGGTAAATGAAGGCGTTGCCGTAATGCGGGTATTAGTATTAATAGGGTAGGAAGCTGCTACTGAAATTCTATTAAAATGATATTTATTGATAGTCGATGATGTTTCTTCTGAAATTGAACGACGGTCAAATCTTACACTATAATCTATTCTATTCGCTAAATATGAATATTCACCCCATAAATCTGAGTTTTTCAAATTTGGCGTAATAAATATCCCTCCTTGAAGATGGTGGTTTTCAAGCAAGTCATTCATATTGATGGTTCCTTTCAACCCAAAGCCTCTTTGCGGAAGCGGGTCAACCATAAAGTCAAGGTCGGTATTATTAACAACAAAAGGGTTATTATAATCTGTCGGGGCTTTTATTTTAATATTTTCTTTACGATTTTGCTTTGCTAAAATGATTTTCTCTACCTTATTTCTTTTATCATTTTTCGGTGCCTCAGTACTATTTTGTCCTGAATTTTTTGGAACAGAAGTAATATCAAACGTATAATCGTTTGTATCTATTTCTCCTTTATCAAGTATTAATTTCGGAGTTTTAACAGCAGTATTTGCTGTTTCAGTAGTAGGTGTTGATGATGGCGTGGTTGGTTTTACAGGATTATAAGCCGCTTGATTGATGCCATAAAGCCTTACATTTCTAAGCGTGTATGGAACATTAGTTTTAGGACTAAAGTCAGCTTGTGCCTGATAGGCGATAATATCCTGATTTTTTTCTAAAAATTTGTAAATCAAGCTATTAGTGCTTGCTGTATAGTCGAAATCTTCAATGTTATTTCTGAAATTACTTACTTGCGTTACGGTAGAATCTCCAGCAGTTAAACGATAAATATTTTTGATACCACGCTCATCACTTAAGAAATACACCGTACTTCCGTCTGATACGATAGGTCTTGTAATCGTTCCTAATGAATCAACCAAACGCTTTACCGTTTCTTGCTTTGGCTTGCCTTCGTGTAAAAATAAGTTGAAATGATTATTTACTTGCTTGTAGGTACCCTTATCAATATCTAAAGAATCTTTCAGTCGGTTTGAGGTAAAAATAATTTTACCCGCACTGCCTACAAATTGTGGGCTTAAATCATCATACAAATCATTTGTTAATTGCTGTACTTTCCCTCTTGGAATGTCATAAAGAAACAAATCGTTTTGTCCTTTACTGATGGCACTAAGTACTACAGTGCTACCATTGTCAGAAATATCAAAATCCTGAACTTGGTCAAAATCGCTCAATACTTTTCGAGTAAAAAACTTACCTGTCAAATCTTTCTCTGTAATATCTGTAAATACACTGAGTACCACATCGCCTTGGTTCTCATAAATAACAGCCAACGAGCCACCTTTTGTCCATGAAAGTAAAGGCGTATTATAATCTACAGACTGCTTGAGTGTTTTATAGCCCGCCGTAAGCAACAAGGCTTTCTTTTTAGTTTTTACATCCAGTATTTCGATACTCGATTTGCCCAGTTCATTTCTTGAATAAGCAATAAAAGCGCCGTCTGGACTTATTTTGAACTTGCTGATTTTATCAAAACTGTTGAATTTGCTTTCGTCTATTTTTAAATCGTATTTCAGCGCCTGATAGTTACTATTATTGATAGCATCATTCATTACTGAATAATATTCACGCCAATCTTTCAAAAATCTAGAAAAAGGAACACCAATAGTACTAGAAATCGACGTTTGTTCATTCCTAATGATTCTGGTTAAGTTCAGAATATTGGCAATATTATCCTTTCCATATTTTTCAGCAATATAAGTCCAGATAGACTGTCCTATTAATTCCGACTCTCTGCCACTCGCTAAGTTGGGTCTTTTTAAATATTTATTGTTGATAGCATCACGCATATAAGTATCAACTTCGGTATTCCAGCCTTCAGAAATATAGGCTGTAATACCGCTCATATACCATTCAGGTACACTTAGCAACAAAGAGTTTTGTAAAGATTCTTTGATGCTTCCACCATATAGCATATCATGGACAAAAACATGGGCAACTTCTTTGGTAATATGCTTTTTGAAGCTCTCGGCATTGCCCGAATACGCAATTTCGATTCTCGATTTTGCTAAATTTTCCTCACGAATCTCTCTTTCGCTTGAAAGGTTTAGCCCCACATTGCTTTGATTGAGGTCTTGTGTGGCATTATACACAAAAATCTTTGTTTTTGTAAATGGCGAATAGCCTAGAATTTCAGTAATTCTATCGAATTCTGATTCAGCCAATTGAACGGCCAAAGTAGCGGTTTGCTGACCCCCTTCGTAAAAATAAATTTCAAAATTTTGCGAAGCCAGTACCTTCCATTTGAACGGACGGTATTGAATACGGTTTTTACCGAAAGGTTCTTGTGTAGGTAAAAAATTCTGAGCTAATGAACAAAAAGTAGTCAGAATAAATATTATTGGTAATAGTTTTCTCATTGTTTTAGGACGAAGTTAAAGGGCGTTTCTTCGTATATTAACCACTGCTATATGAAAGAGGGAAGTGCATTTTAAGCCAATTCCCTAATAAACAACGAATAAGCAATCACGAATTCCCAGCTCTTAAATATAACGAAGTAAAACGATTTATATTGACTTCTGGAGAAAGTTCTTTTCCAAAGAGTAAAAATTCTGTAAACTGGGTAGCAAAATAGGGGGCAAGTGATACCCCTTTTGAGCCTAAACCATTGAAAATCCCTATTTGTGGAAAATCTGGATGGATTCCTATGAATGGGCGACGGTCTTTTGTAGCAGGGCGTACACCCGCCAAATGACCGATTACTGCTAAATTTGGCTTCATTAGTTTATGATACTTCATTAACAAATCTTCTTTACCTTGATGTGTTGGTATAAAATCAAGTTCGTGCCAGCTATAAGTTGCTCCGAGCCTGAATGTATTTTGGGATAAAGGAACCACAAAAGCCCCTTGATTAATGATTGTATCTAAATTGATATCTTCAATGGTTACCTCTAACACTTCCCCTTTTACAGGATTGAAAGGAAGGTAATTGAAATAAGGATTTACTCTTGCTTGAAAGCCTTCACAAAAAATAGTCTTACAATTATTAGACAATGCACTTTCAGGATTAAAGTTTTCTTGAAAAAGGACACCCTTTTGCCTAAAAAATGCTCTGAATGCATCTAATAATATTTTTAAATCTACCCAGCCCGATTGTTTGGTAGTTACTCCTCCCAACTGACTATTGACAAGGTCTTGGTAGGCGATGTTTTCAAATTCAATAGTAGCAAAATCAGCGAAATTCTCGGGTACTTTATCACTTTTAAAATATTCTTGTACTTCTTCGTTAGGAAATGGGCGATAAATTGGAACCTGATGAAAAAATTTTACTTGTAAAACATCTTCTAATTCAAGATAAAATTGTTCAAGAAATGGGAATAATTCATCCGCCATCCAAGTTTTAACTAATTTTCTACCAGTAACAGGATTGAAAATACCAGCGGCCACCCTTGACGAAGAAGGAATTTCTGGTGCATCAAAAATCTGCACTTTTTTCCCTCTTTGAAGAAGTAAGTAAGCTAATAAAGAGCCTGCCAGACCTTGTCCAACAATTATAAAATCTGTTTCAGCGGATTCTTTACTCATAAGATATAATAGTATTGAACGGGCAACTAACTTAAAGCCTTTCTAATACGTTTTGGTGTAATTGTAATACAAAATTCACTTGTTCTTCCAATGTCATAAAAGAAGTATCCATTAATACGGCATCTTCGGCTTGCACCAATGGCCCTTCGGCACGAGTAGAATCCAGAATATCTCTTTTCTTTAAATTATCAATGATTTCATCTAAATCAACCAATTCTCCTTTATCAAGCAATTCTTTTTGTCTTCTTTCCGCACGAATTACAGGGTCGGCTGTCATGAATACTTTTACTTCAGCATCAGGGAACACTTTAGAGCCAATGTCTCTTCCATCCATTACCACACCACGATGCTTAGCCATTTGTTGTTGTTGAGCAACCATTGCTTTTCTTACTAAAGTAATCGCACTGGTTTCTGACACCATTTCAGAAATATACATTTTCCTGATTTCCTCTTCAACATTCAAGCCATTCAGATAAACATCACTTGCACCTCGATGTTCATTAAATTGAAAACTAATATGAATGTCAGCAAGTGCCTTTTCAACTTCTTTTGGATTAGTTAACGTCACATGATTTTCATGAAAATAAAGACTAACTGCACGGTACATCGCCCCTGTATCAATAAAAGCATACCCTAATTTAGCAGCAACTCGCTTTGCAGTGGTACTTTTTCCACAGCTCGAATGCCCATCAAGAGCAATAATAACTTTTTTCATTGAAAGATAATTTTGAGGATAAAACAATAAAATGATAATATAAATAGCTTTATTCGCTAGAAAAATTCAATAGAACAACATTTAAATATAAACAAAGATACTTAAATGGGCAGTACAGATGGCTTCTGAATGTTTAAATATATAGATTAAAATTTCGAATAAAATTCATTTTAGGTTAAACAATTGACTTTCAAAAAAATATAAATCATGCAAGTAAAAGGAAATATCATCAACATTTTTGATAAAACAATAAAATATGGAAGTATCGAAGTGCAAAATGGCAACATTAGTAAAATAGAAATACTAGCAGAGAACATAGATGATAATGCTCCGTACATTTTGCCAGGTTTTGTAGATGCCCATGTTCATGTAGAAAGTTCGATGCTTACACCCGTACAATTTGCCCGATTGGCAGTAGTTCATGGAACGGTTTCAACTGTTTCAGACCCACATGAAATTGGCAACGTGTTGGGGAAAGCTGGTGTAGAATACATGATTCACAATGCAAGACAAACGTCCTTCAAATTTTGCTTTGGTGCACCATCTTGTGTGCCTGCAACGGTTTTTGAAACAGCAGGAGCAACCATCACACCAACCGATATAGAAGAACTCTTTCAACAATATGAAGAAATAGGCTACTTAGCAGAAGTAATGAACTTTCCGGGAGTATTGAATGGAGATGCAGATATGCTCGCTAAAATTGCCTTAGCAAAAGCCTATCACAAGCCCGTAGATGGGCATGCACCAGGTTTGAGGGGTGAGGCTGCCAAGAAATACATAGACGCTGGTTGCCAGACAGACCATGAGTGCTTTACGGCAGATGAAGCCTTAGACAAGCTAAAATATGGTATGAAAATACTAATAAGAGAAGGCTCTGCGGCAAAAAACTTTGATGCCTTAATCGAACTACTGCCCAAGTATTATAATGAACTAATGTTTTGTTCGGATGATAAACATCCTGATAATTTAGTGGAGGGACATATTAATTTACTTGTGTTAAGGGCCTTGGAGAAATTCCCCTCATTATTGTTCGAAATTTTGCAGGTGGCATGTGTGAATCCTGTAAAACATTACAATTTACCAGTGGGCTTGTTACAAGAAGGAGATACTGCTGATTTTGTGGTAGTAGAAAACCTTGAGAATTTTAAGGTACTAGCAACATACATTTCTGGAGAAATTGTTGCAGAAAATGGTTTTTCAAAGATTCCTGATTTACCTAGTGATATAATAAATCACTTTGATTGCAACTTTAAAACAATTGAACAATTTCAAGTAAAGGCTAAAACGGAAACTATTAAAGTAATAGAAGTATTGGATGGCCAATTGATTACTTTGAAGTCTGAATACCCAGCTATGGTCAAAGACGATATGGTCGTGTCAGATTTAGCAAACGACATTTTAAAAATCACAGTTGTTAATCGTTATCATGATGCTCCTCCAGCCATTGGATTTATTAAAAATTTTGGATTAAAACAAGGTGCAATAGGATCTTCTGTGGCTCATGACTCTCATAATATTATAGTAGTAGGAGTAGACGACGAGTCGATTGTAACAGTAGTGAATATGCTTATTGAAACACAGGGGGGAGTAGCCGCAATTGGTGGAAATAAGACCAAAATGTTACTTAAATTGCCGATAGCGGGCATTATGACAGGGGAAGATGGCTATTTAGTCGCCAAAGAATATTCTGCGATTGACAAATTTGCAAAAGATTTAGGATGTACATTGAATTCACCCTTTATGAGTCTATCGTTTATGGCACTTTTAGTGATACCCAATATTAAATTATCAGACATTGGATTATTCGATGGAGAAAATTTTTCACTAACTAGCTTGTTTATTGAAAAAATTAACTAATTTTAACATTGTAATAATCTATTGAAGGTTATTGCATCATCAACCAAAACTAAAAAAACATTTCTCTTTGCTTCTTTTAAGGAACAGTGGTAGTAAAATATGCCATGTTCCAAGCATTTCTCGTTTTTTTAGGTATCATAAAAATACCCAACTGTTTTTAGGGTAAATTAAAATCGATTACATATTTGTTTGTAATATATTTATTTTTTAATCAACCAAAACTAATCAAAGAAATGAGAAAATTTCTACTCATTACCTCCGTGTTTCTGTTGGCTTTAATCGGGCAAACCTATGCTCAAGATAGGCTCATTACAGGAAAAGTGACAGCAACAGAAGATGGTTCTCCATTACCAGGAGTTAGCATTACTGTCAAAGGGACTTCAAGAGGTACTACTACAAATGCTGAAGGTGTTTTTAAAATCAGTGTAAGTAATACAGCATCTCTAACCTTTTCTTTTGTAGGTTTCGACTCTAAAACAGTCGCTGTGGGTGGACAAACCACTATTAATGTTACACTAGGGGCAAATACATCACAACTTCAAGAAGTAGTAATTACTGCTTTAGGGGTTTCTCGCCAAAAAGAATCTTTAGGCTATAGTACAACAAGTGTGAAAGGTGGAGAGCTTAATCAAGCTAAAGCAGTATCTGTAGCAAGTGCTTTACAAGGTAAGGTGTCAGGTCTTCAAATCAATACTGTTAACAATGGTGTTAACCCTTCAAACCGTGTTGTTTTGCGTGGTAACCGTTCATTATTAGGAAATAACGAGGCTCTTATTGTAGTAGATGGTACGGTAGCGCCTTCGGATGTATTAAATTACTTAAACCCAAATGATATTGATGATGTAACTGTATTGAAAGGTGCTAACGCTGCTGCTCTTTATGGTTCTGATGCATCAAACGGTGCTTTAATTATTACTACAAAGAAAGGTTCTGCTGGAGCTCCAAAAATTTCAGTATCTAATACTACTTACATCGAAGAAATTAGCTTCATGCCTAAGTTACAAGAAAGATTTGGTAGTGGTACAGAATCTTATAGCCGTACTTACATCCCTTTCGAAAACCAATCTTTTGGCCCAGAATATACTTCGGGTTCAGTACTTGTTAGTCCAGGTGGTATGCAACCAGGAACAAGTGTTGACTTAGGTATGCCTTTAGAAGATGGAACAATCCAAAAAACTCCTTATTCTTACAAAAAAGATTCAAAATTGAAATCTTATGATAAAGGTGTTACAACTCAAAGTGCGGTATCTCTTTCAGTAGGAGATAAATCAAGTACTTTCTTTATTTCTGCTCAACAAAACAATACTAAAGCAATTGTTCCGGGTGATGTAAAGAATCAAACTACTATTCGTACAAATGCTTCGCACGAGTACGGTAAGTTTAAAGGTGCTTTCAACATTGGTTATACTACTAATACGGTTGATTTCACTACTTCAGATTTTTATAACAATATCTTAAATACAGGTGGACAAGTACCACTTGATCAATATAGAAATTGGAGAGATTTTAAAAATGCAGATGGTTCATTAAACTATGCTCATCCAAATAACTATTATAATGCTTATTTCTATTCGCCTTTCTTCTTCAAAGATGTAAACCGTAGAAAAGAAGTTAACACTAACTTAACAGGTAACGTTGAACTTGCTTATAAAGCTACTTCTTGGTTAAGTTTCTTGGGTCGTGTGGGTATTACCAAAAAAGATTACAACGGTAAATATTACCAAGAAAAATTCAAATATAGTGCTTATGCTAAAAGCGTAGCAGATTTCTCTGAAGCTCAGAATGATTTGAATGGAAATGCTTATGATTATAATTCAAGCGAAACGCGTTTAAGTTCTGACTTCTTCTTAACAGTTGATAAGAAAATAGGTAAGTTTGCTGGAGTATTTATCGCTGGTATCAATAATAAAGAAACTACTATCAAAAACGTAAGTACAGGTGCCAATTCATTAGTTGTGCCAGGTTTGTATAACGTAGGTAACCGTATTGGCGAAGCAGGTGCTGGTGAAAGTGATTACAAAAACCGTTTGTTCGGTGCTTATGGTGATTTGTCTATTACTTACAATAATTTCCTTTCATTACACGTATCAGGTCGTAACGACTGGTCTTCATTATTGAGCAAACAAAACCGTTCATTCTTCTATCCTGGTGCTGACGTTTCTTTAGTATTAACTGAAGCTATTCCAGCAATGAAAGAATTAACATTCTTGAATTTTGCTAAACTTAGAGGAGCTGCTACTAAAGTAGGGGGTATTAATGTTGGTCCTTATGCACTTCAAACAACATTTGGAACAGGTAACTTCCCTTATGGTAGCTTAGCTGGTTATTCAGTAGGTAATACATTACCTGACCCTAACTTAACACCAGAATTTACAACTTCGTATGAAATTGGTGGAGAATTTGGTTTCTTAAATAATAGAGTAAACTTAGAAGTAGCTTATTATACTCAAAAGACTACTGGACAAACAGTTACAATTTCTACTTCACAAGCTACAGGTTATAACGGAGCTTTGATTAATGCTGGAACAATGCAAAACACTGGTTTTGAATTAGATTTGAAAACTACTCCAATTAAATTGGCAAATGGTTTCAAATGGGATTTCAACATTAACTTTAGCCAAGTAGATAACAAAGTGCTTGAGTTATACCAAGGTATTAACGAATTGAATCTTTCTAACTATTATGGTTTAACAAGTGATGCTTCTTTAGGACAAGTATTTGCAACAGTAGGAGAGCAATATCCATTAATTAAAGCAATTGCTTACAAGCGTGACCCACAAGGTCGTGTTATCGTAAACTCTGAAACTGGTTATCCATCAGTTGCTACTGGATTGAAAACTATTGGTCAGACTAACCCTAAATACAGATTAGGATTAACAACAAGTTTGAGATATAAAGGATTTGGATTTAATGCAGTGGCTGAATACCGTGGTGGAAATTATGTGTATCATGGTTTAGCAAGTACTATGTGGTTTACAGGCGTTGCTGAAGCTACAGCAGTTTATGGTCGCGAGCGTTTTGTATTCCCTAACTCAGTAATTCAAAATGCTGATGGTTCATACACACCTAATACTACAGTTACTGTAAAAGATGGTGGTTTAGGAGTATGGGATAGTAACCTTCGTCGTTATGGTGAAAACTTCGTAACAAGTGCTGCATTCTGGAAACTTCGTGAAATTGCTTTGACTTACGATGTACCTAAGAAAGTTTTAGCAAGTACTAAATTTATCAAAAGTGCTTCAGTTGGTTTAGTGGGTCGTAACTTAATTACTTTACTTCCTAAAGAGAACGTTTATACTGATCCAGAATTTGCTAATACAACTTCTAATGCAGTTGGTTTGAATAACACAGGACAGACACCTCCAACTCGTACTTATGGTTTTACGGTTAATTTAGGATTCTAAATCAAAATATTAAGTTAAATACTTGTCCTTCAGATAAATATTTTACGTTAAATAGAAATTCAAGATGAAAAGAAAAATATATTCAATCCTTACCGCAACGGCTCTTTTATTTTTAGGAGGTTGTACAGGTGATTATCTAGATATTAACGATAACCCCAACTCAGCGGTATCTTCAACACCAGAACTAGTATTATCCAATGCATTAAATACGACAGCTGGTAGATTAACGCACAATCAAATCGGTAATTTCTTCGGAGGATACTGGGCTCCATCGGGTAGTTATTCAGGTTTTATTGAAGAACGTCAATTTGACTACGGTGCTACTTATGGTACAGGTGTTTGGAATGGTTGCTATGATAACTTGACTGACTATCAGTATATTGTAGATAAAGCAGAGGCTCAGAAATGGAAAGCTGTTTCAGGAATTGCTAAAGTAATGATAGCATTCAATTATCAAATCTTAGTAGATGCTTATGGGAATATTCCTTTCAGCGATGCTTTGAAAGGTACTACGTCAATTCGTCCGAAATATGATGATGCTCAAGCAGTTTATAACGGATTAATTACATTATTAGATGCAGCTTCTGCTGATTTGAAAGTAGCAATTTCTGGGGATAACCCAAGTCCTGCTGGTCAAGACATCGTTTTCAAAGGTGATTTGACTAAATGGAGAAAATTTGCTAATACGCTTAGATTGAGAATTTTAATGCGTCAAACCAATGTAACCGGCAAAGATTTAAAAACTGAAATTGCAAAAGTAGTTGCTGAAGGTGCTGGTTTCTTAGGTGCTGGTGCTACTGTAACTTCAACGCCTGGTTATTTGAAAACAGCAGGTAAGCTTAATCCATTCTGGGAAAACTACGTGCAAAATGCTGCAGGTAGTGATGCTGGTGCTAAACAAGCTTATGTTTGTTCAGACTTTTTTATTACTACTATTCAAGATGTGTTGAAAGACCCACGCTTACCACGTTTGGCTGCTAAAAACAATGCTGGTATTTATGTTGGTGTACCACTTGGAGATGGAAATGATGCCAATCTTTTCCCTAAACGTTCATGGTTTGGCCCGGCTATTATCAAGTCGTTTGATCAACCAATGGTTTTAATGACGGCTGCCGAGAGTTTCTTTTTACAAGCAGAAGCTATTCAAAGAGGTTTTATGACTGGCGATGCCAAAGCTACCTATGAAGCTGGTATCACTGAAGCCTTTACTGCTGCTGGTTTAACAGCTGCTGATGCGGCAGGGTATTATGGGTCTAGCATTGTAAATGCAAACTGGGCTAATTCCCCAGATAAGATTGAGGCTATTATTACTCAGAAATGGGTTGCAATGTTTAGTTTGACAGGTTTTGAAGCATGGAGTGAATTCCGTAGAACAGGTTTCCCTAAAGTACCTTTGGCTACTAAAGCTGTGCAAGCGAAAGCTCCAGCTCGTTTGTTCTATCCAACTTCTGAAATTGCAACAAATGCAGATAACGTGGCAGCACAAAATGTTACTAGTCAATTTGATAACAAAATCTTCTGGGCTAAGAAATAAATTAATTTGAAAATTTGAGTGAATTATTACTCAAGTGGTCACATTTACTCAATTATAACATTAGCAATTACAAAATGAAAAGAATAATAAAAACAGGTCTGATACTTTTCGCTTCAATTATCGGACTAAGCAGTTGTTTAGAGGACAAAGGCTATACAGACATCATCAATGGTGTCGGAGCAGAACCAATCGTTAGTATTTTTGGAAATGCAGGGGGCTCATTACAAACAGGACAATTTAAAATTGATACATTAGTTGAAGTAAAATACTTGGTTAATTTGGGCTCTGTTAATCCTTTAGATAAAGATTTATCATTAACAATTGGAGTTACTTCGGCTGCAACTGATTTCTTAAAATCTACCAATGCTAAAAGAGCAGCGGCTGGGGATGACCCTTACGAGGCTTTGCCTACATCGGCTTACACATTTGTAAATCCTGTAGTGATTAAAGCTGGAAAAAGAGATGATACTTTAAAAGTGCGAGTGAAGCTTCCTAAAACACTTGATTTCTCGAAGGAATATGTAATTCCAGTTGGGATTGCAGATGCTAGCGGTGTTAAAATCAGCTCAAACTTAGGTTTTATGAACATCTTTGTTGGGGGTACTCCTAATAAATTTGACGGTGCTTATCACGCTACAGGATATTTTTCTCACCCTACAGCACCTCGTGATATAGATAGAGATAAAACATTAAAAACCATTGATAAATCTACTTCTGAAACTGAATTTGCAGATTTAGGGTATATCATGTGGTTGAAAGTGAATAAGGATAACACTGTAACTATTATTCCTCAAGGAACTGCTGCTACTTTGGCTGGCCCTTTTGAACAAACAGGAGTAAATAAATATGACCCTGTTACTAAAACATTTACATTGAATTATCAATATAATGTTGGAACACGTGTTATATCTGAAGTAATTAAGAAAAAATAGTTTTTTTTTATTTTACTAAAAAAGGGTCGCTCTTAGGCGACCCTTTTTTTATGGCATTTCATCATTTTTATGCTAAATTGACGTATAAAATCAAACAGCTTATAATGTATCTAAACGGAATAGCTTCAAAAAAAATAACGTACGATGCCATCGTAATTGGCTCTGGAATCAGCGGTGGATATGCTGCAAAGGAATTGTGTGAGGCAGGGTTGAAAACGCTTGTATTGGAACGTGGACGAGATGTAAAACATATCCAAGACTACCCAACTGCAATGACTGACCCTTGGGATTTACCTCATCATGGTAAACTAACTGAGGAAATGGTCAGCGAAAACCCTATCGCAGACCGTTGCTATGCTTTTGATGAAGCGACTCAACATTTCTTTGTGAAAGATAAAGAGCACCCCTATATCCAGGAGAAACCTTTTGACTGGATTAGAGGCTACCAAGTAGGAGGGAAATCTTTGCTATGGGCAAGACAAACACAACGCTGGAGTGACTATGAATTTGAAGGGCCTGCTCGTGATGGTTTCGCTGTAGATTGGCCCATTCGTTATAAAGATATTGCGCCGTGGTATAGCAAAGTGGAGAAATTTGTAGGGATTAGTGGTAATAAAGATGGCATCAAGAGCTTGCCCGATGGTGAATTCCTGCCTGCTTGGGAATTGAATTGTTTAGAGAAGCATATTCAGAAAAGTGTAAAAGAAAATTATGCTAACAGACAGGTGATTATTGGACGTTGCGCACATCTAACTAAGCCCAATCCAATTCATTTAGCACAAGGGCGTGGTCAATGTCAGGCTCGACATTTATGTTATCGTGGTTGCCCTTTTGGTGGGTACTTTAGTTCCAACTCTTCCACGCTCCCTTGGGCAGCAAAAACAGGAAACCTAACGCTTCGTCCGTATTCAGTAGTACATTCAATCATTTACGATGAGCAAAAAGGAAAAGCCAAAGGTGTAAGAGTGGTAGATTCACAATCAAAGGAAATACTGGAATTTTATGCAAAAATCATTTTTGTGAATGCCGCTACTTTAAATACTAACTTGATTTTGTTGAATTCTACTTCAAATCGTTTTCCAAATGGTTTAGGAAATGATAATGAGTTAATGGGTAAGTACGTGGCTTTCCATAATTATCGTGGTTCAGGTGGAGCTACTTTCGATGGTTTTGAAGACCAATATTATTTAGGTCGAAGACCTACTTCTGCTTTTATGCCATCGTTCCGAAATCTTGAAAAGCAAGAGATGGATTTTCAACGTGGATACATGGTAGCCTTTTCAGCCTCGCGAGCAGGTTGGCAACAAGATATAAGTCAGCCTACTTTTGGAGAAGATTATAAAGCAAAAGTTACCAAAGCTGGGCAGTGGGGAGTATTTATTATGATGCAAGGAGAAACAGTTCCTCAAAAAGAAAATCATCTTAGACTAAGTACTGAAAAGAAAGATGAATGGGGCATTCCACAGTTGATTACATCTATTGGATACGATACTGAAAACGATGAGAGGATGATTAAAGATTTTCATGAACAAGCTACTGAAATGCTAGAAAAGGCAGGATGCAAAAATATTTATATGTCGGATAGCAAACAGGCTCCAGGGTTAGATATTCATGAAATGGGTGGCGTACGCATGGGAAAAGACCCCAAAACATCATTATTGAATAAGTTTAATCAATTGCATGCCTGTAAAAATGTATTTGTAACAGATGGTGCTTGTATGCCTTCAGTGGGCAACCAAAATCCATCGCTTACTTTTATGGCACTTACGGCGCGTGCAGTAAATCATGCTGTAGAAGAGAGGAAGAAGGGGATGCTATGATAAGTAATTTTACGATATAGTATAAACTCTTCAATGGATTCTCTAATTTTACTTAAAATTACTAAAGCCAATTTAATAAATATACTATCATACAATGCATCAGTTAGGATTTGTAAGTGCTATTTTAGCGGATCATACTTTTGAACAAGTAATAGATTTTGCTTCAGAGAAAAACTTTAAATGTGTAGAAGTAATGTGCTGGCCAGCTGGAAATGCTGATGCCCGCAGGTATGCAGGGGTTACGCATATTAATGTTGATACCCTAGACGATGCACAGATTGCGCATATTAAAAAATATACAGCCGAAAAAGGTGTATTTATTTCTGGATTAGGGTATTATCCTAATCCGCTTGATCCAGATATTGATAAGGCCAATTTTTATGTAGATCATATCAAGAAAATCATCTTGGCAACAACCAAATTGGATATTCCTGTAATGAATACCTTTATTGGTAGAGACCCTTCTAAAAATATCGCTTATAACTTAGATAAATTCAAGGAGACTTGGACAGATATTGTAAAGCTGGCAGAGGAAGTAGGAGTGAAGATTGGGATTGAAAACTGTCCGATGTTTTTTACTAATGACGAATGGCCAGGGGGTAAAAACTTAGCCACGACACCAGCTATCTGGGATAAAATGTTTGACATTATTCCTTCGTCAACATTAGGGTTAAACTATGACCCTTCGCATTTGGTGTGGCAAATGATGGATTATACTCGTCCACTATATGATTACCGCGACCGCATACATCATATTCATTTAAAGGATGCGAAAGTATATCCTGACAAACTAAATAGAGTAGGTATTATGGGTAACCCATTGGAATATCATTCACCGAAACTACCGGGTCTAGGAGATATTAATTGGGGTAAATTCTTTTCTGCTTTGAACGATGCTCGCTATCGTGGACCAGTTGTTATAGAAGTAGAAGACAAAGCATATGAAGGGACTGCCGAAGATGTAGAGACGGCCATCTTAACAGCAAGAAACTATTTGAGTCAGTTTTTAGGTTAATAATAAGAATTCTGTTAACAGTAATCCCAAGAGATTACTGTTAATACATAAATCAATAAGTCTAGAGTATTAGCTTTCTGCTTAAAATCAATAAAAGCTCGCTACTCTTAGCCTAAAGCCATAACAATGAGTAAAAACGTAAGCAATAGCAAAACCATAGAATATTCGTCACTGAAAGATATTAAGAAAGCAGCACAGGCGATTTTAGCTTTTGGGAAAAGCACACCAATTTGGCTTTTTGAAGGACAAATGGGTGCTGGGAAAACCACGTTGATAAAAGCTATCTGCGAATGTATGTTGGTTAATAGCCATGTACAGAGTCCAACTTATTCATTGGTGAATGAATATGCTACTACACGTGGCGAAAACATTTATCATTTTGATTTTTATAGAATTAAAAATGAGGAGGAGGCAATGGACATAGGTGTGGATGATTATTTATACTCTGGTGATTATTGTTTTATTGAATGGCCATCAAGAATAGAAAACCTCTTGCCATCTAAGCACTTGAAAGTGAATATTGAAGTAGATGAAAATGGTAAAAGAGTGATAAATTTGTTAAAAGTTTAAGATTATCATTGATGAATGACTAGTTCATTCTGATAAATGAAATTCAGCAATCAAAATGGCTCAACCTTCAGGATTTAAAGAAGTACTTGCTCAGACAGGCTTAATGACACAAGAGGCATTGGTTTGGACAAAACAAAATGCAAAAAGCCTGTTTATAGGCCTTCCTCGCGAAGTGTCTATGCAAGAGCATAGGATATCACTTACACCAGATGCCGTTGGTTTATTAATCAGGAATGGACATAGAGTGGTCATTGAAACTGGGGCAGGTAATGGTGCAAAATTTACAGATAGCCAATACTCTGAGGCTGGCGCACAGGTAGTTTATTCAACCGAAGAATTGTATAAAGCTGATGTTATCGTAAAGGTTCAGCCATTAACAGACCTTGAAATTGAATATTTACAGCATGGTGCTACGGTAGTTTCTTCCTTAAATATGTCGAAACTAACGAAAGAATACTTCGAGAAGCTAAATCGAAAAAAAATAACAGGATTATGCTATGAATATATCGAAGACAATGCTGGCGGAATTCCGATTATTAGGGCGATGTCTGAAATAGCAGGAAGTACGGTGATGTTGATTGCTGCTGAGTATTTGAGTAGTGGGAATGATGGCATGGGCGTTATTCTAGGAGGCATCACGGGAGTTCCACCAACCAAAGTTGTGATTTTGGGTGCTGGAACAGTTTCAGAATATGCCGCTAGAATAGCCATAGGCTTAGGGGCAGATTTAAAAGTGTTTGATAAAGACATTTTTAAACTACAACGCTTGAAATACTCGGTAGGTCAAAATATTTATACCTGTATTATCGACTCGAATGTTTTAACACAAGCGATTCGTGATGCTGATGTGGTGATTGGTGCTTTGCGTGCGGAGGATGGTTTTACGCCTTGTATCGTCACAGAAGAGATGGTATCGATGATGAAGCCTAATTCGGTCATTATTGATGTTTGCATTGATAGTGGAGGATGTTTTGAAACATCTGAAATTACTACGCACGACCAGCCAATATTCAGAAAATATGATGTAATTCATTATTGCGTGCCTAATATTCCTTCGAGGGTTGCCCATACGGCTAGTCAGGCGTTGAGTAATATTTTTACTTCATTCTTACTTAAAACAGGTAAGACGGGAGGGATTGAAGAAGCCATTTTTGCGAACAAAGCATTTATGAAGGGGGTTTACTCTTTTAAAGGAAGTTTAACAAATGCAACTGTAGCTAAGAAATTTGGTTTAAATTATAAGGATTTAAGCTTGCTATCCGCAGCGAGATTTTGATTTTTAGACTTTAGGATTGTTGGACTTGAAGACTTTAGGACTTGAAGATTTTTAGACTTTAGGACTAGAGGACTTTAATTTTCCGACTAAAGGACTTTATGACTAGAAGATTTTAGGATAATGGACTTTGATTTTCTGACTAAAGGACTTTTAGGTTTTTAAGAGAAGCTCTTAAATCTTCAACGCTAAAAATCCTAAAGTCCTCCAGTCTTAAAGTCTTCTAGTCCAAAAGAAAAAATCTTCAAGTCTTACAATCCTAAAGTCCAACAAAGAAAAAAAAACAATGATAGAAGATTACACAGCCATATCCAATGCTCCGAATTCTCCTGATTTAAATGGGAAATATTTGGGCATTATTTCAGCAGATTTTGCGTTAGTTTCTGAATTTTTAAAGGAAGCATCTTATCAAATCAGAACGAGGGGTTTTTCTAAGTTTCCAATTTTTGCTGTTTCGCAAAATCCTGTTCAAATAGGACAGAAGTTAATTGGGATTCATGAGATGAACGAAAATACGTGGAATTATCATGCCTCATTTGTAGAAGAATTTCTACAGCGGGGAATTATTGCTGAGGAAAATGTAGAAGTTTTTCAAAGCAGCTATAAAGACCCCGATGAGTATTGTTGCCTTTTCGTATTAGACAGAGATTTTGCTAGTTTTATTTATATTCCCTTCCCAGAAGACTGATGATAGGGAATTTGTTAGCATAATGTAAAATATAACTATATAAATAAAAAAAATAATTATACAAATAATTTAGATTATTAAACTACGTTTACTAATTTTACAACCTCAACCACTAAAGCTTATTTATGGTACAATAATTGGAAGGTTGTATAAAGAAATAAGCATGTATAATCATTTAAAATATTAACCATTATGTTAAACCCAATCTTAGGCATCGGCTCTCGTATCCGCCATACGGACTATGGAGATGGCGTAGTTGTAAATTTGAAATCTACTGGCTACGTAATTACATTTACACAAACGGATTCAAAAGAAATCAAATTCGATTATCCGCTTGAAATTATTGAAGAAGTAGAAAGAGATAACGACCTTGTTACATATCTAATGTGGAACTAATAGTTATTTTGAAATCTAAAATGTTTTAACTTTGTTAAATGCTGAGTATAGTTGTTAAACTAAGCTCAGCATTTTTTATTTGTAATACATTAATACGATTAATAGGTATGGTAGCTTTTCCTTTTGATAAAACTAATCTGGTCAAAGAGTCGATTTTTAAACTTGCTAATTTCTCCACGGAAGAATGGGAGTATTATAAACAACTCCTTGAGGAAGTTACATTTTCTAAAAGAACCTTTTTGACGGTAAAGGGCGAGGTAGAAAAATATGCTTATTTTATCATAGAAGGGGCTGTGAAATATGAAGCATATACGCCCGAGGGCAAAAGTATTTGTGTTGATTTAGGCTTTAAAGGAAGTTTTGTTAGTTCATTTGCCTCTTGTTTATCCCAACAAGTTTCAAATATTTCAATTCAAGCAGTGACGGCTGTAAATGCTTTTAGGTTATATTACCCTAAAGTGTTGGAGTTAATGGAGCAATCAAAGAATGCAGAACGTTTTCATCGATTAATTGCAGAACAACTGTATGTGAGAGAGAGCAAACGGACTTATTCACTGATTTCGAAAAATGCCGAACAGCGATATTTATATTTATTAGAGAATCAGCCAGATGCCCTCAGACTGATTGCTGTGAAAGATTTGGCTTCTTATTTGGGCATTCATCCAGATAGTTTGAGCCGTATACGTCACCATATCAAACTTTAAGATGTTTTTTACTTCTAGGGTGAAAATCAACAATGGTCTGTTGTAAATATTCTCGGTCGAGGTGAGTATAAATCTCTGTAGTAGTGATAGATTCATGCCCAAGCATTTCTTGAACAGCACGCAGGTCGGCTCCGCCCTCAATTAAGTGCGTAGCAAACGAATGCCTAAAAGTGTGGGGGCTAACATTTTTTTGAATACCAGCTTGTGCCACTAAATCTTTAATAATCAGGAAAATCATTACCCTTGTTAGCTTGTTCCCTCGGCGGTTCAAGAAAACATAATTGCCTGCTTCCTCTTTGATAACCTGATATTTTCGGATTTCTTCTAGGTAAATTTGAAGATAATGAATGGCATCTTTACCAATAGGCACAAGCCTAACTTTGTTGCCTTTACCGATAATTCTGATAAAACCAATATCCAGAAAACACTCTGTTAATTGCATTTCTACTAATTCAGAAACCCTTAAACCAGAGCTGTAAAGTACTTCCAGTATGGCTCTATTTCTCGCTCCTTCGGGTGTAGAAAGGTCAACGATGGATAAAATCGTCTCGATTTCAGGAAAAGAAAGCGTAGGGGGTAATTTCCGTCCAATTTTGGGAGAAGCAATCAAATCCATAGGGTCTGTTTTGATTACATCCTCTAGCAAAAGATATTTAAAAAAAGCTTTAAGACCAGATAACATTCGTGCTTGGGAAGTAGTCTCTAAGCCCAATTCACCTAAATAAGTAAAGAAATTAAAGATGTGTGTATCGGTAACGGTCGTCGGGTTAATGTCATTTTCACCAGCAATATCAAGATATTCCCACAATTTTTGAACATCACGCAGGTAAGCTTCGATGGAATTTTCAGAAAGAGAACGTTCTAAAGTAAGATAGCTTTTGAAATTTTTTAGATAGCTTTGCCATACCATAAGAAATATCGGTTGGGATTTATTGAATAGAAAGTCGGTAAAAATAAAAATCTTGATTTTAATACCTCAGAATTAATTCAAAGATACTTAAAAACCATTTGTGAAGCATTGCTTTACAGAGTAGGAATAACCATTCATTTAAAAAACAATGTCAAAGAAACAAATTATCATTATCAATGGCCCAAACTTGAATTTATTGGGCAAGCGTGAACCAGAAATTTATGGTCACCAAACTTTTGAGCAATATTTTGAAGTATTAAAAGATAAATATTCAGATAGAGTAGATTTAGTGTATTTCCAGTCGAATCATGAAGGTTTTTTGATTGATAAAATTCATGAAATAGGTTTTTCATACGATGGTATCGTCTTGAATGCAGGTGCTTTTACACACACATCAATTGCGTTGGCTGATGCTATTGCAGGGGTAAAAACGCCTGTGGTAGAAGTGCATATTTCCAATGTTCATAAGCGTGAAGAGTTTCGTCACCATAGTTATATCAGTAAAAATTCAATTGGTATCATCATTGGTTTTGGATTGCGAGGTTATGATTTTGCGATTCAAACATTTTTATAAGATTGGGTAGATGTGAGGCTTCATCATAAAATCACAGATTACCAAAATTAACACCGTTAACAGTTAACCGATTTCGGGTAACATTATGTCAATGATTACTTTTTATCCTGGACCTTCAAAAGTATATCCGCAAGTAGCTAACTATATGCAAGAGGCTTTTGAGGAAGGCGTTTTGAGTATCAATCATCGCAGTGCTGAATGCATGGCAATTACAAAAAATGCCATACAGCTTTTGCATGAAAAATTGAATATTCCTCCTGACTATAGCATTTACTTTGTTTCTTCAGCAACAGAGGCTTGGGAGATAATCGCTCAGTCGCTTACTTCAAAAAGCTCAACACATTTTTATAATGGGGCTTTTGGAGAGAAATGGGCAGATTATAGTAGTAAAATCGTAAAGACTGTGGACAGAATATCATTTGCTGTAGAAGAAATACCATCGGTAAATTTGGCACTGAATGCGGAGGTAGAAGTACTTTGTTTAACACAAAACGAAACATCAAACGGTACACAAATCAGAGATTTGAGCACTTTTAGAAAGACTTTTTCAGAGAGTATTATTGCGGTAGATGTTACTTCATCTTTAGGAGGAATTGAATTAGACTGGCACAATGGCGATGTTTGGTTTGCATCGGTTCAGAAATGTTTGGGCTTGCCTGCGGGTATGGGCATTATGATTTGTTCGCCCAAAGCCTTGCAAAAAGCCGAGCTGATTAATGATAGAAAATACTATAATAGTCTGTTGTTTATACAAGAAAATTTTGCTAAATATCAAACGCATTATACGCCAAATGTGCTAAGTATTTATTTGTTGAATAAAGTTTTAAGTGATATTTCGAATATTTCTGAGATTTCAAGGAAAATAAAAAAACAAGCAAAAGATTGGTATAATTTCTTCAATGATAATGATAAATTTGGTCTAAATTGTTTAGTGCAAAATATTGATATACAGTCGGATACTGTAATTGCTGTACAAGGGACAACAGAGCAAATTAAAGCAATAAAAGAGCGAACTAAAATATCAGGGATAACGTTGGGGAATGGCTACGGTACTTGGAAAAATACTACTTTTAGGATTGCTAATTTTCCAGCGATTGAAGCATTTGAAATTAGTAAACTAAAAGAAATTTTATATTAAAATAGATGGCATTAAATTTTAAAGAAATCATTTCGGTTTCACTCATTCTTTTTTCGGTCATTGATATTCTAGGCTCGATTCCTGTTATTATTGATATTCGTAGGAAAACAGGCGATATTCATGCAGAACAAGCTACCTTGGTTTCAGGCGGAATTATGGTCGGCTTTTTATATGTCGGGAAGTCAATTCTGAACCTTTTTGGTGTTGATATCAACTCATTTGCCATTGCTGGGGCTTTAATCATTTTCTTGATTGGTCTAGAAATGACACTCGGTAGAAGTATTTTCAAATCAGAGGAATCGACAGGCGGAGCCAAAGCTGCTTCAATTGTGCCCTTAGCTTTTCCAGTAATTGCTGGGGCAGGAACAATGACTACTATTCTTTCCTTGAAATCTCAGTTTGATGAAATCAATATCCTAGTAGGAATTTTACTGAATCTTGTATTTATCTACACTGTTTTGAGGGCTTCGCAATGGATTGAAAACCGTTTAGGACAAGTAGGTGCTAACGTGCTGAGAAAGGTATTTGGCGTAATTCTCTTAGCTATCTCAATTAAAATAATTAAGTCGAGAATTGGATAATTGTTTTTGACGACATTGAAGCTGTTTAAACTTTCCCTTTCGGGTTAAACTAAGTCTTTTAGAATAGCTTGTTCCAAAATTTACTCAACGTAGCGATGCTATGCTTCTCAAATTTTGAAAAAATCAATTCAAAAATACAATACTTTCACCTCAGAAACGGAAAGTTTAAACAGCTTCATTAAAAGAATCTATTAACATTGGCAAAGAAAGCAAAATTTTATGTAGTCTGGAAAGGACGAAAAACGGGCGTTTTTGAAACTTGGGCAGAAGCAGAGGAACAAGTAAAAGGTTTTGAGACCGCTCAATATAAATCTTTTGAAAGTAGAAAAGAGGCAGACGATGCCTTCAAAGGTAATTATTGGCAATCTGTACAAAAAACACAAAGTGGTGCTACAGGTAAGTCGGGGAAGTCGTCGGCATTGGTTGGCAAACCTATTGCTGAAAGCATTTCTGTAGATGCAGCCTGTGCGGGCAATCCGGGCAAGTTAGAATACCAAGGCGTAGAAACAGGTACAAAACGAGTATTGTTTTCGATGGGACCTTTTCCAGAAGGAACAGTAAACATTGGTGAGTTTTTAGCCATCGTTCATGGATTAGCTTTTTTGCAAAAACATCATTCTACTTTACCAATCTATTCAGATTCTAAAACAGCCATTAGTTGGGTAAAGAACAAAGCCGTAAAAACGAAGCTAGAGCGAAATGCTAAAAATGAAGAGCTATTTCAGCTCATGGAAAGAGGAGTGCTTTGGTTAAAGAATAACAAATACACGAATAAGATACTAAAATGGGAAACGGAATTTTGGGGCGAAAACCCTGCTGATTATGGTAGGAAATAGGTCTGTCAGCGCTAAGTCTTAATCTTCATCACTAGCAAGGGACTTAAGTCCCTCGCTAGTGATGAAGGGATATGTTTAAGCTAAATCAGAAGCACGATATGCTTCAATCAACTTCATTTCTCCTTCTTTTCCACCAATAGAATTGCCATGTTCCATTCCTAAAATGAATTCGCCTCTATTGGTTGCTTTGGCTTTTTCGTTAATGTGTTTGAACAAAAACTTATAATTTACTTCGCCAGTAGTAGGTTCTTTTCTGCCCGGTTCATCACCAATCTGAAAATAAGCAATTTCATCCCAAACCCAATCCATGTGTTGGGTCATGCGTCCTTCGTTGCGTTGCATGTGCCACATATCGAATAAGATTTTACACGATGGACTATTCACAGCCTTGCAAATCATATAAGATTGGTCAGAATTGCGAAGGAATAAATCAGCATTATCAGAAAGCGGTTCCATTACCATTACCAAACCATGTGGTTCAAAAATCTCAGCACCTCTTCTAAAAGCATCAATTACATTCCCCGTTTGTACACCTATCGGTAAGTTGCGTTCAAAATAGCCTGGCACAATCGTCATATATTTTGCATTACACCGTTTGGCTACTTCAACTGCCTTTTTACAAGTATTCAAAAAAACATCCTTAAATTCTTGTTTGCCTGTGGTTAAAGATGTTTTCCAATTGTCGCCACCATCAATCACAAAAACGCCCATAGCCATATCCAACTTAGCCATGGTATCGCCTATTTTCTTTTGTAATTCTGGGGTTCTACCCATCATTCCGTTATCTTCCAAAGCACGGAATCCCATCTCGTGCATAAACTTCAATTGGTCAATTTCATCTTTGCCTGCCGAATTTTGGAACATACCAAAGTGCGGAGCATATTTTAATTTAAATACAGGTTGAGGACTAGCTACATTTGCTTTTTCAGCCGATTTTGCCAAAGTTGGCAACGTCGCCAAGCCTGTGCCAGCAATGATGTTTTTTGTGAAATCTCTTCTTTTCATAGTTTAAGTTAATTTTCAGTAATATTATAAAGTAATTTTTTATACCCGCTAAAATACTTTCATCAATCATCCTTTGATAGCTATTTTTTCTTCGTTTTATCACTGGTTTTACTAAAAGTATCTAAATAAACCAACTAACGAAGTTAATTACAACAAAAATCAGCAAGTCATTGATTATATCTGTCATAAAATTGTATCACTTCAAAAAAGATTAGTTTTATGCTATTTTGGCCCCGATATATTTGTTGAACTACTTTTTCTTTAAGTTGCTACTGTTCAAATATACACATGCTAAATATAAAATATGCACGTACTTATAGGACTATGGCTTTTTAAAATTCCACCACATTTTATGAGGATATATGCTGTCTAGAACAACGGGTTCGCCAATAAGAGGGGTTGTGAGTTTAATATCTGAATGCTCCAAGCTTTTTACCAAGCGATTGATAGGCTCGTCCCAAGCGTGATAACCTAAGGCAAATTTTGCCCAGTGTACTGGCATCAATACTTTGGTCTTCAATTCTGCGGCCACTTTGGCCGTTTCCTCTGGCGAAGTATGTATCAATGGCCAATCTTTACCATACTGACCGTTCTCTAATAAGGCAATATCGAATGGGCCAAATTTCTCTCCAATGGTTTTGAAGTGATGATCATAACCAGAATCCCCACCAATAAAAATGCTGTAGCCATCAATTTTCAAAACAAAAGAAGACCAAAGGGTTTTGCCACGTGTAAAACCTCGTCCCGAAAAGTGTCTTGCAGGCGTTGATGTAATCTCTAAGGCATCATTAATCTTTTTACCTTCCCACCAATCGAACTCGACAATGTTTTCAGGGCTTACTCCCCATTCTTCTAAATGTGCGCCTACACCTAAAGCGGTATAGAATTTCTTTACTTTGGGGATTAATTTACTGATAGTCACATAATCCAAGTGGTCGTAATGGTCATGCGAAAGCACTAGCATATCGATATCAGGAAAATCTTCAACGTTGTACACATCAGCACCTTTGAAGGCTTTTCCAAAAAAAGAAACAGGAGAAGCCGAGCCACTAAATACAGGGTCAACCAAAACCGTGGTTTTTTTTGATTTGATTAAATAGGAAGAGTGTCCGAACCAAACGATGGTTGGTTTCTCAGAAGCTAATGTTTTTAAATCAGTTTTGATAGAGGGAAGGACATTGTCAGGTTCAACTGTTTTAGGCTTATTCAAAAAATCGTTAAGCAATCCCCAATAAGAAGCATCCTTTGGCATTACTTCAGTAAGCGATAGGTTGTGGAAAGAGCCATTTGAATAATTAGGTGATTTTTCGATACGAGCTAGGCGAGCGCCTGAAGGGTCTTTTCCGAAAACTTTTTGTTGCATAAAGACATACAAGCCCATTCCGAGAAAGGCAATAATAAGGATAATTAGTAGCATAATTTTGCGTAAATATGTTAGGATCACTTTTTAATGAATAGTTATTTGAATAATTACCTTGCTAACACCTATTCTTAATGCTTTTGTTCATTTCTGCTGGTATTCATCAATCCAAACATCATCACCAATGCAGTTAATACAATTACTTGAATAATTAATGATTTATTCATTAACGGAATATGCTGATTAGGTTCTATCGCCAAAAAGAGTAAAATTGTAATCAGCCCTCTGGGTGCTACAAAAAGTAGTGGACGGAGGTTTAATTTAGATAATTTTAATTGTATAGCACGAATCAGGAAAATCATAAAGACGATTCCTAAAGCCCAATTGAGGGTATCTGTATTTAATATTTCGGCAGATTCGATAAGGTAGCCGAATAAAAGAAAAAACAAGGCTCTGATTAAAAAGGTAGCTTCGCCTACCAGTTCATGAAATTTATTAACTTCTACTTCTAATTGATCGGGCTTTAATCGTTGAATCCAATGAAACTGTTTTAGTTTATCGAGGTTTCCTAAGAAAAGTCCTAAAAGAAGAATAAAAACCAAGCTAGGTAAATGATACAGTTTGGCGATGGCATAAATCAAAATTACCAATAAAATGATAGGCCCAAATTTGATAGGATGTTCAATCTTGCTTAATAAAAATGACAAAGTAGCCGTAGAAACAAACGATACTATAATAATAATCAAAAGCTCAAGGGCAAACTCTGTAAAGGAGGCAACATTAATAGTAGCATTGAGTGCCATAAAGTTGAAAAAAAGCACCCCAATAATATCGGATAAACTACTTTCGTAAATGATAAATTCTTTGTCCGTAGCTTTTAGGTTTTTCACACTTGGTATCGCAATGGCACTGCTTACCACACATAGAGGAATAACATTGGTCAGATTGTTTTTGAAAGAGCCTCCACCAAAGTATTGGAAAGTGGCTGCCATCAAAAATGCTAAAATTACCATCGGGAAGAAACCCACAATAAAGGATTTTTTGATAATCGGAATTTTGGATTTGTCCAATTCAAGTTCCAAGGCTCCTTCTAGCACAATCAATATTAATCCGATTGTGCCCAACACAGGTAGAATAGCAGTTAAATTGGGTACGCGGACATTAGTGAAAGTAGTAACTTGTTTCACTAACCAGCCCAATAATAGGAGTAAGATAACAGATGGAATTTTTGTCCGAGACGCAGTTAAATCAAATGCATAGGCAATTAATAATAACGAACATACAGTAATGATGATGGTTGTACTCATGTTTTATAAGATTAAGGTTAGCTTTAATTTAAAAGCAAATAGATATTCTTTGTATTGTTAAGACTTTTATACTGATATTTTTGTTTAGATAATAAGGGGATAATCGGAGATTAATAATTCATTTAAATGGAAAATATAGATACAATAGTTGATGGACAACAAGTGATATTATTTGATGGTGTTTGTAATTTTTGTAATGCTTCAATCAATTTTGTGATTGACCATGACCCAAACAAACATTTCAAATTTGCTTCGTTGCAATCTGAATTTGGGGATGCCGTTTTGAAAAAGTACCAGAGAAATACTACGGATTTTGATTCGGTAATTTTATTGAAAAATAATAGAATATTCACCAAATCAAAAGCAGCATTAGAAATTGCCAAAGATTTATGCGGTTGTTGGAAGTATTTGTCCCTTTTTAGCGTATTACCGAGTTCAATTCTTGATTTTTTTTATGATTTGATAGCCAAGAATCGCTATAAAATTTTTGGAAAATCAGATTCTTGCCGAATGCCAACGCCTGAGTTCAGAGAAAGATTTCTCTGAACGGATAGTAAATAGTTAAATTGAATAGTTAATTTTGCGGACTTTAGCACAAGAGTAATAGAAATACTATACTCTTTTACTTATTTTACTCACATTCATTTAATTATTAAAATGAAAGCATACGTTTTCCCGGGTCAAGGCTCTCAATTCAAGGGCATGGGTAAAGACCTTTACGATAATTCAGCATCAGCCAAGGCATTATTCGAGCAAGCAAACGAAATTTTAGGTTTTCGTATTACAGATATTATGTTTGAAGGTACAGATGAGGAGCTTAAACAAACCAAAGTTACTCAACCTGCTATTTTCTTGCATTCAGTTATTTTAGCCAAAGAAACAGCAGATTTTAACCCAGAAATGGTAGCGGGACACTCGTTAGGAGAGTTCTCGGCATTGGTAGCTACAGGTGCATTGAGTTTTGAAGATGGCTTGAAATTGGTTTCTGCACGTGCGTTAGCCATGCAAAAAGCCTGTGAGAACAATCCTTCAACAATGGCAGCGGTGTTAAACTTATCAGATGAATTAATTGAAGAAATTTGTGCTTCTATTACGGATGAAGTAGTAGTGGCTGCTAACTATAACTGCCCAGGTCAGGTAGTGATTTCTGGTTCTAACGAGGGTGTTGCCCAAGCTGGTGAAAAACTAAAAGAAGCAGGAGCAAAGCGTGTTTTATTGTTGCCAGTAGGTGGTGCATTTCACTCGCCATTGATGGAGTCTGCTCGTGAAGAACTAGCTGCTGCTATCGAGGCGACACCTTTTGCACAACCTGCTTGCCCAATTTATCAAAATGTAAATGCACTGCCATCAACGGATGTTGAAACAATTAAAGCAAATCTTATTTCGCAGTTGACTGGTGCTGTTCGTTGGACACAATCAGTTCGTAATATGGTTGAAGATGGCGCAACGGTTTTTGTAGAGTGTGGTCCAGGTAAAGTATTACAAGGATTAGTAAAAAAGATTGCTCCAACTGTTGAAACTAGTGGCGTAGCTGTTTAAAATATCCTGCTTCTACCATAAATAGTAAGGTAGAGATGATGTTTTTTTTGAAATATAAAGGTCAATTAGTCAATAACTTATAAAATATTAATGTGTCATTTTTTTATTTTTTGAAAAAATGACTTGACAAAGCCGAATTATACGACTAATTTTGCACCACAATTCAAATGTGATTGACCGATGGTGTAATGGTAACACTACGGTTTTTGGTACCGTCATTCATGGTTCGAATCCATGTCGGTTAACAAAAATCTCTTGAAACAATTGTTTCGAGAGATTTTTAATTAACAAGTCAACTCACAAAAGAATTATATTGACCGATGGTGTAATGGTAACACTACGGTTTTTGGTACCGTCATTCATGGTTCGAATCCATGTCGGTTAACAAAAATCTCTTGAAACAATTGTTTCGAGAGATTTTTAATTAACAAGTCAACTCACAAAAGAATTATATTGACCGATGGTGTAATGGTAACACTACGGTTTTTGGTACCGTCATTCATGGTTCGAATCCATGTCGGTTAACAAAAAGCCTTCAAGCTATTCAGTTTGAAGGCTTTTATGTTAATATCATTTCGTACACGTACCAAAATATCGTTAAAGAAACTTAAAGAATACCGCAAGATAAATTTATGCACAATTAAATAGATACAATTTAGGTTTATCATAGCAGACAAGCATTTTTATATTAACTTTAGTTTTTGATAATTAAACGATTTTTAAAAATTTTATTAAGCAATTGACACTAATCAAATCAATATCAGGCATTAGAGGAACTATCGGTGGAAAAGCAGGAGAATCCTTAACACCTTTAGACGTTGTTAAATTTACAGCAGCTTTCGGCACTTGGTTAAAAAGAAGAAACCCTGAGACCCTTAAGATTGTGCTTGGACGTGATGCTCGTCTTTCTGGAGACATGGTTTCTAAATTGGTAGTAGGTACACTCCAAAGTTTAGGATTAAGTGTACTTGATTTAGGACTTTCTACAACACCAACCGTTGAAATGGCCGTACCTGCCGAAAATGCCGCAGGAGGTATTATTCTAACGGCAAGCCATAATCCTATTCAATGGAATGCCTTAAAGTTATTGAATGCCGCAGGTGAATTTATTTCTGGCAATGATGGAGAAGAAATGCTGCTGATTGCTGAAAATGAAGATTTTGATTTTGTTGATGTCAAGAAATTAGGAAGCTATACCCAAGATGATACTTGGCTTCAAAAGCATATTGATTTGATTTTGGCTTTACCATTAGTAGATGTTGAAGCTATCAAAAATAAGAACTTTAAAGTAATTGTTGATGCTGTAAACTCATCAGGAGGAATAGCTGTACCGATGTTGCTTGAAGCATTGGGGGTGACACAAATTACAAAATTGCACTGTGAACCTACGGGGCATTTTGCACATAATCCAGAACCACTCCCTGAAAACTTAACCGATATTACGAAGGCTATTGAAAAAGGTAAGTTTGATGTAGGAATAGTAGTTGACCCAGATGTAGATAGACTGTGCTTTATGTGTGAAGACGGTTCTCCATTTGGAGAAGAATATACTTTAGTAGCAGTGGCAGATTATATTTTACAAAACCATAAAGGAAACTCAGTATCAAACCTTTCTTCGACACGTGCTTTACGCGATGTAACAGAGAAGGCTGGTGGAAAATATTATGCTTCGGCCGTTGGAGAAGTAAACGTAGTGACCTTGATGAAATCTGCTAAAGCAGTAATCGGTGGCGAAGGGAATGGCGGTATTATCTATCCAGCATTACACTATGGCCGTGATGCATTGGTGGGTATTGCATTGTTTTTGACACATTTAGCCAAATCAGGCAAGCGAATCTCAGTAATGAGAAAAGGCTATCCTGAATACTATATTTCAAAAAATAAAATTGAACTTACGCCAGATATTGATGTAGATGGAGTGTTGGAAGCTATTCAGAAAAAGTATGCTAAAAACCCAATCAATGCGATTGATGGCGTAAAAATTGAATTTGATAAAGAGTGGGTTCACCTTAGAAAATCAAATACTGAACCTATTATTAGGATATATTCTGAATCAGATTCAATCACCAAAGCTGATAATTTAGCTAAGAAATTGATGAGTGATATTAAGGAGATTGTCGCTGGGAAATAAAATTTGCTACTTTACACTTAACTAATTTTAAATAAAAACACCTAATTGAATGAAAAAGATAGTTTTATTGTTTTTCTTAATGACAGGATTTTTGCCAATTTATTCCCAAAATTTTGAAGTAGGCTATTATATTAAAGATGGGAAAAAAAATGAAGGTTTTATTAAGTATGAGAGTTGGTTAAGGACTCCCCACACAATAGAATTTAAAGCTAGCTTAAATAGCACCGTTGAACTAATAAATGCTCAAAGTGCTGAAGAGTTTTTTGTGCATGATGAAGTTTATATCTCTAAAAAGATTGATGTTAAAATTGATCATGATACACCAAAAGAAGCCAATAGCGAAATTATTGCAGCATTTTTTAGAGGTGATTATTTTTTAAGGGTTTTCTTGAAAACTCCTAAGATAATACTTTTTGAATTTGTTGACCCAAAAGGAAAAAATCATCTATTTATCGAAAAAGATAATATTTTTCAAGAATTATTTTTTTCAGAAGATTATCATTATGAGAATGATAGAATGTTTCTTACAACTAAAAAGGGATATGTCGGTCAGTTAAGGGCATTGTTTGCGGATTGTGATAAAATTAAAATTAATGATGATTTTCCATATTCTAAAAATGATATTTCAAAACTATGTGTGTCATATTTGAAATGTAAGGATAGTGAGTCAGTATCAACAATAGATGCAAGCTTAAATAAAAACGATAAGACTAGGTTTGCTGTGGGTGTTATAGGAGGGCATTATTTAAACGTTGATAATCCAAAGAATTGGCTTGCTGGACTATCAGTAAGGATGAGTTTCCCTCGTAATTTTAATAATACTTATTTGCAAGTAGAGGGTACCTATAATAATATTAGTAATATTAGCAGAGATCAGAGTATTTACTATTATCCTCAACCTGATGATGTTATTCAAGTATATAACGTAAGTTTATTATTTGGGAAGTTTTTGGGTCATAAGAGTTTTAGACCTTTTTTCAATGCAGGAATGTCTTGGATTGGAAGATATGGAGGTAATGGTTTTTTGGGCGCTGGGCTTAGCTGGAAAAGAGCTGTAAAAATTGAATACAGAGAATCAACTGATAAGAGTTTACGACAAATAGCAGTTGGCTATCAGTATGAGTTTTAAAAATACGAATAATGAGATTTGTGCAGAATGTCAGACCTATGGGCTGACATTCTGCATTTATAAGAAATCCAATTAAATAGACAGAAGTAATAGACTTTATCAAGCAAATGAATAGAATTTATTTAGATAATGCTGCCACAACCCCAATGGACAAAGCAGTAATCGAAGCGATGTTACCCATGATGGAATCTAATTTTGGAAATCCATCTTCTATCCATACTCACGGACGTGAAGTGCGTAATACCATTGAGCGTGCCAGAAAAACGATTGCAGGGTTATTAAATACCTCGCCTGCGGAAATCTTTTTTACCTCTGGTGGAACAGAGGCAGACAACACTGCTATCGTCCGTTCTATTGAAGATTTCGGCATCACACATGCCATTACTTCGCCTCTTGAACACCATGCTGTACTTCATACATTGGAATACATGGCTAAAAAAGGGAAAATCAAGCTAAGTTATGTTGAATTGGATACAAAAGGTCATGTAGATTTAAAGCATTTAGAAGAATTACTACGTGATAACCCGAAGACATTAGTTTCGTTGATGCATGGGAATAATGAAATCGGTAACTTGTTAGATTTAACAGTGGTTGGGCAATTGTGCGAAGACTACGGTGCTATTTTTCATTCAGATACCGTCCAAACTATGGGACATTATCGACATGATTTACAACAAATGAAAATTGATTTCTTGGTAGGTGCAGCGCATAAATTTCATGGTCCTAAAGGCGTTGGTTTTTTGTACATCAATGCCAAGAGCAAAATAACTCCCTTTATTCATGGCGGTTCGCAAGAAAGAAATATGCGTGGAGGAACGGAAAATGTATATGGTATCGTAGGGTTGGCTAAAGCATTAGAAATTGCTTATGCAGGCATGGACGAACACAGAAAGCATGTTGAAACACTGAAAGCTAGAATGATTGCTAGATTAAGCAGTGAATTAGATGATGTTGAATTCAATGGCGACTCTGACAATTTAGATAAAAGCCTTTACACGGTGCTAAATGTAAGTTTCCCACCATCTGAAGAAGCAGATATGTTTTTGTTCAATTTAGATATCAACAAAATCTCAGCGTCGGGTGGAAGTGCCTGTACAAGTGGCTCAGATATTGGCTCACACGTATTAACTGCCTTGAATGTTTCGCCTGAAAGACCATCAGTTAGATTCTCGTTTTCAAAGTATAATACGATAGAAGAGATTGATTATGTAGTAGATAAATTGGTGAGTATGTTGAAAGTAACAGCTTAGGTGCTATAATTATCAATTTAGAATTTAATACAAAAGGCTCAGAGATTCTCTGAGCCTTTTGTATATTTGTTTAATTAGCCATTTTGAAAATGGCGCTATGCAGTCGAAATTCGGCTATCAATTTTTTAGTAACTAGGTTTTTGGAATGGGTTTTAGTAGCGTTTGTGGGTTTCGTCTTAATTTAAAATATATAGCATTATCAATTCATCAGCATTTTAATCCTTATTAATACTATAAACTTATGCAGACAATCGACAGCCGAGAACCGACAGCCGACAACCATCAACCAACCCTTAAAAAAGTTATTAATACTACCCAATTGTGGGCAATTGCAGTAGGACTTGTTATTTCAGGTGAGTATTTTGGCTGGAATTATGGCTGGGCTTCCTCTGGAACAATTGGCTTTTTAATAGCAACATTGTTGGTGACGGTAATGTATATTACCTTTATTTTCTCCTATACCGAGCTTACAACGTCTATTCCTCATGCTGGTGGAGCTTTTGATTATGCCAACAGAGCGTTTGGTCAAGTGGGCGGTTTTATTGCAGGTTTTGCCACATTAGTAGATTTTTTATTAGCACCACCTGCGATTGCTTATGCCCTTGGGAGTTATGTCAATTTCCTACATCCAGCTATTCCTGTAGTACCTACGGCAATAAGCATGTATGTGATATTTATTACGATAAATCTTTTCGGTATCAAAGAATCTGCACGGTTTTCATTGTTTGTCACTATTTTGTCGGTTTTAGAATTAATCATTTTTATAGCGGTTATCTTTCCTTTTTACAAAACAGAAAACTTTATTGCCAACAATCCACCTACTATCACGGTCGATAGTGTTTTTGCTGGTATACCTTTTGCAATATGGTTTTTTGTAGCGATTGAAGGCGTAGCCATGGTAGCAGAGGAGGTAAAAGAACCCCGTACTACTATTCCAAAAGCCTATATTTCTAGTATCATTACTTTGGTAATATTGGCTTTGGGCGTAATGATTCTGAGCGGAGGTGTTGGCGATTGGCGAACATTGAGTAATATTGACTATCCTTTGCCCGAAACACTATCGATGGCCTTAGGAAAAAACAATAGTCTTTCAAAAGTGTTTGCTAGTTTAGGACTATTTGGCTTGATTGCTTCGTTTCATTGTAATACGATTAGTTATTCTCGACAAATCTTTGCGTTGGCTCGGGCGGGTTATTTGCCTAAATTTTTATCAGTTGTTAACAAAAAGTATCAAACGCCTCATTGGGCATTGATAGCGGGCGGTGTAGTAGGAGCAATTGCTATTTTTACGGGTACAACCAATAAAATCATTATTATGTCGGGCTTGGGGGCTGTGGTAATGTATGCCATGAGTATGTTGAGTTTGTTAGCTTTACGGAAAAAAGAACCTCAGCTAGACCGACCTTTTATTGCTCCTTTTTATCCATATTTTCCTATTATAGCCTTAGTGTTGTCTTTGGTATGTATGGTTGCTATTGTGTATTATAATCAGTATTTAAGTGTTTTATTTTTTGGAAGTTTGATTGTGTGTTTGCTTGGGTTCGTATTAAAGTTTGGAGGGAAAATGGCTCCAAAAACTATCATTAAATAAAAAGAAGCAAGTGTTTAGACTTGACTTCTGATATCAATATTATGAAAAAAGCAGTTGTATTATTACATGGTTATGGTGAGGATGCTACCATTTGGAGCGGTTATGTACCTTTTTTACAAAAGGATTTTTATATAATTGTTCCAGAATATGCACGATTGAGTAATCTAAAGACGATTGATGATTACGCTGATTTTGTGGAAAAAAAAGTTAGCGAAAGCGGTTTTGAAAAATGTGTAATCATCGGGCACTCAATGGGAGGGTATATTGCTTTGGCATTTGCGGAAAAATATCCTGACAAAGTATTAGGTGTTGGACTTTTTCATTCTACAGCCTTTGCAGATTCAGACGAGAAAAAGGCGGCTAGAAATAAAAATGTGGAGTTCATAAAAACGCATGGTGCGGAAGCTTTTATCAAAGTTTCGACACCTAATTTATATGCAGAAGCTTTTGCCAAAAAATATCCTGAAATCATCCAAAAACACATAGATGCGTCTTCGTCTTTGCCTGTTGAAGCATTGATTGCCGGAATGGAAGCCATGCGCGACCGTCCCGACCGCAAGCACGTGTTGAAGTCGTTGCGTTGTCCTGTAATGTTTATTATTGGTGAAAGAGATAAAAGTGTAGCTCCAGCAGATGCCAAAGCACAAATTATGATACCTAAATTTTTCTCATCTTCTATTCTTGATGAAGTCGGACACATGGGGATGATTGAAGAACCAGAAGATTGTTTGAAATTTGTAGGGAAGTTTTTGTTGAAATGTTAATTGTAAGAGATAATGCCCGAGAATAATACCATCCTTTTTCAACAACTTTTTGTAGGAGAACAATTGTATGTAATTCCTGAACATAGTTTGCAAAAAGAAGAAATAGCTGTTGAAAATAGCCAAATTGCAACACCTGTTGAGGAAAAAACAATAGTAAAAGCTGACACCAAAGTAGAAGAGGTAAAAGTTTTACATTTTGTGCCTAATCACAGAATAGTTATTTTGGTAGATGAATATAGCGAAGCAGACCAAGCGTTATTGGCTAAAATCTTGACGGCTGTAAAGCTCAATCTTAATCAGATAGATTTAGTTCACTTGGCAGATTTGAGCCAGATGAATGCCAGAACAGCTTTCTCGCAAAACCTTATTAGTCATTTTATTACTTTTGGGGTCGCGCTGCAAAAGATAAAGCTTGAAATTCCACTCAATCCATATCAAACCAAAGAAATCAAAAATATTCGTTTTTTGTTTTCTCATGCATTGAGTGAATTGCAGCATGATGTAGAAAAGAAAAAAGCCCTTTGGAAGGCTTTGCAGGAAATGTTTTTGTAGTTTTTTTGAGTCATAGCTTTTAAAGCTATGGCTCAAAAATTGAAACATTAAATACCATATCCAAAGGTGTAATTTCCTTTACTATCTATCCAATAAGAACCACCCATATAAATTTCTACTTTACGATCCTTTCTCATTTTCACTCTTTTATTTGAAAGAGGTAATGTCGTCCAGTATTCTTCAAGAGGAGGGAATTGTTTTACTTTATTACCAACAATTTTATCTATACACTTTGAACATTCTTCAGAAGATGTTATTATGCCCCCTTGTCCTTCATACTGTATCAAAACAATCTCATCATCAATAATGGTATAATTGGTATAAGGTGTTTTGTACTCTTTATAATGATTATCCCAAGTGATGCATACATCCAACGAAGTTTTCATCTCATATATGTCATTTCCCATATATTTCATACCTCTACTAATATGTAATAAAACAATACCTTTATCCCCTGGAAGCTTATTGTACTTATAGCCCAGACCAATATATTCTTTTAGAGCTTTCTTGACAGTAGTATCTTTAATTTCCACTTTCATTAGTTCGCATTGAGCATGGCTGTTGATTGAAAGGGGTAAAAAAAGGATGGATAATAATAGAAGCTTTTTCATAGAACAACGTTGTTATTGAGGGTTTAAATACCTTGTCGGAAGATGTAATTCCCTTTCAAATCAATATAATAACAACCACCCATGTAAGTGTCACTTTTACGTTCCTTAATCATTTTTACTCTTTTATTAGAAAGGGGCAATGTTGTCCAATACTCTTCTTTGGCAGGGAATTGTTTTACTTTATTACCAACAATTTTATCAATACATTTTGAACATTCTTTAGATGGTTTAATAATACCCTCTTGCCCTTCGTACTCAATCAAAACAATTTCATCATCAATAATAGTATAATTTGTATAGGGGGTCTGAAACTCCTTATAATGATTATCCCAAGTGATAGATACACAGAGTTGTGTTCCCGTTTCATGTCCATCATTTCCTGTACTTTGTAATCCTCTACTAATTTGTAATAAAACAATACCTTTATCTCCGGGTAGTTTAGAATACTTGTATCCTAGCCCTATGTATTCTTTAAGGGCTTTCTTGACAGTAGTATCTTTAATTTCCACTTTCATTAGCTCGCATTGAGCTTTACTATTGATAGAAAGGAATAAAAAAAGGATGGATAGTAATAGGAGGCTTTTCATAAGGTAACTTATTTAGTGAAGAGTAGAGTAAGAGTAGTATTTGTAGTTAAATATATCGATATATACTTATAAAATAAAATAGTCGCTAGTATTATTTTACCAGTGACTATTTTACTTTTAAGTTATTATTTAATTTTACGCCTTCTGCTCTACAGTATTAGTAAGTGTACCAATACCTTCGATAGAAATATTCACAATATCGCCAATGGCTAACGAAAATTCATTCGGTGGCACTACGCCTGTTCCTGTCATCAAATAAGCTCCGTGTGGGAAAGACATCTCTCTAAATAAGAATGAAATCAATTCATTGTGCTGGCGTTTCATACGATTAATCGCAATACTTCCCTGAAATTGAGAAACGTTATCTCTCAAAATCTCTAGCGAAATCAACGTGTCAGGGCTAATTTCTCCATCAGTTATATACAAACATGGGCCAATGGCGGCTGCCTTATCATAACTTTTAGCTTGCGGTAAATACAAAGGATTCTCGCCCTCAATATCTCTTGAACTCATATCGTTCCCTGCTGTATAACCTACAATTTTTCCACTAGAAGTAGCAAAGAGAGTCAATTCTGGCTCAGGAATATTCCATGCTGAATCTTTACGGATGCGAACAAAATCATTTGTACCTACGCAACGGCTTGCTGATGATTTAAAGAAAATCTCTGGGCGTTCTGCATCATATACGCGTGCATAAAAATCTCCACCACCCGCATCTTTAGATTCTTCAATTCTGGCTTCACGGCTACGCATATAGGTTACGCCTGATGCCCAAATTTCTTGTTGACTGATAGGGGCAAGGATGTCATTCCCAGCCCATTCAATGCTTGAAAGTGTGGTGATTTCCTTGCTGACTTGTTCATATAAATCATCACGATTTACATAAACATCCCAATTGTTTTCAGCGGATAAATAAAACTTACCTGCCGATTCTACGATAATTCCTTGTTTGGTTTTGTATATTTTCATATTAAATGTTTTTTCTATTTTGGGAGACTCAAATCCTAAAAGCAGATAGAAATAGTATTTTTACTGAATATCTTGCTTGTAGTATGTTAAAATAAGTCAACTTTGTAGTGAGGAATCAAACCACCTGATTGGCTAAAAATGTCGATTTAATTTTTTGTACATTATTGAAAGACAAATTAACAATAAAAAAATGATTCAAGACAGACGAGATTTTTTAAAGAAAAGTACTTATTCTACTTTGTTGGGATTAGTCATTCCCAACATCCCTTTTGCAAAGTCTTCTCCAACAATTTTAAGTCCAGCAGAAGGCGGTTTACCCGACTGGAAAAACAAAGAATTAATCATTCTTTCTGATAAACCTTGGAACGTAGAAACGCCTCCACATTTACTTGACGATAAAGTAACGCCTGTTGAAAAAATGTTTATTCGCAACAATGGCTTGGTGCCAGAAGGCAATATTGACGTTAATACTTGGACATTGACCATTGGCGGTGAATCTGTAAAGACTTCAAAGACGTATAAACTCAAAGACTTAAAGGAAAAATTTAAACATTATACTTATCAGCTTACGTTGGAATGTGGAGGAAATGGACGTTCTGGCTATTTTCCACAAACTTCGGGTAATCAATGGGACCAAGGAGCAGTAAGTTGTGCAGAATGGACAGGCGTTAGATTGAAAGATATTTTAGCAGATGTAGGGTTAAAAGAAGATGCCGTGTATATTGGTTATTACGGAAAAGATATTCACCTGAGCAGAACACCCAATAAGTCAGTTATTTCAAGGGGCGTACCGATTAAAAAAGCATTGGAAGATGAAACCCTGATTGCTTGGGCTGTAAATGGAAAAGATATTCCTTTGGAACATGGTTTCCCGCTACGCTTAGTCATTGGTGGTTGGCCTGCTTCTGTTTCTGGAAAGTGGTTGGATAAAATTGTGGTCAGAAACAAAGAGCATGATGGCGAAAAAATGAGTGGGCATAGCTACAGAGTGCCGATTAATCCAATTGAACCAGGAGAGAAATTAGCCGAAACGCCCGAAAATTTTAAAATTATCGAAGCCATGCCTGTAAAGTCTTTAATTACTTATCCTAAAACGGGAGCAGTAATTGATACAGGAAAAACGATTACCTTGCGTGGACACGCTTGGGCGGGAGATTTAGCCGTTAAAGAAGTAGCCGTTTCACTTGATTATGGTGTTAGTTGGAAAAAGTGTAATCTGGAAGCCCCTAAAAATCGTTTAGCTTGGCAACATTGGTCTTTAGCCTTAGATTTTTCACAAAAGGGCTATTTTGAGGTATGGGTAAAGGCAACCGATAGCAAAGGAATTACACAACCAATGGTAATTCCTCAGTGGAATCCGGGGGGATATTTGAATAATGCTTGTCATAGAATTGCGGTGAAAGTCGTATAAACCAACATCGAGATGAAAGTTATCAACACATATTTATTTGTCGGAACGATAATGATGTTTTTTCTTGCCTTCAAGCAATCAGAAGAAAGTAATATCAATACAGCAAGCTCAGCACTTCAAAGTCCTTATAAAAACCTATCTGATTCATTGACGATTGATTCAGAAACTGGATTAGTCAACGATGCTAATTTGATAATGATAAAAGCACAATGTACAGCTTGCCATAATACCCAATTGATTCAGCAACATCGATTTACACGAGAAGGCTGGAAAGATAAAATCAGATGGATGCAAAAGAACCATAAACTATGGGATTTAGGCGAGTCAGAAAAAGTAGTACTTGATTATTTAGAGAAATACTATTCACCAAAGATGGCTTCTCAGAAAATTCAGAACAGACGTGAATTATTGAAAACTATACAGTGGTATAAATTGGAGAATCGTTGATGAATATCCCTCCTTATCACTAGCCCGAGACTTAAGTCCCGGGCTAGTGATAAGGAGGAAAAGCCCAATTTGAAGGATTATTTCACCCCATTTAAATCAATATTTACATCACTATTTAAGTATAAATAAGCTGTTTTTAGTCTTAAAATCCTCTAGTCCTAAAGTCCTCTAGTCCTAAAGTCCTCTAGTCCTAAAGTCCTCTAGTCCTAAAGTCCTCTAGTCCTAAAGTCCTCTAGTCCTAAAGTCCTCTAGTCCTAAAGTCCTCTAATCCTAAAGTCCTCTAGTCCTAAAGTCCTCTAGTCCTAAAGTCCAAACTATAACCTATACCCCCTCAAAAACTCCTCAATTCCCATGCGTTTTTTGCCTTCTAATTGTAGCTCTTCAATGGCTAAATAGCCATCAGCACATTTAAAATACAGGTACTTTTTACCATCACTTTTATACGCATCTTCAAATTGAATAGTCTCGTCCGTTACTTTTGAAGTACGATATATTTTACACACTTTACCGTTCAAGGTTGTCCAAGCTGCTGGATAAGGCGATAGCCCTCTGATAAAATCATATATTGATTTAGTAGATTTCTGCCAATCAATCTCACAGGTTTCTTTAAAAATCTTAGGAGCGTGTTTTATTTCATCCGATTCTATCTGTGGCTCTTGTGGATAGTTGCCCGCTTCAATGGCTCTAACAGTCTTTAAAACCAATTTAGCTCCAATCTGCATCAAACGCACATAGACATCGCCTACAGTATCGGTCTCAGCAATCGGTTCTTTTTCTTGAAAGATGATTGACCCTGTGTCTATTTCATGCTTTAAAAAGAAAGTCGTAACACCCGTTTCGGTCTCGCCATTCATAATTGCCCAGTTGATAGGGGCAGCACCACGATATTGTGGTAAAAGCGAACCATGTAAATTGAACGTTCCTAAGCGTGGCATTGTCCAAACAGCTTCGGGTAACATTCTAAAAGCAACTACTATTTGTAGGTCGGCTTCATAGCTTTTTAATTCAGTTAAGAAATCTGGATTTTTTAATTTTTCAGGCTGTAATATAGGTATATGTGGAGCATTGGCTAATACATATTCTTTTACAGGCGACATACCGATTTTCAATCCACGTCCAATCGGTTTATCGGGTGCTGTAATTACCGCCACCACATTACAATTATTTTCAACTAAAGTTTTCAAACTCTCAACCGCAAAGTCGGGAGTACCCATAAAGATTATTTTCATAAGATTAATATTTTTATACCACGATTAATGTGGCATTGAGAATGCTGAATTTGTCCTTTAAAAATGATATTTCAGTGAAAGAAATGATTTTCCTTGTAATAGTTTTTAACTCACAGCTAAAGGCTCAAAGCGCATAGCTTCTTTATTTGAATACAAAATTTCTAAAAAAAACACAATTTGAAATTTCTCTTTGAAATCGAAATACGTTTTATTATCTTTGCTAACTCAATTCAGTAAAATATGCAACGAAAGACTCAATCAAGCAAAGCTAATTAGCTTCGAAATTTCTGCAAAGGTCATAAAAAATCTTGTAGAACGGTCGAAAGCCGTTCTTTTTGTTTGTAAAGAGTTGAAGATTATTATTTTCAGAATTGATATAACACTTGCTGGCAGCGATGTCAGTAATTTTTTTTGTATCAACTCAAAGAAGTTATGAATAGAAACGGCAAAAATCTAGGCTAAGGTTTTGTGTCAGTTTACATTAATACTTTGTAAAAAATAAAACAATGGGAAAAGTACAGTATTATACTCCAGAGAAGTTAGAGGAATTAAAAGCTGAATTGCAATATTTAAAATTGCAGGGTCGTTCGGATATGGCCAAGCAAATTGCAGAGGCTCGTGATAAAGGTGATCTTAGTGAAAATGCGGAGTATGATGCCGCAAAGGATGCACAAGGTTTGTTGGAATTGAAGATTTCTAAAATGGAAGAAATCGTTGCCAATGCCCGTGTATTGAACGAGACTAACATTGATACATCTAAAGTATCTATTTTATCAAAAGTAAAAATCAAGAATAAGAAAAACGGCATGGAAGTGGTTTATACCATCGTGTCGGAAGAAGAAGCAGACTTGAAAGCGGGTAAAATCTCTAATTCATCACCCTTCGGAAAAGGACTATTCGGTAAATCAGTAGGCGACGTGGCAGAAATCCAAGCCCCAGCCGGAAAACTTGAATTTGAAATTCTTGAAATCAGTCGCTAGGCATTGTCTATTCTTTGATTTCATCTTTCTATAAAAGAATGTTATACAAATCTTGAATTAGCCATCGTTGATTTAATCAATGATGGCTTTTTTTTGTAGTTTTATACATTAATGAAATTTCAGGCTCAGTAGTAATAGGCTGTGACTTGAACAAAAACGAAGGAACATTTTCATGCAATTTCTATATCCGTTTTTTCTTTGGGGACTTTTAGCCGCAGCGATTCCCTTAATTATTCACCTCTTTAATTTTAGAAGAACCAAAAAAGTATATTTTACCAATGTTGCTTTTTTGCGGGCAGTCAATACTACCACATCGTCATTTCGTAGGTTAAAACACCTATTGATTATGGCTGCTAGAATGGCTTTTATTATCGCATTGGTTTTAGCATTTGCCCAGCCATTTATTCCCTCAAAAAGTGGGAGTAAGGTGAAAATAGGAGGAATAACGAGCTTGTACATTGATAATTCGCTATCAATGCAAAACGAGCTGGATAAAAAAACGTATCTGGATAAAGCCATCAATAAAACCGAAGAATTGTTACTTGCCTTTCCGCAAGGTTCAAAACTACAGTTAGTTACCAATGATTTCTCTGCCGACGAACACGCCATTGGCAATACTCAGCAAATCAAAGAGCGAACCACATCAATCAAGTTTACGCATAGTCCCCGTACGTTAGAACAGGTTTTGAACCGACAAAAAAACCTTGCATCCAAACATAACTCACAGGGCGGTAATCAATACGTTTGGTTTTCAGATTTTCAAAAATCAACTGCTGGAAACCTATCAAAGCTTGCGTTAGATTCCAACTCACACCTTTTTGTTGTACCTGTACAGGCTAAAGCATTACAGAATATCTTTGTAGATTCTGTTTGGTTGAATACACCTTTTGTGCGTGAAATGCAGGTAAATCAATTATCGGTAAAACTATTTAATACAGGCGAGAAAGCAGTAGAGAACCTGCCTGTAAAACTATTAATTGATGGCTTACAGGTTTCATCTACCATTGCTACTATCCCTGCAAAATCTTCTACTGTCAGTAACTTCTCTTTCAATATTCAAGGCAAAGGCTTTAAAAAAGCCAATATCTCTTTTGATGATACGCCCATTACTTTTGATAATGATTATTTCTTTGTGTTGAATGTTGCGCCCAAAATCAAGGTATTACATTTGTTTGGGCAAAATAGTGGAGATAAATATTTACCAGCAGTTTTTGCCAATGATAGCATTTTTGCTTTTAAAAGCTATGGGGCATCCAATATTGATGTGGGGATTTTCAAAACAGTAGACTTTATTATTTTAGAAGGCTTACAAAGTATCGAAGGAAGCATGAAGACTGCCTTGACGGACTTTGTAAGAGCAGGAGGGAGCTTAATGGTGATTCCTAATCAATCTCCTGATTTGAATAGTTACAATGCTTTTTTAAGTGTGTTCAATATTCGGAATATTCAGGATAAAAATATTAATACAGCATCTACACCCTTGGCAGAACCTGCCAAGTCGTCTTCATTCTTTGCAGATATTTTTGATAATACTACTCAAAAAGAAATGATGCAAATGCCTAACCAACAAGCCGTAATCAATTGGCAAGCTGTTGGAGATAAACTATTGAGTTTTAGAAATAATCAAGCTTTCCTAACGGTTTCGCCCGTTGAAAAAGGAAAACTATATTTATTAGCGGCACCCCTAGCTATTCAATTTGGCGAGTTTGCCAGAAATGCACTATTTGTCCCAATCATGTATAAGATAGCGGCTCAGAGTGTTATACAGGAACAAGCAGCCTTTTCTTTTGAGTCTAATACTATTGCTATCGTTCTGGACAATGTCAAAGCTGATGTGAATGGACGCAAGTCTTTGTTTACGTTAAAAAGAAATAAGATGGAATTTATTCCTGTACAGAATTTAGTTGGTAATACGCTAATGATTGAACTGCCCAAAGCCAATCAATTGAATGATAATCAAGTGTTGGAGTCGGGCTATTATGAATTGTTGTTAGACGGACAACTACAGAAAGTATTAGCATTCAATCATGACCATAATGAATCAATCATGGATTTTTATAGTGTAAATGACTTGAAAAATATTTTTAGTAAAAACAAAAATATTGAAGTTTTTGATAAAATAGATGATGCCGACTTAGTAGATACCTTTAAGGAACAAAACTTTGGTATATCGTTGTGGAAATACTTTTTAATAGCCGCATTAGCCTTTTTATTGATTGAGATTGCCATTATAAAAATGATGAAATAATGCTTCTTAAATCAAGAATAAGTTGCTTTTGAATTCGCAAATGTTAATTTTGTGTAAGAGAAATTTATACTTTCCAGTACATGATGTATTTGTAGAAAGATTAGCATTTTATATGTTTCCTGAAATGTGGAATGATAATTGTAACCTTTCAGTAGAATACCTGACGAATGTTAGTTTTCTTTCAAGCAAATGTTCTAATATTATTACATTTAGTATTATTATCTTTAAAGAATGATTTCTCCTTTAATTAAATACAAACCACTTGATTAACAAAACATAATTAGCAATAAATCGGTATTCTTAATATTAGAACTAACACATTAGTAAAATGCCAAATAACTCTATCGCTTTAATCGTTGACGATGAACACCTTAACCGCTTTTTGATGCGAAAATATTTACAGTCGTGTAATATCCCTTTTGATGAAGTTACAGATGGACAAGAGGCCATAGAATGGATTAAAAATAGTGAGCATGATAAAATTATAGTGTTGCTTGATTTGAATATGCCTGTAATGGATGGATATGAGTTTTTGGAATATACGGTAGATAACTATTTTGAATTCAAAGAAAAAAAGATATTAACGATTGTAGTTTCAGCATCTGACTATACCGTTTTTAGGCAGAATGCTCCTCATGCTGAAATCATTAAATATCTCTCTAAGCCTGTAGGAAAAGAGGCTCTTTATGAAGCTATTTTACAAGCACAAGAGTATTTCAATGCTATTGTATAACACTAAAAGTGTCTTTAAACGAAAATCCCTTTTAGCAGAAATGCTAAAAGGGATTTTCGTTTAAAGAGGGGTAGTTTTCAAATAATTTATACTGAAATTTAACTATAAAAATATTAAATTGTATTCAAATAATTTTAAGACAATGTATTATAATCTTGTTTTTGAGAAATAGAATATATTACTTCTATGAAAAGACTGATAAATTGTTTATTTTTAACGTATTATGCAGTACAAATAATATTGAAATTTATGAACGTAATGAATACAAAGCAACCAAATTCAAGATATTGAAGTACTTATATTAGAAATAATCTACTGACTAAACGATAAAGCCATGTCTAGGATAGTACTCATTGAAGATGACTTACTTCTTGCTGAAAATACCAGTTTAATTTTGACGCTCAATGGCTATGAATGTTTTGTAGCGAATAGTAGTAAAGAGGGAATTTTGCTAATAGAAGAGATTATTCCAGACTTGGTGGTTTGTGATATCATGCTCGACTCAATGGATGGGTTTGACGTCCTGAGAATAATAAGGCAAGAAAAGGGATTTATTAATTTACCTTTTATTTTCCTTTCAGGCTTAGCAGATTTAACAGACAAGAGAAAAGGAATGAATCTTGGAGCTGACGATTTTTTAACAAAGCCATATTCATCAAAAGATTTAATTGAAACTATTCAAGCAAGGATAGAAATAAGTTCTGCTAAAAAAGTAAACGCTGCAATTGAAACAAGGAAAAATGCGATTGATGTTTTCTATCAAATTTCTACACACGAATACCTAACGCCCTTGAATGGCATCATCAACTTTGGTAGGCTCCTTGAAGAGATGATTAACCAAAATGATTTAAAAGAGGCGAATAGTATTGTAAAAGCCATCCAAGCTTCTGGACAAAGAATGCTTAGGGTAACTCGTAAGCTGTTGTGGTATAATCAATTAGTAAATAGAATTGACCCTTGGGGAAATGCTCACAGCAATGCTAAAGTGAATATTGCTGAATTACAGAAAAATATTTTCTATTTCTTAAAGAATAGTACAAATACCCAATTTAATATTTCCTTTAAAGGTGAAAGCTCTTTTTGGTTTGGCTGTGACAGAGAATTGCTTGAGCAAATGCTTACTGAATTATTGCAAAATGTAATTCAGCATTCCGACCCTCGGTTCGAAATACATTCTGAAGCCTTTTCAGAAAATAATATGTTTGTATTAAAGATAACAAACTATTATAAAGGCTCATATTCTATGAATACAGCGCTGATAAAACCCTTTTATCAGGCACATTATGCTAAAGATATGAATGGCTCTGGTTTGGGTTTATACATTGTAAAGGAATGGGCTACCAAACAAAGGGGAAGTTTAGAAGTGAATACAAATAACAATATTTTTGAGGTTATCCTCAAAATCCCAGTATTACAAATTGATTGAAATTTACAATGTATAGGGAAGTCTGAGTGTAAAAGTACTTCCTTTGGATTGATTACTACTGAAGTTGATATCACCCCCTAATTTTTTGGTGAACTCTTTGGTAATAGTTAATCCTAAGCCTGTACCTTCAATATTCAGGACATTATTGGCCCTAAAGAAAGTTTCAAATAAATGTTCTTGGTCTTCTAGCGGAATACCTATCCCATAATCTTTTACGGTAATGGAAAAAAATGAAGGATAATACTTTAAATGAAGCTCTGGTTCTTTGGCATTAGCAGAATATTTAAAGGCATTGTTGACTAAATTACTGATAATATGGCTTAATAAAACAGGGTCAGTAGATATTTCCTTATATTCTTCGCTCAAGAACATCCTTAGTTTCCTACCATCTTTTCTATTAGTGTAATATTGATTATTAATATCATTCAAGAATTTATTGATGTTAATAGGGTGGGGTTTCACAGGCAATTTCCCGTCCGCTGTTTTGCCAATGATTAAAATATCTTTCAACATACCATCTAGCCTACTTGTTTGGAGGATTATTTTGTCGATATGCATTTTAATTTTATGTTGCAGTACACTATCGCTAATCTGTTGGGTGTGAAAATCCAATAAATCAGCACTTGTGACAATTGCCGTAATGGGTGTTCTGAATTCATGAGAAGTCAGAGAAATAAACCTTGATTTTAGGTTACTAATTTCCTTTTCTTTAGCAAGAGAGAGTTCTAATTTTCGTAAATTCTTACGGTCTTCCTCTGCAATCTTTCTTTCAGTAATATCAAAAGATATACCATTATACGTGATTTTATCTTCTTTAATAATCGGACTTGCTAGTCCCTGAAACCATTTTTTCTTGCCATCCCTTGTTTCTATTTCTCCTTCATAGTTCCACTCTTTTTTGTTGGCAATAGCCACTGCGATAGAGTTGAAGAAAGCATTACTTTCTTTATGCGAGACTTTTATTTTTGATGCCCAGTCTTTATCATTTATCAAAGTACCAAATATCTCAAGACCTTTATCGCTTAAATAAGTGAAGTAAGAAGAACCATCAGGCTCAACACAGAATTGGAAAACAATACCTGGCGAGTTTTTAGCTAAATCGCTAAACATTTTTTCGCTTTGTTGTAATTGCTTATCTGCTAGCTTACGCTCGGTAATGTCTGTTAATGAGCCAGCCATTCTTGAAGGACGATTTTCTTCATCCCACGTAGCTTGCCCACGAATTAGAAACCATCGATAAATACCTGTTGTAGTTTTTAGCCTAAACTCATGATGAAAAATATCACGTTGTTCAAGGTGTTTATTAATAGCAGAAGTAGCCGAATCTACATCATCATTGTGGCTCGATTCTTTCAAAAAGGTAAGAAATGGAATATTAAGGTATATTTCATCATGAGGATACCCCAACATATCCCTGAATCTATGAGATAAATAAGTGATATTGTGGGTAATATCCCAATCCCAAATACCATCACTAGAACCTTTTACGGCAAGGTCAAATCTTTCTTTGCTGATATTCAGCTCAATAGCAGAAAGTTTTTGATTGCTAATATCCGACAAAGCCATTACCAGTCCATAGTTCTGATTAGTTTTGTTCTCTATGGGGTATAATCTTACGTAATACCAATTTGTTGAGCCATTGGGTTGAGGGAAATTGATTTCGTATTCAATCTTCTTGCCATCCAAAACAGTCAGCATCATTGTCTTGAGTATGGGTTTTCTTTCTTCGGGGAAATAATCTAAAATAGGAGTTCCTACTTTCGCTTTTTTATTGGCATTAAAGAAGTTCTGAGAAGAAATATCGCTGGCAATTTTATTAAATGAAACTACATCCAAATGATTGTTAATAAGGATATAGCCCGTATCAGTTGTATTAAAAATAGCTTGAAGGTTTGCTTCAGATTCCCATAATTTTTGTTCTGCAATTCTTTGTTCAGATACGTCTCTCAATAATAAGGCAGCGCCTACTATTAATCCATTTTTTGAGATAGGATTTGCTTTAATTTCAAAATGTATTTCATCGTCAATACTAGGCTTCAAATCAGGCAGTAGCAAATCAGTCGTAAAGTGTTCTCCTTGGAATACTCTATCGTACAAACCTTTCCAAAATGTTTTTAGGGCATCGGGCATAGGAGCTTTAAACACAGAATCGCCAATAAAATATTTAGTGCCCAATGAGAAAGCCAAACTCTTTAGGAATGCATTATTCATGGTCATTAACTGATAGTTGGTATCTATGCTCCAAATACAATCATCTGTACTGTTAATCAAAGCCTCATAATTACTTTTCTTTAATTCTAAATCTCTAGCGATGTTGATAACATCCGTAACGTTTTCTACTAAAGATAAAATAGAAATCACTTTGCCATTTTCATCTTTTAAGATAGAATTGTGCCAATTACAATAAATAGTTTCTCCTGTTTTTGTTAGATTTCTATTTTTTGAAGTCAGCCTATTTACGCTTCCACTCAGCATTTCATCAGCATATTCGCTTACCTTATTAACATCACTTTCGTGAATAATATTTAATTCAGATAATGATTTCCCCACAACTTCAAAGGCTTTCCAGCCAAAAATCACTTCTGCTTGTTCTGACCAACTTTTTATGGTTAAAGTTCTATCCCAATTAATTACCCCTAATGGCGAGTTCGTATAATGAAAGTTAAGTTCATTGTTTAAAGACTTTAATTGTTTTTCATAGTTTTTTTGATCAGTAATATTGGTCAATGAAATCATTACGCCAATAATTTCATGAAAAGAATCTCTAATTGGGAAAAAAAGAACCTTATACCACCTATCGCCACTATCAAAGGGAATAAGCAGTTCTGTTTTTATTTCTTCGCCAAGGATAGCTTTAGCGAAGTGTTTGTTAATAAAACTATGTGTGGAAGGATGTGAGTAGTTAAATATTTTCTCTCCTTGATGATATTCTTTGTGTAATAATTCCCTAACTCTCTTTTGGAAAATCTTATTAGAATCAATGATGTTTTTATCTTTATCTAACAAAATGATAGATTCAAGGGTATGATTTACGTAAGTAGAGAGAATTTTTTCCGAATGCAGTAGTTCCGATTTTTTATTAAATAAAGATTGAGCTTGTCTCGACAGAATCTGCAAGCTATTAATTTGTCGGGAGCTTAATTTTAATATTTTAGAATCAAGAATACAAAGAGTGCCAAGTATCAATCCCTTTTGATTTTTGATGGGAATACCTAAATAAAAACGCACATAAGGCTCACCTATTACGAAGGGATTATTTTTGAAGCGGTCGTCATTAAGTGCATCTTCTACTAGTATCATTGACTCTGTTTCAATAATGTGCTTACAAAAAGAGTCATCGCGAGATACTTCGCAAAGGTCAATACCAATTTTTGATTTAAACCATTGACGGTCTGAATCCATAAGGCTAATCAAAGCAATAGTAGCACCGCTTATCTGAATACCTAAAGTGACTATATCATCAAAATCTTGGTCGGCGGGAGTATCAAGTAAATTCAATTCCTTTAGGGCGGACAAACGAAGGATTTCATTTGAAGAAATTTGACTATCTTCCATTACTATTGTTTATATAGGTTAAATCACATCTTAAGGCCTACTCTTTCATGCTTATTTAGCAGTACAGTATTTTTTAGCAGGGATATTATTTATTGTACTTCAGCAATTACATTTTGAATAGCATTTACCAAATCTTTGCCTCGGATGGGCTTTGTCAAATATTCATTGGCTCCGCTTTTTATTCCGTTTTCATAATCAGTATTTTCAGCATGTGCAGATAGTAAAATAAAGGGTAAATTAGCCCACTTTTCTTCGGCACGGACATTCTTCAAAAATAGTAAACCATTCATACGGGGCATTCTTATGTCAGAAACAATGACATCTATATCTTGTTTTTGAAGGATTTCCATCGCTTCTTCTCCATCTTCAGCAGGAATAACTGTAAAATCAAATAACTCTAAAATCTCAACGTAATTGTTCCTAAGAACAACGTCGTCTTCAACAAATAATATTTTAGTTTTCATTGTAGGATTTATAAAGTAAGTTTTTCATAAATAAATGGTTAATTAAATTACAATAATTTTTGTCTTCTTCAAAGAAAGAGTTTACAAATTTTAATAGGGAAGTTTTAATGTAAATATACTTCCAACTCCTTCCTCGCTTTCAAAATCTATCTTTCCGCCTAGTTTTTGGTAAATTCTTTGGCGATACTTAATCCTAAGCCCGTACCCTCTGTACTAATTACATTCGTTTCCCTGAAGAAAGTTTCAAATAAATGTTGTTGGTCGTTTGAAGGAATGCCCATTCATCTTTATGGACATAATAGGTGGTGATAGCATCAACATAACATATAGTGTTATGTTTTTTTGACGAGAGGAGGGAAAGCTCTTTCTCTTTAAAAATATCTAACCATTGATTCTTTATATAAGCTCATTTTTTAATAATTTGCCATACTTATATCACTTGTAAATTTATGACAAAAATTATCATAAGATAAAATGTTTTTACGCTAAGTAAGAAAACAAAATAAATTATTTGAATATTAAAATTAGAGGCTTATACTTGGCAATTTAATTAAAAGGAAGCCTATTTACAATGATGAAAAGCAAATTATAATCAACCCTTTTTTGTGTTTATGTGATGGCTGTTGGTAGGAGCAATAGAGTGTAGAAAAAGTAAGTTAAAAGACTAAAAAATAAAAATTAAATAATTGATTTTCAGTTAGAAACGTTAACAAAAAATTGCTATCGTTCTGAAAATAAGGAGATAACATTGTTAGGGTGCCAGTAGCTTTCTACTCTTATTTGTATCACTAGAAAGGGACTTAAGTCCCTCTCTAGTGATACAAATAAAGATGTAAAAAGACAATATGCTTTACTCAAATACTATAAGGAAATATCAGCGTAAATTTACACCCTTTTCCTTCTTCACTTTCAAAACTAATTTCACCCTGTAGCTTTTCTGTAAATTCTTTGGCAATATTCAATCCTAAGCCAGTTCCCTCGGTTTTTATTACATTACTAGCTCTAAAAAAGGTTTCAAATAAATATTTTTGTTCAGTTTGTGGGATGCCTATTCCGTAATCTTTTACATTGATACAAAAGTGATTATCAAAATAAGTTAAATGAATTTCGGGGTTCTGGTATATCCCTCTGGAATATTTAAAGGCATTGCCAATAAGATTATTCATGACGTGCCGTAAGATAGACTCATCTGAAATTATTTCTTTTTCCTCACTAGGAAGAAATAACGTTAGGTTTCTATGTTCATTGGGTTGATATTGAAATTCCTGAGCCATTTTTTCAAGAAACGCTTTAATCAACAAAGGCTCTTTTTTTACAGTAATTTTACCTTCTGCAGTCTTTTCTAAGTTTAATATATCGGTGATAATCCCTGTCAGCCTATTAACCTGCGTAATAATATTTTCTAATTGTTTATTCGTTTTATCTTTTAGTTGAGCATCTTCTATTTTGCTAATGTAAACGTCTAATAATTCCGTACTTCCAAGAATGACAGATAAGGGTGTTCGGAACTCGTGAGATGTGAGCGAGATAAATCTTGATTTTAGCTGATTTAATTGCTTCTCTTTGGTCAGAAGGATTTCTAAATTCTGTATGTTTTTGTTATTCTCTTCTACTACTTTAGACTGATGAATGTCTTGAAATGTGCCAAAAATTCGTTTAATTTTATTGTCTTCTATTTCAGTTTTCCCTATCAGCTTCACCCAAATTTCTTTTTGTGAGGTATTTATTACTTTAGTTTCTACTTCAAAGGGTGTTCCATATTCTATACAGTTCTGAATGGCATTTTCTATTAATTCTCGGCAAAAGCCTTCTTTATAAAAAGCGATACCCGTTTCAAAGGTAGGATTAAAATCTAGGTTTACTTCAAGAATCTCTTTCATTACATCAGACCAATAAATATCCCTTGTGGCTACATCAAATGACCAGCCCCCAATTCTGGCTAGCTTGTTGGTTTGTTCTAGTAAATCCTTTGTTTTCTTGAGTTGTTCCTCTGCCAGTTTTGTTTCTGTAATATTCTGAAAAGTGCCATAAATTCTTTGTCTATTTGGATTAGAAAAGTCTGCTTTCCCTACGCTTCTCACCCATATTTCTTTACCTGTGGCAGTAATGAGTTCAAGCTCAACATCATAGGGAGTTCCAAAATTAATACAGCTTTCTACGGCATTGGCTATAACTTTTCTACTCCTATCATCTTTGTAAAAATTAATTCCATCTTCAATAGTAGGTTGATACAATTCATCAAGCTCATGAATCTCTTTCGTAATTTTAGACCAATATAGCGTACCTGTGCTAATATTAAGCTCCCACCCACCAATTTTAGCTACCTGATTAGTCTCTTGCAAGAGTGTCTTGGTTCGGGTTAGCTCTATTTCTGCGTGTTTTCTGGCTGTTATATCATTGAGCACCATGATGGTTTCCTTGTTCAGCGGATTGATACTCGAATTGATATTTGTCCAGTAATAAGAACCATGTTTTTCTTTTAACCTAATTTCTAGGTTTTTAAACGGCACACCCGAAATCAATGCGTTTTTTACAGTGCGGATTCCAATTTCTAAATCTTGATGATGTATAAAATCTATATAATGTTTTCCAACAATTTCGTTTAGTTCATAATGGTAAAGCTTCGTAACATTGGGCGAAACATAAGTAACTACGCCGTTATCATCCACTGAAATCAATAAGTCTGTCATGTTGGCTACCAATACTGATAAATCATTTTCTATCTTAACATGATCAGAAACGTTGTAGCCGATGCATAGTACCTCAAAAGGTTTACCTTCATCATCAATTAGGGCTGTAAATTCCCATTGATTAGTAATGATTTCCCCATGTTTATTTATTTTTCTTAGAAAGATCGCAAAAGGAGTAAGTGGACTCCTAAAGCATTTCATAATGGTTTCTCTGCATACTTCATGGTCCTCTTCAATCACATAGAGCATAGCGTTTGTACCTAGCAAAGATTCTTTATCTGAACAGAAAAGCTGATGGTAGTTGTCGTTAATGAAATTATAATTACCATAAATGTCGGTTTTCATCACAAATAAGACTTTACTGTTTTTGATAGATGTACCTATTGATTGATAAGTTGTATCAGAAGTTACCAGTGGAAATTCATAATGTTGGGCAAGCGTATTAGCACCCAAAACTCTATTAGGATTTCCTTCAGCATCATAGAATATCTTACAAACACAGTTCATGGCTACTGTTGAGCCATTTTGATGAATATACTTCAATAAATACTCTGGATGCGGAGTATTATTAGCAGTTAGTCTAGTAGAGTTTAATAAATCATTATCAATAAAAAAGCCTATTAATTGATTTACAAATACAGAATACTCGAAAATAGCGTTGTAGCCTAATATCAATTCAATTTCAGTGCTTATCCAGCAGAAATTTGATACCTCCAAATCCCAAAACCATAAACCGTTTTTCGCATTTTTTTGAACAAAATCATAAAGTTCTTCATCATTTTTTAGATGAAGGTCTAATTCATTCTTTAAGTAGTTTGTCATAACATTAAAAAATATCTGTCGTAAGGAAAACAATTTTGTCCCCTCTTATTGGTGAGGCAGAGTGAAAAAAACAGAGGTAAAATGGTTTAATAATATTAATTGCAATTGAAATATACTCTTAATTTATACAGATACAGTGATTTATACAATGAAGCTGTTTAAACTTTCCCTTTCGGGTTAAACTAAGTCTTTTAGAATAGCTTGTTCCAAAATTTACTCAACGTAGCGATGCTATGCTTCGCAAATGTTGAAAAAATCAATTCAAAAATACAATACTTTCACCTAAGAAACTGAAAGTTTAAACAGCTTCAATAATAAATTAAAGCAATTTTGAGTATATGCTAAGTTTTAGGTAAAAATAGTATTGATAAGATTTACCACTAATAAAGCTTTTTTGAAGGAATACGCTATTTTTATTGAGAACAGAAAATAAGGAATGTTGTTTCGGAGTTGGCAACTAGGAACTTATGCTTGGAAGCTGTTTAAATCCTTTGCCTGAGGCAGAGTTATTCGGTTAAATGCTTATCCTTAAGAAGTGACTTCAGTCCCTTCTTAAGGATAAATTCAAATTTTATAGGGTTGTCAACAAAACAATGATTTAAGCTGTACCTTTTACTAAGGCTTTAAGTACATCGTCATTAACGTTTCCGAATAATGAAATCCCAGCCGCACCATTTTTTAACGCTAATTTAATGCCTTGAACAATTTCGTCATTACTATCAAAATCGGGTAAATACAAGCCAGCATATAATGGAAATTTTCCATGTAATGCCTTTACGCCTTCTTCTACGGCATCGCCAATCCAACTTACGTCTTCTTTATAAAACTTATGGTAAATCATTGGGCATACAGCCGATAAATTCCAATTTACCCAGTCTTGTCTTACAATTCTTTTGGCTACTTCTGGCGTAGGGAAAACTGCCGCAGTAATAGGTTTCTTAAAGCTTGCTGCTGTTTTAGCTAAATGATTTACCAGACGAGTAACATTATCGTATCTGAATTTACGCCAAGATAAATTTTGGTCTGGGTTCTCCAAGGTTCTAATATCAATCCCTTTCAATTCTTTGAATTTAGCCTGACAAACATCACAATAGCAAAAATCGTATTCAGGCAATTCTTGATTTTGTTTGATACCATATACTTGCCATAGATTTACTGCTAAAATCACATCGCAATAACGTACATAGTCTAAGTGAATACCGTCTACATAAGGCTTGCTTAATTCTGTTTTAACAGCTTTCTCTAGATAATCTCTTACCTCTGGACGAGATGGACAAAGCCATCTATAATAATTTACATAAGGAGGGTTAGTAGCACAAGATTCCCCCTTGCGGTTGATAGCATACCATTCTGGATGTGCCTTCAAAAGACTTTCTTCGCCTCTGTTCAAGGTCCAAATCCAACGATGCGTAGTCAATCCTTGCTTTTTGGCAATGCTAAAATGTTTTTCATCGTCGGCTTCAAAGAAAACACCTGTGATACCATGTGCTTTATATTTTTTATAACGTTCAGTAAGTACGTCTTCTGTTTCCTTATGGTCAGGGTTTATCCAAACCCAGTTTTTTAGTTGAGTGCTTTTTTCCTCAAGAACTAAAGGGCGTGCTTGAAGTAAATTTGCGCTTTGCCCAACAGCCAATGCCCCTAAGCCCATTTGTTTTAAGAAAGTACGTTTTTCCATTGTTTTGTTTTTTGTTGAAGATTGTTACAATTATAAAGACTTCAATTTGCTTATCTTGAGGAGGCTGTCCTGATTGAGGAATATTTTATTGTTTTCCGCTTTGTCAATAATCGTTATTACAAAAGTTTGACTAGTAGCTTCTATGTCGATGCTATGAGTTAATTCGCTAGTTTTAAGAACAGTAGAGTCTATCGCCAAAAGCGATAATTCTTTGGCATACTCGTGATTTTTAGCAAAGTACTCCTTTTGGTGATGATAAATATCCCAAGCTATTTTTTTTACTTTCTCAATGTCTGGAATGGCAAAGTTAAAATCTTCTGAACCTACTTTTTTATCAGAAAACACTAAGTAGCCCCAATTTTCAGGCATGTGCATATCAATTTTGCCTTGTGGTGACCAAACCCAATTATATTCTGGAAGCACACCTTGACCATCTTCTTTTTTCTTGCGACTATACTTACCCGCCTGAACATCATGATTCCATTCAACCCTTGAAAAATTTATTCGCCAAAGCGACAAATCCTCTGGTTTGTTTAAATGATTATCTAAGCTGATTGAAGCAAATGGAATCGCCATTTCTATTACCCACCTTTTATCTGTGTCTGTAGCATTGTTTACCGTTCCATCTATACTTACCGCCGTCTTAAGTTGTTTAATATCCCAATTGATTAAGGCATTGCCACCATTTCTGTATGGCTTTGGCAGAAATAAATCAAAGGTATTGTTGATAGCGTTTATTTCTAATTCAAAGTAGTTTTGGGCATCTCCGTCTGGATCAATAAAAATTTCAAAGTCGTTTTCTAAAAAAACAATCTGGTCTTTTTTGTTTTGATACGCCCAGATATTTTTTTCTTCTAGTTCAGCAGCTATATAAAGATGCGTATCATCCCATAAAAGCTTAGCCCTAGTAGCTTGCAAAGGCTTAGGCTTTTTATCTCCTTCAATATCCACAAAAAGACTTGTCCACTTAGCTTTTTGCCATGCTGGTTCAGAGAGCTTACCGTCAATTTTTAAGGGTTCTGTACTTCGGAAACAATGGTATTGAAGAGGTTCAGGAACAACTTGGGCGAACGAAGAGCACAGTTTCAACCCAATTATTCCAGTAAGGAATAATTTTTTCATATACATTAAATTTGGATAATTGTCGCGGTTTTGCTCGTTGGATATACAAAACCACGAATCGCTTGTAATAATTAGTTAAACAAAGTAAGGATTATTTACTTCTAATTACTAATTATAAGGGAAGGAAAAGCCTATAAATACTCAATAAACTAGTAAAATAGGCATAAATGACTAGGAAATAGGCAGGTGTTGTTTAATTTAAAAATATAATTCGGTATTATATTGCTTATGTTTAATAATTAATTGGCAATTGTTAATCTTCGTGAGTAAACGATTATCGCAAGAGCGTAATACTTCCCTGACTATTATAAGTAGTGCCATCATTGAGTTCTACCTCTACCTCATAGGCGTATATGCCTGCGTCTGAAGGTAAACCATTGTGTGTGCCATCCCACCCGTAACTTGCTTGTGAAGGAACGATGTTTTCTTTCCAGAAAATAACTTCTCCCCATCGGTCAAACACTTTCATGTTTTTGATTTGTTTGACACATCCAGAGGCAAAAGCGTAAAAAATGTCATTGTTACCATCATTATTAGGCGAAAAGGCATCTGGTAGAAAAACCAACCCGCAACTCCTAACGGAAATATTGGCTACTTTTATTTTTTCACATGCTTTGCCGTCTAAACTACTTACATAAACAGAATATTGTCTGGTTGATGTGGGGCTAGCCCACGTTTCCGCACAATTAGCACAACTTAAATCAGTCGCAGGTTGCCATAAATAAGAATAATTCCCCGTAGTGGATACAATGGCTTTCAGTAGCACTTTATCACCCGAGAGGATATTAAAATCCTTATTTTGTAGGGTGACATCAAAGTCAATCACTTTCAGGTTAGTAGTAACAATACTATCGCATTGCCCAGCATTCTTAATTGTTGTAGTATATACACCCGTGGCGTTATAAACTTCAGGACCAACCTTTAAAGTAGTACCTGCACAGATGACAATATCTTGATATTTTTTAAGAAGCGGATTGACGGTAAGATTCAAGGTGACGGTACTGTCGCAAATATTAGTCCTTTGTATATTTTCAATAAATGTACCGCTTGTTTTGTAATCCTTGGTACCAAGGGTATATTTTTCACCTTCACAAATTTTAGCAGTTATTGTATTATACGGGTGTTGATATTTAATGGTATAATCTAAGTTTAGTTCGCAAGAAGGGTCTAAGCTCGACTGTGGAAGTATTTTAACTGAATATTTATCTCCTAATTTTGCTAATACTTTAATAGAAGGGGTGGTTTCGCCATTGCTCCATGTATATTTTTCAAAACCATCAGGAGCACTTAATGTCATAGAACCATCAGCATCTGGACAAGCGGCAATAGGTTTTACTTCTGATTTCAGACATTGTGCATCAAAATATGCATAGCCAAAATGTTTTTGTTTCGTACAACCATGAGCCGTCACTTCAATATTAATTCTTTTTCCAATATAGTTTAACAAGTTGATAGAGCCAACCGTCCAGCTGCGGTACTCAATATTACCTCCACTTGTATAATTTTGCACACTAAAATTAGAAGCTGTTCCAGACCTTGAAAGTTGGATATTGAAATTACTACAAGTCAGCGGGTTACCATTCTCATCTGTGATATTGATATTGAAGGCTGGTTTTTGTGCATCAGTATGGTTATTATTATCATTTTGAAGAATAACTGCAAACTTATATTGAAACAAGGTATTGTCTTGTGTCACCATAAAAGAAGTTCTTAATCGATGATATACACCTCCAGGCGTAGTTTCGGTTGTATTCCCTAACTGAATCGAATAATTACTTCCAGGTGCTACCATCGGAATTCTTTCATTCGTTATTTTCGGGTCAAAACCACTTGAACTATTGGTAATCTTATAAATTCCACCGGATTGTTCAGGACCAAACTCTGTCTTTGTGCCATTATCAGTGACGGTTCCTGAAGTAACAGTCCAACCACTAATATTACCAAGCTCAAAACCGATATTTGTACAGTCTGTTTGTGCAAAACTGTAAACAGTTGATAAAACAAAAAATATGCTAATGAATAAAAGTTTTTGCATTTCAATCAGGTTATGAAATAATCCAACAGAATTTTAACTCATGAATTTACAAGAGAGATCATTATTAATTTTAAGCTGTAGGTAAGGTATAAATCTTAATAAAAGGGAGCAATGTGTAGTAATTATATAGACAGGTAAAGCAGTAGAAAGCGTTGCATGGAAGAATTAGATTTACTAATCAGGATAAAGTTAAAAAAACTATTGATTAATTTAAGTAATTGAACTAAAAAATTAGCTTTCAAGGCTATAGACTCATCAAGTGTAATTGACAATATGACATACTTTAATATTGATAGTAATAAAAAACAGACTTTTGACGCCATCGTGATTGGCTCTGGAATCAGTGGAGGGTGGGCTGCAAAAGAGTTAACAGAAAAGGGTTTAAAAACGTTGGTTTTAGAACGAGGGAGAGATGTAAAACATGTAACAGACTATCCTACTACAATGATGAACCCTTGGGAGTTTGAACATCATGGGAAAGTACCATTGGCACTCCATGACGAATATAAAATTCCGCGCGACCATTATATTTTCGGAGAAAGTACCTTACATTTTTTGGTGAAAGATGCTGAACAAGAATATATTCAAGATGATCCGTTTACTTGGATGCGAGGATATCAAGTAGGAGGGAGGTCGCTACTATGGGCCAGACAAACCCAACGTTGGAGCAATTTTGATTTTGAAGGGCCTGCTCGCGACGGATTTGCCGTAGATTGGCCCATTCGCTATGCAGATATTGCTCCTTGGTATAGCTATGTTGAAAAATTTGCAGGTATTACTGGCAACAAAGATGGCTTGCCTGAATTACCAGATGGCGAGTTTTTGGCACCCCACGAAATGTCATGTGTTGAAAAGCATTTTAAACAACAAGTGGCTAAAAACTATGCAACCAGTAGGCATGTGATTATCGGAAGAGCAGCGCATATTACCGAAAGTAAGCCCATTTATGTAAAGCAAGGGCGTGGAAAATGTCAAAACCGTACTTTATGCGAAAGAGGCTGTCCGTTTGGGGGCTATTTTAGCAGTAATTCCTCAACTATTCCTTGGGCAGAGAAAACAGGGAACCTTACCCTTCGTCCGCATTCGGTCGTACATTCTATTATTTATGATGAGCAAAAAGGAAAAGCCAAAGGGGTGAGAGTAATTGATGCTATTACTCGAGAAATGACGGAATATTACGCTAACATTATTTTCTTGAATGCATCTGCTATCAATTCTAACCTTATTTTGTTGAACTCCATTTCAAAGCGTTTTCCAAACGGATTAGGGAATGATAATGGATTATTGGGTAAATACATTGCTTTTCATACCTATCAAGGCAGAATTTCAGCCGAGTATGATGGTATGTTAGATTCCACGACTGACGGTCGCAGACCCAATGCAAGTTATATACCAAGGTTCAGGAATGTATTCAAACAAGAAACTGACTTTCTGAGAGGCTATGCTGCTGGCTTTACCGCTTCGAGGAGTCCCATTCAGTCTTTTAATGAAATGGGCGAAAACCTGAAGAGTGCCTTGTTGAAAAATGATTTAGGCTTGTGGAAAATAGGCTCACACATGATGGGCGAAACCATTCCTAAAGAAGAAAGTTCAGTGAGGTTAGACCCACATTTGAAAGATAAATATGGGATTCCACAATTGAGAATATCAGTAAAGTTTGATGAAAACGACCGCAAAATGATGAAGGATTTTCATGAACAATTTGCTGAAATGTACACGAAGGCAGGCTTTAATAATATTCAGTTACACGAAACCCACCGAATGCCGGGTTCAGAGAATCATGAAATGGGAGGAGTCAGAATGGGCAAAGACCCCAAAACGTCGTTGCTCAATAAATGGAATCAGTTGCATAGTTGTAAAAATGTATTTGTAACGGATGGTGCTTGTATGACATCTACGGCCACTCAAAATCCATCCCTTACGTATATGGCACTTACTGCGAGGGCTGTTGACTATGCTGTAAAGCAGATGAAGGCACAGAGATTGTGAGGAGGAAGAGATTAGACATAAGATGCTAGAGACAAGAAATTAGATATAAGATGCAGGAATCAAGAAATTAGATATAAGACGTAAGGAATTAGGTGATAATAAGTTGTGATAAGAAAGTACTTTCATAGTAAATGAGTTTCAAAAAAATCACTCAATCACTAATTCACTCAATCACAATTAAAACCTCATGAATACAAATACCCGTCGGGATTTTCTTATTAATTCACTCGCCATAGCAGGGTTGGCTATGTTTGAAGTTTCTTTAGATTTCAAGAAAGCTAAACCCTTATTGTCATTTTCAACACTAGGCTGTCCTAATTGGTCTTTTGATACCATTTTGAAATATGCTGTAGCGAATGCCTATGACGGTATCGAAATCAGGGGAATCCAAAAGCAATTGGATTTGACAAAATGCCCCGAGTTTAGTGCAGTAAATATTGCAGAGACTAAAAGAAAGGTAGCCGATAATAAGTTAAAAATTGTCGATTTGGGTTCTTCTACAGAATTGCACCATGCCAATCCTGTCAAACGCAAGGCACAATTAGACGATGCTAAACGGTTTATCGATTTAGCATCAAAGCTAGATTGTCCCTTTATAAGGGTATTCCCTAATGATTTACCCAAAGAACAACGGGATGACGAAACCATCGATTTAATCATCAAGGGATTATTGGAACTTGGCGACTATGCCAAAGGCTCTTCCGTTACCGTTCTATTAGAATCTCACGGAAAAGTTATTCAGGCTGATATACTATTAAAGATAATGAAAGCATCCGAACACCCCAATGTTGGGATGATTTGGGATATTTTTAATATGTGGTCTGTCACCAAAGAAAGTCCCACTTACGTTTATCAACAACTGCATCAATATATTCGTCATACCCATATCAAAGATGCCAATTTGGTCAATGGAAAAGAAGAATACGTACTATTGGGTAAGGGCGAAACGCCCCTCGCAGAAGCGATAAAAGTATTAACAAAAGGGGGATACAAAGGTTACTATTGCTTTGAATGGGAAAAACTTTGGCATCCAGAAATTCAAGAACCAGAAATTGCGATACCTGATTTTCCGATAGCCATTAAAAAGTACTTTTAGTCATGCAGTTTTGGATTATTAATGTGGTATAGTCGCAAATAACGGCGTTTAGAAATTTTGTAAATAGGATGTTGAAGTTTATTGATGATAAAACTAAGTCCTATAAAACCTGTACTAATTGCTACAAGAGTAGGATTTATTACAATAGGCGGGTTTTTGAGTTGGTTTAATACATCAAACGAAAATAGAAAAACGCCTGCTCCGCCCAATGCCCCAACCCCATTTAAGGCAAATAGTTGTTTTTCCCCTTGAGAATATATTTTTTTAATCTCCCTGAATTTTATTTCTTGAAGATCAAAAATACTATGTTGGTTTTCATCAGGAAAGTAAAAAAATGAACTATCACTTAGCTGAACGATTGTGAGGTGTTGTTTTTTCCTATTGCCAAACGTTTTTAAAATAATATCACTACCTTCATGAAAATGGATATTGCGTATTTTGCCTGTCATTTGCAATGTAAGACAACGAAAAGGTTGTTTTGACTCTGGAGGTTTTTGAGCACATACAAAAGTTAATGGTAGGAAGAAAAAAATAAGTAAAAAATTAGTTTTCATATAGTCATGCAATTAATGTTTTGCTGAGAACGACCGACTTGATTTTGTATTTTTAAAATGATAAATATTAAGATTTTTTAACATTTGATAATTGATAATGAAGTACTTAGTAGAAAACTATAAAATCGAAAATTCAATTTGTATCTTTGTATAAATGTTATTAGATTAGTTTTTATAATATTTGGTTTATTGGGTCAGTGCCGAATATTATTCTGCAAAACCTAAGAAAGCCAATTAAAATAATTATTTTTGGGTTCTTTTATCCAAAAAATCAGTTGAAATAAGTTTTTAACAAGAAAAAATTAAACTATGTCAAGTTTATCTTCTCAAAAAGGCGTATTGCATGGAGATGCAGTGCAAGAGCTCTTCGAAATCGCTAAAAAGCACCAGTTTGCTTTACCAGCCGTAAACGTTACAGGAACAGATACAGTAAATGGCGTTTTAGAAGCAGCAAAAGCCGTAAATTCACCAGTAATCATCCAGTTCTCAAATGGTGGAGCTCAGTTTTATGCAGGTAAATCGTTACCAAACGGTAAACAAGAGGCTTCTATTGCAGGTGCTATTTCAGGTGCTCACCATGTACACCAATTAGCAGAGGTTTATGGTGTTCAGGTGATTTTACATACTGACCACTGTGCTAAGAAATTATTACCTTGGTTAGACGGTTTGTTAGACGCTGGCGAGAAGTTTTATGAACTACATGGTAAGCCATTGTTTTCTTCACACATGATTGACCTTTCAGAAGAGCCAATCGAAGAGAACATCGAAATCTGTAAAACATACCTTGAGAGAATGGCTAAATTGGGTATGACGCTTGAAATTGAATTAGGTGTAACAGGTGGAGAAGAAGATGGCGTTGATAATTCAGACGTAGATTCTTCAAAATTATATACTCAGCCTTCAGAAGTAGCTTATGCTTATGAAGAATTGAGCAAAATTTCTCACCGTTTCACGATTGCTGCTGCTTTCGGAAACGTACACGGTGTTTACAAGCCAGGAAACGTAAAGTTATCTCCAGTTATTCTTCATAATTCTCAAGAATTTGTGAAAGAAAAGTATGGTTTAACTGCTGAGAAACCAATCAACTTCGTATTCCACGGTGGTTCTGGTTCATCTCGTGAAGAAATCCGTGAGGCGCTTTCTTATGGAGCTATCAAAATGAACATTGATACAGATTTACAATGGGCATTCTGGGAAGGTATCTTAGGATACTACAAAGCGAAAGAAGGTTATTTACAAGGACAAATCGGTAACCCAGAAGGCGAAGATTCACCAAACAAGAAATATTACGACCCACGTGTATGGTTACGTAAAGGTGAAGATACTTTTGTAAGCCGTTTGAAATTAGCTTTTGAAGATTTGAACGCAGCGAATGCTAATCAATATTTATAGTAGTTTATGAGTTTAGAGTTCATGAGTTTAAAGTTTAGGATTGAAGAGTTTAGTTTTAGTATTCATTTAGTTTAAAGCTTATGAAAAGCTATAGTAAATAATTCTATTGCATTATTGTACTTTTAACTCATAAACCCTAAACTAAAAAAAAGAGTCAGATTTCATCATAATGAAATCTGACTCTTTTTTATGGATAATTTTTGAATTTCAATATTGAAATTTAGAAAAATCTCCTTAACTTTGCACCCCAATTAAAGAGCAATTATGTGGCTGGGCAATCTGTATGAAGCAAGCAATTGTTTATCAGACCTTTAAAGTTACCGCTGGTTGTCTTTTGGATAAATTATTTAAGAATTTAACAGCAAAATAATCAAGAAATGAACGAGTTAATTAAATTCGTAGAAGCTGAAAATGCTGCACGCCGTGCAGAATTGCCCGAGTTTTCAGCAGGTGATACCATCAATGTTTACATCAAAATCCGTGAAGGAGCTAAAGAACGTATTCAGGTATTCCAAGGAACTGTAATCCAACGTCGTAATAGCGGTGCTGGTGAAATGTTTACAGTACGTAAAATTTCAAACAGTATTGGTGTAGAAAAAATCTTCCCTTTATTATCACCAAACATCGAGAAAATCGAAGTATTGCGTAGAGGTAAAGTTCGTCGTGCTAGATTATTCTATCTACGTGGAAAACAAGGTAGAGCTGCGAAAGTTAGAGAATTGGTTAAGAAAAAATAATCATACTGATTTTTCAATAAAAAAAGGTCGTTCAATATTGAACGACCTTTTTGTTTCTAACCAAAAAATACTAAAATACATAACTGTTTTTTTCAATAGACGCTTCGGCAACTCGTCTGCGTGCTTCTTTTAAATTGATAGGTTCTATTTTAGTAAAACGTTTCAATCCCATCAACATCACGCGAAGTTCGTCGCCCTCAGCAAAACTTGTAATCGCTGCTTTGCCAGCATTATTTGTTTTCTCTACAGCAGTGTGTAAGTAAATTAAAGCGGCATCTTTGTGTAAAGCACATGCAGCTTCTCCACGCACAGCAATCAATTTTTCAACCCTTAATAAGGTTGATTCTGCGATATAAAGCTCAATCATCATATCTGCCAGATTCATGATAATTTCTTGTTCTTGTTCAAATTTCATCATGAATTTCTGTAAGGCAGCACCAGCCACCATCAAAATGGCCTTTTTCAGATTTTTGATTACCTTTTTCTCTGCTACAAAAATACCTTCGTCATCCGAAACACTGAAATCTGGAATCGACATAATCTCTTTGCCAACTTCCATCGCAGCAGGCATCAAATTGATTTCGCCTTTCATTGCACGTTTCACAACCGTTCCTACAGCAAGCAAGCGATTGATTTCGTTGGTACCTTCAAAAATCCTGTTAATCCTAGAATCTCTGTAAGCTCTGTCCATAGGTGCTTCCGCCGAAAAGCCCATACCACCATAAATTTGTACACCTTCGTCAACAACATAGTCTAATACTTCCGACCCATGTACTTTCAGCATCGCACATTCTATGGCAAATTGCTCCACACCTTTTAGTTTTGCCTGAGCCGACTCTACACCCGATGCCAATAAATCTTCAATGGCATCATCAATGTTTTGTCCAGCACGATAACATGCTGATTCAGAAGCAAATACTTTTACATTCATTTCGGCAATTTTATATTTTATTGCACCGAAATTGCTGATAGAAGTACCAAATTGTTTACGTTCGTTGGCATAATTTACTGCCTTGCCAATAATACCTTTAGACGCACCCACTACTGCCGAAGCCAATTTAATACGACCAATATTCAGGATGTTTACGGCAATTTTGAATCCACCTTCACGCGTATATAGCTGATTTTCAACAGGTACTTTGCAATCATTGAAGAAAATCTGACGAGTAGATGAGCCTTTTATCCCCATCTTGCGTTCTTCTTCATTCATCGTAATACCACCAAAACTTTTTTCAACAATAAATGCTGTTAAAGCTTTATCATTATCAATTTTAGCAAAAACGATAAACAAATCGGCAAAACCACCATTAGTTATCCACATTTTTTGCCCATTGATGATATAATGTTTTCCATCTTCCGATAAAACAGCCTTCGTTTTCCCCGAATTAGCATCAGAACCTGAATCTGGTTCAGTTAAGCAATAAGCCGCTTTCCATTCGCCAGTGGCTAACTTCGGGAGGTATTTAGCTTTTTGTTCTTCAGTTCCATAATATAAAATAGGTAATGTACCGATTCCAGTATGAGCCGATAAAGCTACCGAAAATGAATGACCACCCCCACAAGCTTCCGCTACCAACATCGAGGTATTAAAATTCATTCCGAATCCACCGTATTCTTCAGGAATGGCTGTTCCTAACAAACCAAGCTCTCCAGCTTTGTCCATTAGCGAAACCATTAAATCAGTATTTTTGGCATAATCGATATCATCTAAACGTGGATGCACTTCTGTACGAAGAAAATCCAAGCAAGTCTGTGCAATCATTTGTTGCTCTTCTGTAAAATCTTCAGGAATGAAAATTTGTGAAGCGTCAATGTCTTTAATTAAAAACTCACCCCCTTTTATGGAAGCTTTATTAGCTGTGATTGTCATGTCTTTATAAATTTATTCTGAATAAAAGCCTAAAATATGATGCTTACATACTATTTTATGTAAAGATAAGCAATAAAAAAAATGTTATGCAAGCATAACATTTAAAATTATTTTTGTGCTCTTCAATTCTTTAGATAAACTCATCTTCGCCAATGTTATCAGCTTTATAACCAGCAGTATCGATATCTACCACTTCACTGATTTTTTGCATTACTTCAAAGAAAATCTCCAATTTTTCAGCCCCAATTTTTTCATAAATAGCATTATTAAATAATAATACTCCTTCTCGTGCTTTATCTCTTTTCCTTTTTCCTTCTTCGGTCAGGTACACCTTTACTACCCTACGATCTTCCTCGTCGGTTTCTCTTCTTATCCATTTTTTATCCTCCAAAGATTTTAACATTCTTGTTAAACTACGGGGTTCTAACCCCAAAGCAGGGGCGATTTTGGTAGCAGGAGTCCCTTTTTTATCAATATTCAATAATACATAACCAATTGCCATCGTCATGTCGAATGGTGCTGCAAATGAATTATACATTCTGCTAATGGCGTGCCAACCAGATTTGATGTGATAATCTACAGTTTTGTCTGCTTTCATATTGGTCAATTATTTATAAAGGAATGGGTTCTGTTTTGGATATTATAATGTTATGCTTGGCATAATATGGTAAAAATGGAGAGGAAAAAATTATTATGCAAGCATACTACTAAATTAATCATTTTGTCGAGATTATCCTTTTATCAGTAAAGACTAAAAAACAAAGATTGCCCAATCAGGATGTTTGCAGGTGTTTTGCCTCAGACGAGTTAATTACTACGTTTGAAAATATAGAACACAATGATAGTATTATAAGCAAGTGCATAAATGTTTTATCAATTTTAGTAGCATCTGTCATAAAAGGTAGATGGCAATATTATGTAAATAAAAAGAGCAAGCCTTTTAAAGCTTACTCTTCAAATTATATCGTTAAAAATCAGAGGATTGATACTATTACTTTATCTTGTTCCCTTTCATTCTGCGTACTTTTACTTTCATATTTGTAAAAATGCTTCTTGAAAGCATAATGCGTACCCTTGGTTTTTTATAAACGACAAGGTACTTACTGCCTTCGTAATCTATACGAGAAAACATCGGGTTACCGTTGACATCAACCAGTTGATAGAAATATTCTCCTTTTTCACCCGCTACAGGGCCAAATCGTAAAGAACTTTCTTCGTTGCTTTTTTCAAAGGCAATCATTAAATGTCCGTTGTTCTCAACTTGCATTACACCCGGCGTATTTTTTTCTAGGGTAATCCTATTGATATATCTTCCATTTTTGAAAACCACTTTCCCAGATTTAATATTGGCATCTGAAGAGGGCACTTCTCTTTCTAAATAAAGGGGATTGTCGTTATAAAATTGAATTCTAGTAAGGTCAAGTTCATTCTCTTGAAGTTGGTGCATTAAAGAACCTGTCAAATAAACGTTTTTTTGACAGCTTGTTAAGGATAGGATACTAATGATAAACAGAAATTTTTTCATTGCTTCTGGTGAATTAGTTAAAAGGCGTGACCATAAAAGTAATCAAAAAGTTAATAAGATTCCAAATTTCCCATCATTATCAATATGAAAATTATGAGGTATCGGAAAAAAACAAACATTCATGATATACGATGATATGTTTACGTTACTAATTCAAAAAAATAATTAGATGTAAGAGTACTTTTAAGGCGGAGGTTTATTTTTATCAAGATGAATTTCTTACTATATATAGTAGTAAAATCTCTATCTCATTAAAGGTTAAGAAATCAAGATGTTTTCAATTAAATAAACTTGAGTGCCCAATAAACGTGCTGATTCACCCAAAGTAGAAACCTCTATATTTAAATTACTCTTAAAATCTACTAAGCAATATTTATTAATAGCTTGTTCTATTGGGTTACTGATAAACCGCCCAGCTTTTGCTAGAATACCATTGATGACGATGGCTTCTGGATTAAATAAATGCACAGCGATAGATAACCCCTTACCCATTTCTTTCCCGATATCATGTAGTAAATCAATAGCCAAGGCATCGCCACCATTAGCAACCTCTATCACCAACTCTATATCAATATCAGCAAGATTGGTTTTAGCAAGTCTGGAAACTTTTCCTTCTTTCAAACATTCTTTTACTCTACGAATTAATGATGCTGCCGAGGTGAGCGTATCCAAACACCCAACTTTACCACACGAACACAACTCGCCATTTTCCTTTACTTGGATATGTCCTAATTCGCCAGCAAAACCGTTTGAACCTTGAAAAACCTTTCCATTTAATACAATACCCAATCCAACCCCACCCCAATCCATATTTACAGACAACACATTTTGCATACCTTTAGATAGCCCAAATTGGTTTTCACCAATGATAGTCGCTTGAGTATCATTAATAAGGTAAAAAGGAATAGAAAAATTGTTTTTGAGCCACTCAACCAGCGATTGGTTTTCAGGGTTTATATTTCTATAAGTATAATTATAGCCATTGTTGGGATTAATCAATCCCGGCATAGAAATACCAATGCCGATGATTTCCTGTAGCTGAATATCAGACTTTAATAAGATGGTATCAATAGATGTACATATTTTATCTAAGATAGCAGGGCTGTCTTCTAAACAAAAATGAATGTCTTGTTCAAATACTACTTGGTTCTGCAAATTGATAATGGCTGCTTTAGAACCATGAATAGCAATATCCAAGATAATAGTATATCGTTGCTTAGGATTTAATGTATAAAGAATGGGTTTCCTTCCAAACTGAGCTTCCGCTGGGCCGATTTCTATAATCCAACGTTCGGTCATCAATTCTTCGAGTAATGCCGTAACAGAGGGAACACTGGTATGAATCTCTTTAGTTAACTGAGCAATTGTTTTATTCCCATTGAAGTATAAGTCTTGTAATATTTTACGTCTTAAACTATTTTTTTTCTTATCTACGATGGACTCTTTATCAAATACTTCTATTTCAGAAGATTCTAGGGAATGAAAAGACATGTTTTAATAAATGGAGTTTATGTGAAAAATAAGGTTGTCAATATTAGGCTTTTTATTTCAATAAATAGTCTTATAAAAACGAATTATCTGATACAAAAGCGAGAGTTAAATGGGTTTCATTACAAAAGAACAAAAAAATAATTTCCTCTACAACCGAGCTATCCTTTACCTAATTTATTCTTAAAATACTTTTTAATAATTTTTACTAATTGCTCAATTTATAAATTTGACTGTAGGTGTAAAATAATCTTAAATTATGCAATATGTTACCGATTAAAAGAAAATTTTGCATTTTTTTTTACTTTTTTTAATTATTTTGGTTAGAACTTATAGTATTTTCTTATATTTATTCACTTTTTAGATTATGTATCGAAAATCTATATTTTAAATAAATTTATTATGTATTAAATATATATAAATTTTATTTACAAATAAAGGAAATTGTACTAATTTAAATTAAATAAATAGTATTTCTCAACAACAAAAGTGGGGCGGGCTGTGTGACTAAAACTAATCAATTGAACAACAATTTAATTAATAAATAAAGTTATGTACTCCAAAACCCAAATCCCTCCTTAAAGTCTTTATTACATTTTTTTTGACCTAGGTCAAGTTTATTAAAGAAGTCTATTTTTCACTGTAATCTTAAAAAAAATGAAAGCATGCAAAAGTAATTTTACTATGTTAATTACTGCATTACTACTCTTTTCAAGCTCGCAGCTTTTTGCTCAGGCTATAAAAGGTAAAGTTTCTGACAGTAATCAATCTGCCTTGGTGGGTGTTAACGTCCTTATTAAAGGAACTGCCAAAGGAACAGTTACCGACGTTTTAGGTAACTACTCGCTTAATGTACCAAAAGGAAGTACATTAATTTTTCGCTCGCTAGGATTCGCTACTAAAGAAGTAGAAGTTGGAGATCGCACTGTTGTTGATGTTGTATTAGAGGCTACTGCTGCAAGTCTTGATGAAGTAGTTGTGACTGCCTTAGGTGTTCAGAAAGACAAAAAAGCACTTGGTTATGCTGTATCTGAATTAAAAGGTAGCGAATTTACACAAGCTCGTGAATTAAACCTTGGTAATGCTCTTTCTGGTAAAATTGCAGGGGTGAATGCTACGAGTACTGCTACTGGTCCTGGTGGTTCTAGCCGTGTAATTATCCGTGGTAATGGTTCATTGGGTGGTAACAACCAACCATTATACGTAATCAATGGTGTACCTATTGATAATACTAACGTAAACTCTGCTGGTATGTGGGGTGGTTTCGATACAGGTGACGGTTTGAACTCAATCAACCCAGACGATATCGAATCTGTTACAGTATTGAAAGGTGGTGCCTCTGCTGCTTTATATGGTTTCCGTGCAGGTAGTGGTGTAATTTTGATTACTACAAAAAGTGGTAAATCTCAAAAAGGCTTAGGGGTAGATTTCAACTCTACTTATACAGCTGAAGTACCATTGAAGCTATCTGATTATCAATATCAATACGGTGCTGGTACACGTGGTGCAAAACCAACAACAGCTGACGAAGCTCTTGCTGCTGGTAAATTGTCATGGGGTGCTAAGTTAGATGGTTCTCCAGTAATCCAGTCTGATGGTGTTGCTCGTCCTTACGTAGCTCAGAAAGATAATATCAAGAACTTCTACAATGTGGGTAGTACGTTCTCTAATACTTTGGCAGTTTCCGGAGGTAACAAAGATTTAAACTTCCGTTTCTCGATGTCAAATGCAGACTCAAAAAGTGTTGTTCCTAATTCTACTTTTGGTCGTAAATCATTTAACTTGAGTACGAATGGAAGACTTTCTAATAAAGTTGTATTTGAAAGTGTAGTGCAGTACAACGTTGAAAAAGGTGAAAACCGTTCTTTCTTGTCTGATACTCCTAAAAACCCTAACGTAGCAGCACAATTGTTGGCAACAAGTATTGATATTCGTACTTTGGCTCCAGGTGTTGATAGTCGTGGTTACGAATCACTTTGGAACGATAACGTGTATGCCCAAAACCCATATTTTGCTACTACTAAAGTAAAAAATACTGATGATCGTAACCGTTTCATGGGTTCATTTAATTTGCGTTATAACTTCAACGATAATTTCTATGCTAAAGGTCGTTTGGGTACAGACTATAACCAATTGAAGTTCTGGCAAATAGAGCCAACTGGTCTTGCATATAGCACACTTGGTAGCATGAGCCAAAGCGAACGTAAGATTATTGAAACCAATGCTGAGGTGATTGTAGGATTCCAAAAAGAAGTAAGTAATCTTTCGATTAACGCTTTTGTTGGAGGAAACAAAATGTTAAGAACTAACGAAGCTACAGGTATTAGTGGTGGTCAGTTTAACGTTCCATTTAATTATTTCCCAAGTAACTTGATTTCAAGTAACTGGAACTATGAATACAAAAAACGTGCTGTAAATTCAATATATGGTTCAGCTGATTTTGGGTATAAGAATATACTTTTCTTAACATTGACAGGTCGTAATGACTGGTTCTCAACATTAGATCCTAAAAACAATAACATCTTTTATCCAGGTGTGAGTACAGGATTTGTTTTCTCAGACGCTATAGCTGAACGTCCAAACTGGTTGTCTTATGGTAAAGTACGTGCTTCTTGGGCTACTGTAGGAGGTGGATATCCTGAAGAATACGCATTGAATTTACCATATACTTTGCAGTCAAACCCATATTTCTCAAATCCATTGATGAATATTGGTAGCAACACAATTCCAAACTCAACGTTGAAACCAAACTCTACTACTACGTCTGAATTAGGGATTGAATTGAAAACATTGAACAATCGTTTAGGAATCGATTTAACTATTTATAATCGTGTTACTACCGATGATGCTGTTAAAGCTTCTGTTTCTTCAGCAAGTGGTTATCAAGATGTATTGTTGAACGTAGGTCGTGTTGAAAACAAAGGTATTGAGATTTTATTAACTGGGAATCCAGTAAGAACAAGTTCATTTAAATGGGATGTTAGTTATAACTTAGCCTATAATAATAATAAGGTAGTAACAATTGCTCCTGGTTTGAAAACGCTTTCAATGGATGAGTCTAGAACTCGTAACGCTTATGTATATAACTTTGAAGGACAGTCATATGGTATGATTGCTGGTTACAAAGCTAAGAGAGACGCTGCTGGAAATATTGTATATAACAAAGCTACTGGTTTACCAATACAAGGAGAATTCACACAAATAGCTAGAGGCGTACCTCCAGTAACGATGGGTTTAACTAACTCGTTTAGCTATAAAAACTTCAACATGAGTTTCTTGATTGATGCAAAATTTGGTGCTTCGTTGTACTCTGCTACTAATGCTTTTGCAACTAGATACGGTTTGGCTCAAAGAACTGCTGAAAATGGTATCAGAGAAACTGGTGTAACAGTAAAAGGTGTTGATGAAAATGGTGAGGCGTTTACAAAAACGATTTCTGCTCAGGATTACTTCACTGGAATCTCAACTACTATCACTGATGAGTTTGTTTATAATGCTAATTACGCAAAGTTGAGACAATTGACATTTGGTTATACATTCCCTAAATCGGTATTGGGTAAATCACCAATTCAATCATTGAGTATCTCTTTTGTAGCTCGTAACTTGTTGATGTTGTTCAACAACGTGCCAAATGTTGACCCAGAATCTACTTACAACAACGGTAACGCTCAAGGTTTAGAAATGTTTGGTGTGCCAACTACACGTAGTTTTGGCTTGAACTTAATGGCTAAATTCTAGTTTTTTTACTCAAAACTTTTGAAATAATGATTAGATATATAAAACAAAAAAGAGGATTAATGCTAACAGGTATGCTAACGGCTGCCTCATTGTTAGCCTCATCATGCGATAGTGGTTTCGAAGAAATGAACAAGAACCCTAACGCTCTTACTGAGCCAGTTTTAGAAAACTTGTTTACTTATAACATTGTTAAAACTGCAGGTACTGGATACGAAAACCACCGTGCCAATTTGATTTACTGTGGTGCAATGATTCAACATTTTGCCTCGTTGACTACCTATTGGTCGGGCGATAAGTATTTATCGAATGTTGAATACTATAGTGCTTATTTCGATACTGGTTACCAAAACCAAGTAAAAGAAATTGAGCAAATTGTATCGTTGACAAAAGATAACTCAGCTTTAAGCAACAAGTACAACATTGCTAGAATCTGGAGAGCTTATATCTATAGCCGTATGACTGACCTTTACGGGGATATTCCTTACTCTGAAGCTGGTAAAGGTTATTTGAATAACGTGTATTCTCCAAAATATGACAAGCAAGCAGATATTTATGCAGACTTGTTGAAAGAATTGGAAGCGGCTGGTACTGCTTTAGATGCTTCAAAAGCAACTTATGGTACTGCTGACCCTGTATATGGAGGAGATGTTGTAAAATGGAAACGTTTTGCTAACTCATTGATGCTTCGTTTAGGTATGCGTTTAACTAAAGTTGATGCAGCTTCTGCTCAGGCTTGGGTGAAAAAAGCTATCGCTGCTGGTGTAATGCAAAGCAATGATGATCTTGCTAAGATTAATCACCAAAATACCAACGATAACAACCGTAACTTAGATGGTAATACCTTGAGAACACAAGAGTATGATGCAGCTAACTTGAAAGGTAAAGCTAATAGCAAATTGAGTAATACTTTTGTTTCTTTCTTGAAAAACAATAACGACCCTCGTTTGCCATACATTGCTACTTTGTGGCAAGGAAATGCTGACGCAACACAGTTACCAACAAGCTCTCTTCCTGCTGTACAAAAAGGCTTACCAAATGGCTATGACAATACGACAATCAAAACGTTGATTCCTACTTGGGGCGACAATTCTTTGGCTGAATATTCTGAAGCAAACCTAAACTATATCGCTAGTCCAGCAGCTCCAACAGTATTCCAATCGTATGCAGAAGTTGAGTATCTATTAGCTGAAGCTGCAGTTCGTGGTTGGGGCGATGGCCAAGCGGCTACTCACTACAACAAAGGTGTTACGGCTGCTATGAAAATGTTTAGTTTATATGGTGCAACTATTTCTGATGCAGATATTACTGCTTATTTGGTGGCTCACCCATATACAGCAACAACTACTGATGCTCAGATGCAACAAATCCATACTCAGTATTGGGCTGTTAACTTCTTGAACTCTTATGAAGCGTATGCTAACTGGAGACGTACTGGATACCCAGTATTAACACCGACTAACTACATAGGTAACGAAACGGCTGGTGTTATTCCTCGCCGTTTAAAATATCCTCAGTCCGAATCAAGTAAAAATGCTGCTCAGTACAACGCTGCAATTGCTCAACAAGGAGCTGACTTGTTTACTACTCGTATGTGGTGGGATAAACAATAATAATAATGTTTTGGGCTTTAGGGTAAACCTAAAGCCCATAGTACAACTTATAATATTAAAGCTATGTCAAAATGCCTCTGTTTACGGAGGCATTTTGAATGATAGAGAAGTTCTAAATTTTGTATCTTAATTTTATTAAGTTATATTTTGATTTGTAATACTCCCTAACCAAAAATTCATCACAAATTTAGAATCTTATGAAATTGACTTATGCATTGTTCCTACAAATGTTGTTTGGGTTAATTACAAGCGCTGTAAATGCCCAATTCAGGTTTGTGCCCTCCACTGAGTCTGGTGTAACTTTCGTGAATCAGTTAATAGAAACTGAAAAAAGGAATGTATTAGCTTATGAATACTTTTACAATGGTGGTGGTGTAGCTGTTGGTGACTTGAATAACGATGGATTGCTTGATTTGTATTTTACAGGTAATATAGTGCAAGACCATATCTACCAAAATGTAGGTAATCTAAAGTTTAAAAATGTTACGCAACAAGCAGGAATAAGTAAAGGGAATGGCTGGAAAACAGGCGTGACTTTAGTAGATATTAACCAAGACGGTTGGCTAGATATTTATGTATGTTATTCAGGAGATGGTGATGCAAATTCCCGCCGCAATAAATTGTATATCAATCAAAAAAACTTCATTTTTCAAGAAAAGGCCTCAGAATACGGTCTTGATTTACCTACTAATTCTACGCAAGCTGCATTTTTTGATTATGACAAAGACGGTGATTTAGATTGTTTTTTACTCAACCATAGCATCAAAGATTATAAACGCTTTGATGCCTCGGTGCTAAAATCTCAGCGTGATGAAACCGCTGGCGACCGTTTGCTTAAGAATGAAAAGGGAAAGTTTGTAGATGTCAGTATACAGGCTAATATCAAAGGCAATCCTTTAGGTTTTGGATTAGGCATTGCTATTGCTGATATTAACCTTGATGGGTGGCCTGATATTTATGTTTCAAACGATTATATCGAACAAGATTATCTGTATATCAATAATGGGGATGGTACTTTTACAGATAAATTAGAAGAGTCAGTTGGTCACTTGAGCCAGTTTTCAATGGGCAATGAAGTAGTAGACATGAACAATGATGGTTTACCAGATATTTTCACCCTTGATATGCTTCCTGAGGACAACCGCCGACAAAAACTGTTGTATGGCCCAGAGAATTATGAAAATTATAAAAGCATGATTCGTAATGGTTTTTATCACCAGATTATGCGGAATATGCTCCAACTGAATAATGGTGATGGTACGTTTAGCGAAATCGGCCAGCTAAGTGGTATCTCTAATACAGACTGGAGTTGGTCGCCATTAGTAGCTGATTTTGATAATGATGGGTTTAAAGATTTGTTTGTTACCAATGGATACCTCCGTGATTATACCAACATGGATTTTATGAAGTTTTATGCAGACAAAGAACTTAAAGCCGCTCAGGGAAGTCCTACTGCCATGATGGATATTTTAAAAGAAATGCCTTCTACAGCTACTCAAAACTATATTTTTAGAAATAACGGAAGATTGCAGTTTGAAAATAAAACGAAAGATTGGCATTGTGATCAGCTTTTATTGTCGAACGGAGCAGTGTATGCAGATTTGGATAATGACGGAGATCTAGAAATTATTACCAATAACGTCAATAACGAGGCCGCTATTTATCAAAATGAGCATACTACACAGCACTATTTAAAGGTACAACTTAGCGATATGGCTAAAAGCAGTACGTATGGTGCTAAAGTTTGGGTATACAATCAAGGAAAAATGCAATATCGAGAGCATTATCCAACACGTGGATTTCAATCATGTATGCTGATGCCCTTACATTTTGGTGTAGGTGAACATACTTTGATAGATAGTGTCAAGGTAGTTTTTGCTAATCAGACTTCTCAAGTATTTAAATCAGTAAAGGCAAATCAAGTTTTAACTGTAAGTCCAGTGAAAAACATTAAAGATATTCTTCCAAAAGCTACACCCAGCTTATTTGTTGCCGTCAAAAAAGATACAATTCCTTACGGAAATGTTGAGGATGATTATAATGACTTCAAACGTCAGTTACTATTGCCCAATATGCTTTCGTATGTTGGACCTAAAGTAGCAAAAGGGGATGTCGATGGTGATGGATTAGAAGATATTTATATTGGAGGCTCAAAAGGACAGTCGGGCGCTATTGTGATTCAACAAGCCGATGGTTCATGGTTAGGAACTGAGCAAGCAAGTATAGAAGCAGACATCATGTGTACGGATACGGATGCTTTATTTTTTGATGCAGATAAAGACGGCGACCTTGATTTATACGTAGTAAGTGGAGGTTATGCTTATTTACCAGATGATTTATTGCTTCAAGATAGGTTATATATCAACGATGGAAAAGGTCATTTTAAAAAGGCAGAGGATAATCTAATTGCGGGTGATATAAATAGTGATGCCTGTGTAACTGCCATAGATTTTGACCATGATGGAGACATTGATTTATTTATTGGAGGGAGGGGAGTACCTGGTTCATATCCACTTGCAATAACGAGCAGACTGCTCCAAAATGATGGAAAGGGCTTTTTTACAGATGTCACCAAAACACTGGCACCAGCTTTTGAAAAGCTGGGAATGGTTACGACTGCACAAAGCTTAGATGTTAATAAAGATGGATGGGATGACCTTATTATTGCTGGCGATTGGCAACCCATAACCGTCTGGATAAACAATAAAGGTACATTTGTTCAAAATGCTAATGCTATTGTAGGTGACGAACAGAAAGGTTGGTGGAATACAATGGAATTAGCCGATTTAGATAATGATGGAGATTTGGATGTGATTGTGGGCAATTACGGCTTAAATAATCAGCTAAAACCTTCAGATAAAGAGCCTGTGTCGTTAGTCTATGGGGATTTTGACCAGAATGAAGCCATTGACCCATTTCTTTGTTATTATGTTCAAGGAAAAGCCTATCCTTTAGTCAGTCGTGACGAAGCCTTGAATCAAGTATTTGCCCTGCGTAAAAAATTTACAACCTATGCCGCTTATGCCAATGCCGAGCTAAAAGATATGCTAAATGTCGAGCAACTCAAATTAGCAGATACGCTCACAGCGAATTCCTTTCAATCGATTGTGCTAGAAAACAAGGGAAATGGCACATTTCAGCCCATAGCTTTGCCTATTGAGGCACAATTTGCCCCCGTCTATGCCATTAGTTTGATAGATGTAAACAACGATGGCTTGAAGGATTTGATACTAGCAGGGAATCAGTTTCATAGTCGTATCAAAATAGGGAAAATGGACGCCAATTATGGAATGCTTTTTGTAAATAAAGGTAATTGTCAATTTGAATATTTATCACAATCTCAAACAGGTTTGCAAGTGAAAGGGGAAGTCAGAGATATTGTAATTACGAAAAATAAAAAAGGACAACAGTTACATTTTTTTAGAAATAACGATACCATTTCAACTTATCAATTAAGGAATAATAATTAGGATAGCTGATAACCTAACCACGAATAAAATAATAATAAAAATGAAAAAACAAGGTTTTATCCATGTGATAATATGTTTGGGAATGTTATTACAAACTAGCTTATATGCTAAAGAAACGCCTTCTTTGACGGATACAAAAGCTTATGTAAAAGCTTTAAAGCAACTTACCGATGTCATGGTGAGCGATGTTACAGGCCCCTGCGCAGCTGCACGTTATTATGCTTATGCCAACTTAGCCCCTTATGAAATTTTGTCGCGTAACGTTGCCAATGCCAAATTAGTAAAGCTGAAAGGGAAGTTAAATGCCTATCCTAATTTTGATGATTTAAAATCTACTTCACCCATTGCAGAAGACTTTGCGGCTATTTATTCGTTATTAAGAATGGGCGAAGATTTGTTGCCCTCGGGATATACCTTAGAAAGTGCTCGTAAAGAATTGGTAAAAAATGTTGAACAGTCTCGAAAAATTACGCCGCAAACTTTGCAAGCATCTATAGCTTATGCCGATTCTGTTGTAAAACGCTTAGTGAAATATGCCGCTAAAGACGGCTATGTAAAAACGAGTGGTTATTTACGATATACTCCTATCAATAAAGAAGGCTATTGGCAACCAACACCCCCAGCATATACAGAAGCCTACGAGCCACATTGGCGTACGCTCCGTCCTTTTGTGTTAGATAGTGCCGCTCAATTCAAGCCAACACCCGCTATTCCATATAGTAAAGATAAAAATAGTGCCTTTTTTGGACTCGTAAAAGAAGTGTACGATGCTACACAACATCTCACCAAAGAACAAATTCATATTGCTAACTTTTGGGATTGTAATCCTTTTTTCTTGAATCAAAAAGGGCATGTTAGTTTTGGCACCAAAAAAATATCTCCGGGCGGACACTGGATGGGTATTACAGGAATAGCTTGTTTACAGAAAAAAGTCAATCTATCAGAAGCAGTACGTTGGCATGCGATGGTGGGCATCACGATGGCTGATGCTTTTATTTCTTGTTGGGATGAAAAATACAGAAGTAATAGAATTAGACCAGAAACCGCTATCAATCAACAAATAGATCCTAATTGGCGAGGATTACTACAAACGCCGCCTTTCCCTGAGTACACCAGTGGGCATAGCGTAATCTCTTCGGCAGTGGCAACGCTTCTGACGCATTTAGTAGGGGATAATTTTGCCTATACTGATGTGGTAGAAGTGGAGTTTGGTATTCCGAAACGTTCGTTTAAATCCTTCAAACAGGCGGCGTCTGAAGCGGCTATTTCTCGATTCTATGGAGGGATTCACTTCAAAGATTCTATAGAGTATGGTGCAAAACAAGGAGCCAATATTGGTGACTTTGTTATTAAAAAAGTGCTTGCTCAATAAAACCGGCTTAAACGTATATCAAAGCAGGTAATAATATTTGCATTTGCAGAAGCATTGTCAACTTTCAAAAAGTTGACAATGCTTCTGCAAGCTTACCTAACAAAGTAAGTTATTAAATTTTTTCAATCACCTTCAATTAAAAAGATAATCTTTTACCAGCTTCATCTTTACAATCATCCCTTTTTTTGCACCGTTTAACCTCATCGGTTAGTGGTATATTTCATTTATTCGTTGTTTAGATTTGCTATACATGATGTAGCGAATTTGAAGCACTCAATAAATAATAATGATTTTTTTCCCCTTATAGACCTATCTCGTAGAGCTATTTACTCATAAAATGAGATGATTGCCTATTCAATAGCAACTGGTATATTTTTTTAATAAATATGCTAGCTACGCTTACCAGCTTATCTGCCTAAATATGGTAATATTCACTGCAAAAATTATAGCATTTTTTGCAAAAAAATAATAAAGATAGAATCGTCATCCATTTTATAACACCAATAGCATACCATGAAAATTACTAATGAAGAAATACTGAAAGGCTTGATTAATATCTTTAAAATTAATCGTCAACGTATAGAGGTATACTGTAAGCTGTCTGAGACAGTCTATACGCCAGCGTTGCAACAACATTTTAAAACTCAAGTGGATGAATCTACCTCTTTACTCAATGAGTTGAATCCAATCTTATACCAATCGCTTGAAAATCCAGAAAATCCTGTGCTTTATGAAGATTCGGAAATAGACCAATCTGTATTCTATTTTGGGATGGCACGTGCTTCAAATAATATAAGAACGGTAATGATTTCTTGCCAGTTCGGAGACGAGTTTTTGATTAAAACTTATCAAAGAGTTTTAGGCTTTTTGGAAGTAAATCACATATCAGCATTAAATGACATGTTGTCTGGTCATTTGAAAAGTATTGGACGTACAGACTTTAATATGGAGAGTATGTTTTCATGTAATCTGACGATGAAGTATTTTAAATTGCAGTAGGATATTATTATAAAAAATATTTACTATTACTGACCTAACTTGTTTTTGCTATAAACATTTAATCCCTTTGGGATTTGTAACTACAAAACCGTTAAGATTTAAATGTTTATAGCAAAAAAACAATCCTCTAACCTATTTACGATAATCCAACGCTGGTTTTCTATCGCCCAACAAGGCTTCGTATTTAAAATTCGCACCCCTTTTTTGTTCCCACTCAGCTTTTGCTTTGTCGATTAATGTTTGGTCTTTCAAAAGATCGATGGCTGTACAAGCAATGGTTTTAGCCGCCACAATCATTCCTTTTTGCCCAATACCCATGCCACTCGCTGCTGTAGATTGCCAGCTATGTGCAGATGAACCTGGAACCCAAGTAGCAGTTTGTAATCCCACCGTCGGAACTGTCCAGCTAACATCGCCTACATCTGTAGAACCTCCGCTTGTTGCACTTTCAGCACCATCACGAAAATCTTTTACTTGTGCCGCATTTTCGATAGGTTGTTTTTGTTCGCCGAGGGTTTCGCTGAGCGATAAGGCAAATTTCTTTTCTTCTTCATTGTAAATTACGCCCCCAACTTTAGCTAAGTTGGCGTGCATTACATTGGCCAAAGTAATGTTTGGTAATAGGTTAAATACTCCTCCTAGCACTTCCCATTCCACCTTTGTACCAGTTCCCAAAGCAGCACCTTGTGCCGCATTTTCAATGCGTTTCCAAACGCTTTTTAATATTTCACGGTCTTTATGACGAGCATAATAATATACTTCTGCATAGGCAGGAACAACATTTGGTGCGTCACCACCTTTCGTGATAACATAGTGAATACGAGTATCCTGAGGAATGTGCTCACGCATCATATTTACCATCATATCCATCGCTTCTACACCATCTAAGGCAGAACGTCCACGTTCAGGTGAAGCCGCAGCGTGTGAGGCAATTCCTTTGAAACGAAATTTAGCATTTTTGTTGGCTAAAGATGTACCCGCATCGGCTGAGTTTTGTGAGCCTGGATGCCAATGCAATACTACATCTACATCGTTAAAAAAGCCTTCACGCACCATGTACACTTTCCCCGAACCTCCTTCTTCAGCAGGACAGCCGTAAATTTTGATAGTTCCTTTTTGTCCTGATTTTACTAGATAATTTTTTACCTCAACCGCCGCCGCTACAGAAGCCGTTCCGAATAGGTTATGTCCGCAACCGTGTCCACCTTTTTGGTTAGGAATAGGACTTACTTCTGGAACTGCCTGTTGTGCTAAGCCCGGTAGGGCATCATATTCACCCAAAATACCGATAACGGGTTTGCCTTCGCCAAAAGTAGCTACAAAAGCCGTAGGAATGCCTGCAATGCCAGCTTGTACGGTAAAGCCTTCTTTCTTGAGCTGTTCTTGCAAGAGCAATGAGCTTTTTTCTTCCATATAGCCCAATTCTGCAAAATTCCAGATTTGCTTTGAGATACCTGCGTATTCATCAAAGCGTTTGTCGATATTGCTGATTACCGTTTGTTTATCGGTATCAGTAGCAACTGGTGCTGTTTTTTTCTTTTGGGCATTTCCCCAAAATGACATTAGCGTAAGGGCTAGTAATAATGGTTTTTTCATAAAATAAAGATAGTTTGTTAATTATACTGCAAAGATTACGTCTTCGTTCGGCACTCTTATTCTGTCTGAATAAATACCTTCTGGTTTGCCGACACCACAGGCAATTATCATATTGATTTCGGCAGCAGGAGGGAGCTTCAAAATTTTCTTGACTAAATCGCTATCAAAGCCTTCCATAGGACAAGTATCATATCCATCTGAAGCCATGCTCAGCATAAAAGTTTGGGCTGCTAAAGCACAAGATTTATGACACATTACACGCTGGTCGCCATGATTACGAATACGTAGAAATGGTTTGTTGAAACCCATAAAAAATACGATAATACTGCGTATAAGTGTATTGAGACCAAAGAAATCGTTGCGATATACTAAAGGCATCAATTTTTGATAATAAGCCAAAGCTCGCTCATCTTTCTTGGTTAATGTTTTGCCCTCAAATTGTTTATGGAGATTGGCTAAATTCCATTTTACTCTTTCTTTCCATTTATCTTGGCGAGTAACAAAAACTACTAATTGATTGGCTGTTTTTGCCGCCGATTGTCCCATACAAGCTTTGTTAAGAGCCTCATGCACACTTTGTGTTTTTACTTGATAAAATTCCCAAAGTTGCATATTACTGCTATTGGCAGAAAGTACGGCAAGCGATAAGGCTTTAGAAACTACTGAGTCATCGAAAGGGGCATTGTTATCAAAAACTCTTACAGAGCGACGTCTCTCAACAATACTTTTAAAAAGGGAGTCAGACATATATGGGAATTAGGAATAATTTGTAAGTGTAATTTACTCGAAAATCCTTAAAATAAAAAGCTAGTCCTTTTGAGACTAGCTTTTGAAATTGATATAGAAGCTGTTTAAACTTTCCCTTTCGGATTAAACTAAGTCTTTTAGCATAGCTTGTTCCAAAATTTACTCAACGTAGCGATGCTATGCTTCGCAAATTTTGAAAAAATCAATCCAAAAATACAATACTTTCACCTCAGAAACGGAAAGTTTAAACAGCTTCATATTTATCATATTATTTTTTCCACTGCAAGGTATTTACTAGATGAATCACATCTTTTTTTAGGTATTCGATAACGGGCTCAAGAGAATCGCTTTTGAGGGCTGTGTTAAAATACAATGCTCCACGTAAATAGTGTTTTGTAGAATCTGTGGTATAAAACTGTAGGTAAGTGGGTACTTCACCTTCAAGCTGTATCAGCATTGCTTTTTGTTTTGCTCCCGTTGTTAATACATAATTTTGAATAGACGACGCTTTTTGATTATGTTTCGCCACCAGTTTGTAGGCATCATCAATCAGCTTCGACAGTTTGTTGGGGTCGTTATTAAGGTCTTTATAAGTTAACTGAATCACTGCTTTATAGGCTGGATAATAAATATATATCCAATGGGGCTCTGCCCATGCTACCGTATCAGGCTTTATAATGGCTTGGCTAGAATACTGAAAAGTATAAGGATGATTTTCAAGTAACTGAACATACTTTGTAGGGGGTAAGTCAATACGGTTAAACCCTTTTGGTTTAGGTACATAATCGTTTTTGTCTTGCGTTTTCCTACAACTGCTAAGGCTCAAAATAAGAAAAGTGCAAGCCAACAAACTTGCACTACTATAAAAAAGGAATCTTTTTTTAATCATCATAAATAGTATCAATCAAAATTATCAACAAAAATAAGCCGATAATTTAGTTAATAGATTAATCGCCAAATATATTTCCTAAACCACCTATCACAGAGCCACTCTCTTTATTAGCATTTCCTCCGTATGGTGATAAAGTACGGATTAATTTTGATAATGGCATCGACTGAATCCAAACGCGACCAGTTCCACGAACGGTAGCCAAGAAGATACCTTCTCCGCCAAAAACCATCGATTTTAGGTTTCCAGCCTTCTGAATATCATAACTTAGTGTCTGTTCAAACGCAACAATACAACCTGTATCTATTCTTAGGGTTTCATTGTTTAATCTTTTTTCAATGATTGTTCCACCTGCATGCACAAAAGCTAAACCATCCCCTTGTAGTTTCTCTAAAATAAACCCTTCGCCTCCAAACAAACCTGCTCCAATTTTCTGATTGAAAGTGATTGAAATTTGTGTCCCTAAAGCTGCACACAAAAAGCTATCTTTTTGGGCAATTAAGGTATTACCAGGGAGTGTTGAAAGGTCAATCGGTATAATTGTTCCTGGGTGCGGTGCAGCAAAGGCTACCTTGCGTTTCCCATAACCACGGTTGGTGAAATGTGTCATAAACAATGACTCGCCTGTTAATAAACGTGAGCCAGCCTGAAATAATTTACCTATTATCGAATTGTCAGCACTAGAACCATCACCCATTTTTGTTTCAAAAACGATGCCTTCTTCCATATAACACATTGTTCCTGCTTCGGCAATAACGGTTTCATTAGGGTCTAGTTCTACTTCTACCAGTTGGATGTCTTCTCCTATAATTTTGTAATCTATTTCGTGAGATCTCATGACTTTATCTTTTAGATTTTGATTGTTTATTTTGATTCAAAGTAAATTCTATCGTGTCAAATGATATTATTATTTTGGATAATAGGCAAAACAAACTTTTGATTGGATTTTATGGCATACTTTCTTGAAAATTGACCTGATTGTGATATGCCATATTCAACGTTCCTTGAACAACCTCAATAAATTGTTTTTTCAAAGACTCAATATCATTTGTAGTCATTCCTATTGTTTCAATGGGCTGATGAACAATTACTTGAATAGGATTGGGAGATAATAGATACTCACCATCTTTCAATACATGAAAATTATTAAGAAAAGTAATGGGGACTACAGGCACTTGCTGACTAATAGCCATTAAAAAACCTCCGTCTTTAAGAGGAGTATGCATTTGAGGAGGATGCTTGGTTTTAATACCACCTTCGGGGAAAATGATGATACTTCGCCCGTTTTTTAATGCCCTAAGCGAGCGAGTAAGCGAAGTTGTACGACTTTTTTTATCGTTTCTATCTACTTGAATATGCAGTTTCCTAAACATATAGCCAAACAAGGGAACTTTCTTGAGGGCTGCCTTGCCAACAAATGCGTAATAGTTTTGAATAACCATACCCATAACGGCAATGTCTATATATGAAAAATGGTTAGCACAAAAAACATACGTTTTATTGACATCAATAGGGGCTTCAAATTTGATATGGATGGGAACACCTATTATAGGGAAATATATTTTACCCCATAATCGGTTTAGATAGTGTGCTTTGGGTTTCCATACTTCTTTCTGTAGAAAAAGCCAGAAAAAAGGAAAAAGTATAAGGAATAAAGAAACGAACCAGAAAACAGCCCAAACGGTATATAAAATTTTCAGTATACGCATAATAGCAAAGATAATAAAATCTGCCATTCAGTTGCTTGCCAAAGTAGAAATGATTCACAATAAAAAAGGTTTAATAGCCGCCACCATTAAACCTTTTTCTGAGTAATTTTTGAATTACTTTAAGTAAATGTACTTAACTTATGGTAACAAAAGCAAGAGAAAGTACACTTTCGCAGAAATAGGATGATGAGGTCTGTATTAAGGGGTGGGCGTGTTTAAAAAAGTTTTGAAATGAGAAATTTCATGGTAAGAATTAAAAAAACCGTTCAAGTGCAGAACAAAAAAGGTTCTCAAAATTTATATTTTGAGAACCTCCTAAAATTATAAGCTATAAAATACGGATGTACTAAATACCCATCATGTCTTTAAACGCAACCGAGTTTCTTGTTGAAATCTCCAATTCTATTCCATTGTTTAGTACTACTTTCATGCCTCCCTTGTAATACGAATCTATCTCAGCAATGTATTCTGTATTGATAATTTGCTGGCGATTAGCTCTGAAAAATGTATTCGGGTCTAGTCGCTCCTGAATTTTGTTCAGCGAACGGTGAATCATCGGTCGGTTATTTCCAAAATGGAAACGGCAATAATTCCCCACAGATTCAATCATGTATATTTCAGTAAGACGTACAAAGTAACATTTGTCTCCATCTTTCAAGAATATTCTTTTATCAGGCGGAAGTCTTCCTTCGGATACAGCCTCAGAGATTCTTGCTTGTTGGATTTCAGCACGGATTTTTTCTATCGTTCTCGCAAGTCTTTCGGCTTTCATCGGCTTCAATAGATAGTCCATTGCTTCCGATTCAAAAGCTTGAATAGCATATTGGTTATACGCTGTTACGAATACAATTTTAGGAATGAACTCAAGCTCATCCAATAAATCGAATCCATTTTTTTCAGGCATTTCAATATCTAAAAAAATCAAATCAGGCTGTAATCGATGAATCTTTTCAATAGCATCGTCCACATTTTCAGCCTCATCAATGATTTGAATGTCCTGATAATCTTGTAATAAATACTTTAATTCTTGGCGAGCTAACCTCTCGTCATCCACCAAGATAGTCTTAATTTTCTTACTCATTGGCTTAATATTGGACAAGTCTTGATTTTGGCGATCAACAGCTCTTGGAGAGTAAGGTTTTCTATTAGCCATCTCGCTTAACTGATTTGCAATAATTAATATAGGTCATCACCTGTGAGCCTTTCAGGGGTAGTTCTAGTACTTACCTAGTATTTTCCGCTAATATAGCAATTTCCATTCCATTTTCAAGGAATTTGAGGGTGTTAATTAGCAATTTTCTCGTTATTTTTTTTGATTAACGTTGAAATAAAGTTTTTTTGGATAGAAAAACAACGTTATAAAAAAACTATATCTTAAAAGGAATGCTTACTTGCGCCGTCACAATGTTATTTTCACATTCAATCGTCAGTGCATCTTTTAGTCCATAATTGATAAGCAGTCTTTTATTAAGGTTTTCAAGTCCAATCCCTTTTCTTGTCTTATGTTCAGAGTTATCTGCCAAAATTGTGCCAGTATTTTGAATGCCAAATATTAGTATATTATTTTTTTTGTGGGCAAATACTGTAATATTCCCTCCATTTTTAAGTTTGCTAATGCCATGCTTTACGGCATTTTCGGCTAATAGTTGTAAGGACATCGGCGGAACCCTAGCCATCAATACAGTTTTGCTAATATCTGTTTTATAATTCAGGCGTTCGTCAAAACGCATTTTTTCAAGATCTAGATAGTTTTTAACAAGCAATAGTTCTTCTTGAAAAGTAATGTCTCTTAAATCGTAAAACGATAGAGAAACCCTCAATAAATCAGAAAGCTTCATCGTAGCATCTCTGGCTAGTTTAGGTTCGGTTAAAGTAAGGGACTGAATACTATTAAGAGAATTAAATAAAAAATGGGGGTTTAGCTGACTTCTTAAACTGACTAATTCTATTTCTTTTACATGCATTTCTGCCTCCAATTTGGCTCTTTCTTCATGGATGGAACGTTTAGCAAACTTAATTCCATGATAAAAAATAAACCAAGGCATAATTAACCTGAATGTTCTAGTAAAACAAAAAACATGGCCTAAAAAGTCTGTATTATTATCATTGGTTGAATAAGGAATAGTAATATTCCAAAAGAATAAGTTGATACTATAAACGATGATAGAAATAATAAAATTGGCCAGAATTGGAAATACTATAAACTTACGCCAATTGAATAATTCTATTTGTTTGTTATTAACAGCTAAATAATAAAGATGGGTACTAATGATAAAAATACATAAGTTGATAAGACCTGAAATAAGGGCTGTATTGATGTTTACTTTATAATAAATATATTCACTCGTTGTATAAATAATATATAGACTCCAACATATCAATTGAATTGTCCAATATATTTCTTTCTTTCCCATACTACTTTGCATTAATGATTAGGCATTACGTCACAATTTAATCAAAACAAATTTCATTAAATTGATATTTAATATGAATTTTCCATAAGTGTAAGATTTTGTTTATAAAAGTATCAATTACAAATTTTAATAGGCAGACTAAGTATAATTTTCGTAGAAAAAAAACCTTAGGGCTTAAAGAAGGGTAATGAATGTTTTTTTGCTAGATTAAACAAAAGTCCACATGGTAAATACATACCTTGTGGACTTTTGTTTTCAAATACACTAGAAAAAATATTATTTTAACTTAGCTACAGAAGTTTTAATTCTTTCACAAGCTTCAATTAATTGTTCGTCAGCAGCGGCAGTAGAGATACGAACGCAATTTGGAGCGCCAAAGCTAGTTCCAGCTACAGTAGCTACAAAAGCATCTGCTAATATCCACATTGAGAAATCATCAGAATCTTTAATGGTAGTTGTACCGTCTGATTTTCCGAAGTAATAGCTTACATCTGGGAAAGCATAGAATGCACCGTCAGGCATATTTACTTTGAAACCTTCGATTTCACGTAAAAGACCTACTACTAAATCACGACGACGAAGATAAGCCTCCTTCATTTTGTAAGCCTCCTCTAAAGTACCATTGAAAGCTACCGTAGCTGCTTTCTGAGCGATAGAGTTTGTTCCAGAAGTAACTTGCCCTTGTAATTTTTCAACACCATCAGCAATCCATTTTGCCGCAGCGATAAAACCAATTCTCCAACCCGTCATGGCATGCCCTTTAGCAACGCCATTAACCGTAATTACTTGGTCTTTGATTTCAGGGATTGAACCGATAGAAAAATGACCAGCATCTGTAAAGTTGATGTATTCATAAATCTCATCAGCCATCACAAAAATATTTGGATGTTTTGCTACTATTGCACCGATAGCTCTTAATTCAGCCTCAGTATAAACAGAACCCGTTGGGTTGTTTGGCGAAGCAAACATCACCAATTTCGTTTTTGGTGTGATAGCCGCTTCAAATTGTTCAGGTGTTACTTTGAAGTTATTATCAAAAGCACCATCTATTATGACAGAAGTACCTTCTGCTAATTTTACCATTTCAGAGTAAGAAACCCAATATGGTGCAAAAATAATTACCTCCTCACCAGGGTTAACCAACGTAGAAATTACGTTTGCCAATGAGTGTTTCGCTCCTGTAGAAACTACAATATTTTCAGGGTTCCACTCAATATTATTATCACGCTTGAGCTTATCAGCAATCGCTTTGCGAAGGTCAGGATAACCAGCTACAGGCGAATAGCCATGAAAACCATCATCAATGGCTTTTTTGGCGGCATCGCAAATGTGCTTTGGGGTTTTGAAATCTGGTTCGCCTACTGAAAGGCTGATAACTTTGTGTCCCTGAGCAGCAAGTTCACGGGCTTTTTTTGTCATCCCGAGCGTTGCTGACTCCTCCAGTGCATTAATGCGGTCTGCGAGCGATACTATTGAACTCATTTTTTGCTAGAATTTATTTATGGAAATCAGAAAGCCTTTATGGAAGAACTTTCATTACTAAAAAATTAAATCCCACAAAGTTAGAAGAGTATTATGGGATGCGAAAGAAAAAAAGGAATTTATTGAGCATTTCTGCTGGCATTTTGTAAATAGTGAATGAAAATCTTGTATTTTTCCCTTGTTTGGGTATCCTTATTTTTAATAAAGGCTTTTCAAAATTGTGAATGATTAAAATTAAAATGGATTTTATTCTACCTTTACTACCAAAGAAGCTGTTTAAACTTTCTCTTTCGGGTTAAACTAAGTCTTTTAGAATAGCTTGTTCCAAAATTTACTCAACATAGCGATGCTATGCTTCCCAAATTTTGAAAAAATCAATTCAAAAATACAATACTTTCACCTCAGAAACGGAAAGTTTAAACAGCTTCAATATAACAAACCGCATAATGCATATTTTAATTATCTCTATTTTTGTAATAGGCTATTTGGCCATCGCTTTAGAACATCCTATCAAAATTAATAAAACTGCTACGGCATTGCTTACAGGAGTATTGTGTTGGACTACCTACATGATATTCTCTTCGGAGAAAACGCCTGTTTTACAAGAACTATCACATCATCTTGGTGCAGTATCAGAGATACTTTTCTTTTTGTTAGGAGCCATGACTATCGTAGAATTGATTGACGCTCATCAAGGGTTTAAATTAATTACAGACCGTATTACAAGCCGTGATAAAGTTACTTTACTTTGGACGATAGCCTTCATTACTTTTTTCCTTTCTTCGGTATTAGATAACCTTACCTCTGCCATTGTGATGGTTTCGGTAATTAGGAAATTGATAAAAGACGAAGAAGCTAGGAAGCTCTTTGCAGGTATTGTGATTATAGCAGCCAATGCTGGAGGAGCTTGGACTCCCATTGGAGACGTAACAACGACGATGCTTTGGATTGGTGGACAAATTACTACTATGAATATCATTAAAGTATTATTTATTCCAAGCTTGATTTCCCTCCTTATACCATTGATTTATATGAGCTATCATCTGAAAGGCTCTGTGAAAAAAGCTCAAGAAAAAGAGACTCAAATCCATGAGGCTGTCAATCAAAAACAGCATTCAAGGATTATGCTTATTACTGGATTCAGCGTTTTATTAGGTGTGCCCATTTTCAAGACTATTACACACATGCCCCCTTATATGGGTATTTTGCTGGGATTAAGCATTGTTTGGATTGTGTCCGAAATCTTGCATTCGGGTAAGGATGAGGAGGAGAGAAAGCCTTTTACAGTCGCACATGCTTTGAGCAAAATAGATACTTCGAGTATTCTGTTTTTCCTTGGTATCTTAATCGCTATTAGTGCTTTAGAATCTACCCACTTACTGACAGGATTGGCTACTTGGATGGATAAGACGATAGGAAACCAAGATATTATTGTAGTAGTGATTGGTTTGGCTTCTGCTGTGATTGATAACGTACCATTAGTGGCGGCATCAATGGGTATGTATGATTTAACAGCTTTCCCGACAGATTCAAAAATTTGGGAATTTATGGCTTATTGTGCTGGTACAGGGGGAAGTGTATTGATTATTGGCTCGGCGGCTGGTGTAGCAGTGATGGGGATGGAGAAAATAGATTTTCTTTGGTATATGCGTAAAATTAGCTTTACAGCATTGTTAGGTTACTTTGCTGGGGTAGGGGCTTATTTGTTGATTTATGCTTTAGTTCATTGATTTCAAAAGATACTACTTTAAAAAGGGTTGGGGAGAAATGATTTTCTTTTAGTCGGTGACTAAAGTCCTACTGATTACTCATAAGTTTATAAATTATTAATAATCAGATACTTATATCTAGCGAGGGACTTAAGTCCCTCGCTAGATATGAGGGCTTCAACGCTTGGTTTTAAAGACTATTTATGTACATTTAAGCTAATTTGATCAATAATAACATTTCTATTTCAACTTTTTAAAAGATGTGGGTAATGAGTAGGACTTAAGTCACCCACTAATAGGAATAGAAAAGTTATTCCTATTCCTATTCCTTAATCAACTCATCTATCTTACTTTCAAACTCCTTCACCCATTCGGTATAATACTTACCTGTACCTGGGCCAGAGAAACCTGCGTGAGTTAAACGAATAACTCCTTTCTTATCCAATATGATGGTTGTAGGGAAACCTATAACTTGATTGAGCGATGGCAAACTTTGTGAAGCACTTTCAGAATTGTTTAGCCCAGCATTTAATAACTGATAGTCAATGCCGAAACGTTTGCGAAGTAATGCCATTTTCTGTTTAAAGAATTCTGAGTCAGTCGATTTCTCATAAGCTAAACCAATTACTTCAAAACCACGTGCTTTGTTTTTATTATAAAAAGGTACTAGGTAATTAGTTTCGTCCATACAGTTCGGGCACCATGAGCCTAAAATTTGTACCACTACCACTTTGCCTTTATAAGCATTGTCTGAAAGAGAAACTTTTTCACCTTTTTCATTTAAGAATGAGAAATCAAAACGATCGTAGCCATCTTTCAATAACGTGATTTTACTTAAATCGGGGAGACTTGCGTTGTCATCTCTTTTCGCTTCAAAGTTTCTGAACCCTTTGATACCGCCGTAAAATTTACCAGTGATTTGGTCACCTTCAACTTTAGCTTTTAGCAAGAAAGCATGTGAGCCGTCGAAAGTAGAAAGGAACAAACTATCGCCAACAATATTACCATCCATATAGCGGTAATCGCCAGTGGTTGTCAAGAATGAACCTGTTACGGTAGTACCTTTTTGTTGGAAAGTACCCACCGCATAACTAGCTTTTTGAGTTTCAGCATTGATAAAATTCACAGACCATTTACCTGTAGTATTACCAAGAATCGCCATTTTATTGGTTCTGAATCTGAATGCATAACCTAAAGTAGCTTGGAATGGAGATTGTGCAAAAGACTTACGCCCTTTGTTTTTACGATAAAAGCCTACCAGATTTTTATCGCTTTTCTTCGCTATAATCTCAGCATCAAATAATGAAATTGGAATAATAAGCGAGTCGCCTTCTAAGGTAGCTTCATCTGTCTTGAATCTTTCAGCGGCATTCAATACATAAACATCAAACTTTTTTTTGTTTTTAGTAGGTTTAATCTCAAGGCCAAAAGGTAATGCTCCACCGTCGGTCTGAATAGTTGCGCGCCAACGAGTAGCAACCTGTGCATCTACGTGTTGCCCAATCAGTGTGATTAAAAATAAAATGATTAATTTTTTCATTGTGTAATTTAATGATGTTAGTTGTTGATAAGTTTTACAGAAATTTTATTAGATACTACTAAACAAGTAAATAGATATACTAAATATAGTAAAAGAACATAAAAAAAACACTCAATGATTCATTTTGAGTGTTTTTTTATGCAAAATCCTATTTTTTCTGCAAGCAAGCCATGTAAAATCCATCATAACCTTCTTTAGCAGTAGAAGTACGGCGTTCGCCTAAAAACTCCCATTGGTCACCAAACTCAGCCATAAAGCGTCTAATGTGATTTTCGCTTTCAGAAGGTAAAAGACTGCAAGTAGCAAAAACCATTTTTCCGCCTTTTTTCAGCATCGCAGAATATTCAGTAAGGATATTCCATTGCGTTACTCTGAGGTTATCAATAAATTCTGGCGTCAATTTCCATTTAGAATCAGGATTTCTACGGATAACTCCTAAGCCAGAACACGGCACATCAAGCAATAATCTATCGGCACTGGCTTCGTATTTTTTCAATACTTTAGGCTCAATCAATTTTACTTCTATATTATCCACACCATTTCTTTTGGCTCGTTTCATTAATTCAACGAGTTTGTATTCCTCCACGTCCATCGCTACAATCTTCCCTTTGTTTTCCATCAAAGCCGCTAGGTGAAGCGATTTCCCCCCCGCACCAGCACAGGCATCTATTACCCTCATGCCGGGCTGTACATCCAAGAAGGGGGCAATCAGTTGCGAGCCTGCATCTTGTACCTCAAAGAATCCTTCTCTGAAATAATCAGTTCTAAAAATACTCTGGCGTTGTTTTAATATCAACGCATCTGGCAGACCTTCTGGAACGATGGTTTCGATATCTATTGCATCCAGTAAATCTTGTAATTTATCTTGATTAGTCTTTAATCTGTTGGCTCTTAGCACTACGGGTGCTTGTTCGTTCATCGCCATGATTTCTTCTGACCATTTTTCATCGCCTATTTCTTCTTCACATAATTGGTCGAGCCAATCAGGAACAGATTCACGAATTTTGCGAATTAGCATACCTTCTTCAAAGCGGTCTAATATTTTGCCCGCTTGGATATGCGAAAATTCGTCCCATTTTGGTAAAAACTCAACATTATCAGCATTGGGATACAAACGTTTTTTGATTAATAACCATGAGCCAACAATTTGCCAGAAGTAAGGGGCTTTTAGTTTATCTTCATAAAGATTGTTCGAGAAAAGTATTAAACGCCAGTAGCGGACAATTTCATAAGTAGTTTCGGCAATAAAGGCACGGTCGCGGCTACCCCATTGCTTGTTCGATTTCAATGTCTGTTCAATTACTCGGTCGGCTTGACGAGGATTCTTAACAAAAAATATTTCTTGCAGAGCCTTTACGGTTGCTATCACTAATGGGCGATGAAGACGCATGCTAATCTTGGATTTTCAAATTTTGATACTATGTAATAAATACAAAGTTCCGAAAATTTGTTGAGACTTGCTCTTTTTTATGGAACGGAGGGCTTTTAAATACCCCTTTGAAAATATTTAATTTTATTTTGAAAAATAGTTTAATAATTTTTCAGTCATGAAACAAAAGTATATCATCTGGCGTTTTAATATCATATCACAAATAAAACAAAAAAGCCCTGCTGTGAAGCAAGGCTTTTTTTATGTCCATAAAAAACTATCTTTCTATTAAGTAGTCAATCAAAAAACAATATTATTGTGGAAATTACATCGACAAGTATGGGCTATTTTTACACTCAAAACTCACAATTCATAACTCTTACTGAGTCTTATTAGCTTCCGAATAAATCACTTGAAAGATAACGGTCGCCACGGTCGCAGATGATACAAACGATAACGCCCGATTCTAGTTCCTGTGCTAACCTAACAGCGGCTGACGCAGCCCCACCGCTACTCATTCCACCAAATACGCCTTCTACTTTCGCTAACGTATTGGCCATAGCACGTGCTTCTGTTTCTGAAATATCCATAATTCTATCAACCCTGGACGCATCAAAAATCTTAGGAAGATATTCTTTTTCCCAACGACGAATCCCCGGAATTTTTGCTCCTTCAGTCGGTTGACAGCCTACTATCTGAATATCAGGGTTTACTTCTTTCAAAAATTTAGAAGTACCCATTATTGTTCCAGTTGTTCCCATCGAACTCACAAAGTGGGTTATCTGCTGATTGGTATCTTTCCAAATTTCTGGCCCAGTAGAATGATAATGAGCCATGTAATTATCAGGATTAGAAAACTGGTCTAACATAAAAAAACCACCCTCTTTTACTTTAGCTTCAGCATAATCTCTTGAGCCTTCAATACCAACGCTAGCAGGCGTAAGCGTAACTGTCGCCCCGAAAGCCTCCATCGTTAATACCCTTTCACGGGTAGAGTTTTCAGGCATTACCAATTCAATGTCAAGGTCGTATAATCGAGCAATCATCGCTAGGGCAATACCTGTATTGCCAGAAGTAGCTTCAATCAATTTTGTGCCAGGTTTTATCTCGCCACGTTCTACTGCTCCGCGAATCATTCCATAGGCAGCACGGTCTTTTACCGAACCCCCTGGGTTATGTCCTTCTAATTTTCCGTAAATCTTAACATTCGGATTCGGATTGATTCTGTTTAATTCAACAATTGGCGTATTGCCAACTAAGTCTAAGAGTGTTGCCATTCAATTATGTTACTGCAATATTTTTACCTGCTCTTGGTGATATATTTTTGTGAATGAAGGAATGCTGCGCGTAAGCCAAACATTTCCTCCGATGATAGAATTTGCCCCTACTACGGTTTCTCCACCCAAAATTGTGGCTCCAGCATAAATTACTACATGGTCTTCAATCGTAGGATGGCGTTTTAGCGAAGCCATTTCTTTGCTAACTGACAATGCTCCAAGGGTAACACCTTGGTATAGTTTTACGTGTTTACCAATGGTAGTGGTTTCGCCAATTACTACGCCAGTACCGTGGTCAATCATAAAATATTCATCTATGTTTGCACCAGGATGAATATCAATTCCCGTTTTTGAGTGGGCATATTCTGTCAACACCCTAGGAACAATAGGAACGTTCATCTCTAATAAAGCATGAGCAAGGCGATAAAAGAAGATAGCATAAAAACCTGGGTACGCCCTGATTACTTCGTATTCACTTTGGGCGGCTGGGTCGCCCATCATGATGGCTTGTATATCTGTTAATAATACATTGTATATTGCTGGAAGTTTTTGAATATAAGCCTCTGCCAAGGTGCGGGCATCCTCTTCAAGATGTTGCTGCATAGACCGCAATACACGGGTTAGCCTCAATTGAATTTGATCAAAGGCTTCTTGCAATTCGTCAACACAGCCAAAATGGCGTTGAGTTTGTTCTGGAAACATTGCCAACAAAATGTCGGTAAACAATTCTTTTACCGTCGAAGTAGATGGAAAAGTATTGGGTTTTGAATGTTTTTGGCAAAGAGCCTCTAAAAAACTATACGGCAACGTTTGAGACATCGGTTATCAAATATTTATTAGCAAACTAACCTGATATTTGTAAAAGCATAAAATAAAACCATATTATTTTGCTTTATTAAAGAAACAATTAACCACTGATTAATTAAATTTCACGCAATGATAACGATAAATGTACTGATTTGATTCTGTTTTGATAAAAAAATCGTTAATTCAGGACTAATCGAAACCCCCATTATTATGTTCCATTCAAAAATTGTTTTATGGTTGTTCAATCTTCAATTGCTATTGTGTAGCTGTCATAAAGAGAGCAGTAAAAGTGATTTTTCGAAAGGAGGTAATTTCTATAAAATAACATCCATCGGGAAATTAGCCCCCGAAGTAAATGAAAGCTCGGGCATTATAAAAAGTGCAAAAGACACAACCTTCTGGACGCATAACGACAGCGGAGGCAAACCTGAAATATATGAAGTAGATATGCATGGGAAGCTATTATCCACAATTCACTTTAATAATATTGAAAATGAAGATTGGGAAGAAATCACCAGAGATAAAAATGGGAATTTATATATCGGAGACATCGGTAATAATAGTAATACCAGAAGGAATCTAACGATTTATAAAGTAAACGAAAACAATCCTACCCATACAGAAGCCATCTCTTTTCATTATGCTGACCAAGAGCGTTTTCCGCCAGATAAAGCAGATAAGAATTTTGATTGCGAAGCGTTTTTTGTACATAGCGATAGCTTATATTTATTTTCAAAAAACCGAGGCAATGATTTTGTGAAAATGTATGCCGTTCCGACCAAGGCAGGGAATTATGCACTACTACCCAAAGGACAAGTATTGATTAATGCGATGGTGACTGGCGCAGCGATAAGTCCTGACGAAAAAACATTCGCACTTATAACCTATGGGAAGGTAGTATTTTTCAAAATCAAAAATCATATAATAGACTTCAAACATCCACAAAAATGCTACCTTTTGGCTTTTCAGCAATCAGAAGCGATTACTTTTTTAACAAATAATACGCTGTTGGTAACAAATGAGCAAGGAGAAATGATTAAAATTGACATTGAAAAAAAATGATAAATAACCGATGATTCCAAATATTCGTTTTCATTTTCATGGAATACCCAATGATAATTTGCTTAAATACCTCATTATGTTTTCTTTCATAGATTCTGTAAAGATTCAATGATTTAGATTTAACAATTTCGTAATATTGAGCTTATTAATTTTGCATTAACAATTGAGCAGAAGAAGTATTTAATTAGGGTTTTCTTAATGAAAATTATGGATTGCTGCAAACGAAAATATGGCAAACGCATTACCTATTCCCAAAATTTTACTGGTTGATGACGATCCAGACATCATTGAGTTGTTAGAATATAATCTTCAAAAAGAAGGTTTTGAAATTCAATCAGCTTTGGATGGCATTCAAGCTTTAGAAGTAGCAAAATTTTTCAAACCAGATTTGATTTTACTGGATGTTATGATGCCACGTCAGGATGGTATCGAAACGGCAAGACAGCTTCGTCTTATTCCAGAGTTTAAAGAGGTTTATATCTTATTTCTTACGGCGCGTGCTGAAGAGTACACTGAAGTAGCCGCTTTTGATGTAGGAGCAGACGATTACATCGTGAAGCCAATTAAACCTAGGGCTTTGGTAAGTAGGATAAAAGCGATGTTTAGGCGTGATGCACAGCAGATTGAAAATGATGAGAAAATTGAAATAGGCCAACTGGTGATAAATCGTACAAACTATAGTGTATTGAATGATGGAAGCCCTTTGGTAATGCCTAAAAAAGAATTTGAATTACTTTCATTCTTGGCCAAACATCCTAATAAAGTGTTTAACCGCGACGAATTATTAGAAAAAGTATGGGGGGCAGATGTGTACGTGGTAGAAAGAACAGTGGATGTTCATATTAGAAAATTGAGAGAAAAGATTCCTGAGCATTATATCAAAACCCTTAAAGGTGTTGGGTATATGTTTACCTTGGAAGACTAAATAGTATTAACGATTAAGGTTAGCAAAAGCAGTGTATATATTCTTGACACCTCAAGAATATATACACTGCTTTCTCATTTTGGATGAGCGAGTTTTACCCAAATTACCAATTTAGGGGATAATTCATTATTTTTGTGTAAATACGGTTTAGCCTTTTTTCACAGGATTTTCTTAGACAATGTTTTTATGTAAGAAATATTACCTTTTGTCTCGTATATGATGATTAATAAAATTATACTGTTATTTTTTTCTAGCCTTTCTTGTTTTAGTTGTAATGCCCAGAGTCCTGACCTGAGCAAACCTCAGAAACACGAATTTAGAGCAGTTTGGATAGCTACCGTAGAGAATATCGACTGGCCAAAATATGGTCAATATAATTCAGACCTTCAAAAACAAGATTTCATCCGAATTTTGGACGAGCATAAGAAATCGAACCTTAATGCTGTGTTTGTACAAGTACGAGATGCTTGCGATGCTTATTATGCCAAAGGTGCCGAGCCTTGGTCTGAATTTCTGACAGGTCAGCAAGGCAAATTCCCCACACCATTTTATGACCCTCTCAGTTTTATGATTGAAGAAGCCCATAGTAGAAACCTAGAGTTTCATGCTTGGCTAAACCTCAATCGTGCGACTTTTAAAAAAGGAAAAACGATTGCTCCAGACCATATCAGTGTAACAAAACCAGCATGGATGTTGGTATATGATGGACAAAAACTATTGAATTTTGGTATTCCCGAAGTAAGGAATTACATCACTGATATAGTAGTCCAAATTGCCAAAAACTATGATATAGATGGAATACATTTCGACGATTATTTTTATCCTTATGAGGTAGCAGGCGGCGTGTTGAAAGATGATGAAACTTTTAGAAAATATAATGGAGGTATCAAAAATATAAAAGATTGGCGGAGGAGTAATACTGATTCATTAATTTACCAAATTAGCGAAGGTATCAAAAAAGTAAAGCCAAGGATGAAATTTGGCATTAGTCCATTTGGTGTTTGGAGAAACTATAGCACCAAAAACCCCACAGGTTCGTTGACCAATGCTTCACAAACGTCGTATGATAATTTATATGCCGATACACGTAAATGGCTTCAACAGGGTTGGATAGATTACATTGCACCACAAATTTATTTTGACCAAGCTCATGGCAAAATACCTTTTAACGAACTAGCATTGTGGTGGGGACAAAATAGCTTTGGCAAGCACCTCTACATCGGACATGGAATTTATAAAATTAAAGCGGGTTGGTTACTGACAGAAGCCCCAAAGCAGATTAAATTTAATCGTGCAAACCCGACGACAATTCAAGGGAGTATCTTTTTTAGTTCAAAAAGTTTAACAGAAAACTACGGAGGTTTTCAAGACTCTCTAAGGAATAATTATTACCACTATCCTGCCATTATTCCCGCTATGTCTTGGAAAGATAGCATTCCGCCTTTATCACCACAAAAGTTAATTGTCGTCAAAAATGATGAGGGCACCCCTGTGTTGACTTGGCAACCTGGGGAAAAGGCTACTGATGGTGACGAAAATAATTATTTTGTAGTCTATCGTTTTGAAAAAGGAGAAAAACCAGACCTATCAAAAGCAATAAAAATAATTTACATAGGCAAAAGCAACACTTTTAATGATACTTCTGTGGAGAAATACCGTGGTTATATTTATTGTGTGACTTCCTTTGACAGACTTCATAATGAGTCACAAGACTATGCTCTTTTTACGACCGAATATGGCTATTAATCCTTAGAATAGCATTTGTCGATAAGGGAGATTCCAACGAATACCAAAAGATTGTATCGTATTGGTATAATCCAATAAAGGGTTGCCACTTTTGTAATTACGACTTAGCAAGTGTAAGTCTATGAAAAAGTTATGCTTGAATTGATACGATGCCCTTACATCATAAATCATTGTATTAGCACTTCTACCTTGCCCGATAAAATTACCATAATCATCACCATAAAGTACTTTTCTACTTCTAGTATCATAACTTTTTTGAATGTTTCCTCCCCAGTTTTCAGTTGGAGTTCTGTCTTCACCGAATTTTGCGTAAATAATCGTAGCAACGATATTAAGTTTTTTGGCAGGTTGCCAACGAATAATATTAGACCATTCAACAAAATTGGCTCCAAGCGGATGCGCTAAGGCTTGGTTATACTGTGTATAATTTGAACCGTCGGAATGGCTATAAGTATATGGGCGAGCAGCATTTACTTCAGTCTGGAAATCTAGATTACTTATCCCAAATACATCAATATATTTTGCTCCAGCTTGAAAAGCATATTTATTAGCCCAATATCCTGATGATTTGAAAATCTCTTTAGCAATAAATTCATCTAACATTAACTGACCATAGATTGAAAAACGCTGGGCAAAATTCCATTTGAAATCTAGGCCAATCAGGGCATTGTCGCCACTGCCTTGAAAACTTTCTACTGAGCGATAAAAAATTACTGGATTCAAATAATTCAAATCGAATCTATCACCATTTGTGCTATCACGTTGAAAAATAATGCTTTCAGAGATACCAATATTTAAATTGTTAGAAATATTTAGGCTAAGGTGATGCATGGCCATGTATTTCTTTGGGAAAATCTGGCTGTTAGGTTGTAAACCTGTATAGACTAGCTGAGTAAAAAGGTTTTGGTATTGAAACTTACCGATATGGGTGTTGATTTTAAGAAACAAATTAGGAGCAGCATTATCCGAAAGTAGCATTGACCTGAAACCATTTCCAATAAAATTCTTATCATGCCCAAATTGTAGTTGGATATTTTTAGTGGCTTGAAAAGTAATATAAGCCCTTGCAGCAAAGAAATCTGCACCATAAGGATTATTCTTGAATGCCTTGGTTAGTCCTTCACCCGGCATTCCGGGTAGGCGGAGGTCTGCTTGTCTAAACTCGTTTTGGTTATAAGAATCAACAAAAGTCTTTACATAGTCGGGAATATAAGCTTGGTTCTCGGAAATGAAGGTGTAAAAACCTACTTTTCTATTAATCATTCCACGAATTTCGATGCCACGAGTATTTAAGCTTGTACTATTCTGAGTACCGCCCGATACTGCACCATATTCTAAATTAAGTACAGGACTGACGTGTAAATCAAGAATATCGTCGGAATTAGAATAAGCGTCTGCTTTTTTTTGATAAAATATTTTCCAGAAAGGCTTTTTGCTGTTGCCCGTAGTATCGTTGTTTTTCCATTCCCAACTGTCGTTTTCAAGATATTGAAGGTTAAATCTATCTCTGTCCGACAATATCATCGAATTGCTTGCCCAGATGCTATCGACCAATTGTACTACACCTTTGCGGGTATAAGGTTTGATAGTAGTATGAAAACCCTCAGAAAATTTTCCACGCTTTATTTCATAACGATCTATTAAATGATAATAGTCTTGATTGAGGGGAACGAAAACACTTTGTGCTTGAGTATAAATACTTGCAAAGGAGCAAACTAAAAGAGTAAAAAAACGTAATTTTTGATACATAATTTTATTAAGGTTTGGGCATTTCATTTTACAATTAATACCTTCGCAAGTTAGTTTAAAATTATTGATTGAAAATTAAATAATTTCATGAGGAGATTTAATCAATAGAAAGTATAAATACTTGACTTACAACTACTAACACATAATTATGACATTTGGAAAATATTTTACCGTAATGCTTGCAACAGCCATTAAATTTTTTAATGGTCCTATCGCTGGAATTTTATTGGGATTGACTTGGTGGGAAACAGCTATTTGTTGTATCATTGGTATGATGACGACTGTAACCTTAATCACTTTTTTAGGAAAAAGAATTCAAACTTTAATAGGTAAATATCGGAAATCAAAGCCTAAATTGTTTTCAAAAAGGACAAGATTTGCTGTTAAAATCTGGAAAAAACTAGGCATTTGGGGTATTGCTTGTTTTACTCCATTGTTTTTTACACCAATAGGTGGAACACTTTTAGCTTTATCTTTTAAAGTACCCTTCGCAAAGATTTTCTTCACAATGCTACTTTTTGCGGTATCTTGGGGTATTATTTTTAGTTATCTAATTTTCCAGATTACATGGTTGAAATCACTATTTGTTTGATTATTTCTTCTTATAATCTCCACGCGAAAAGAACTTTTCAATCATACAATAAAGCAAGATAAAGAAATATCTGCTTCCCATTTCTTTGATTTTTAGTTTTGATTCTCCATATTTTCTATTAGTCCAACTATTAGGAACAATAGCAAAAGAATAACCTCTAACATAGGCCTTTAGGGGTAATTCTACTGTTAAATTAAAGTGTGGAGATATGAATGGTTTGATACCTTCAATGGTTTCTCTTTTGTATAATTTGAAGGCATTGGTGGTATCATTGTATTTGATACCTACTAAAAAACGAATGATTAGATTGGCTACTCTATTGATATAAAGTTTCAGAGGAGGGTAATCGATGGTTTTTCCACCTTTCATAAAACGGCTTCCAAAAACGGCATCAACGTTTTTTTCAAGCATGGTGTTGTAATACTTTACTAAATCGTTGGGGTCGTCAGACATATCAGCCATCATTACCGCTACGCAGTCGCCAGTAAAACGTTCAAGGCCATATCTAACAGCATAGCCAAAACCGTTAGGGCCTTTGTTTGTATAATAAACTAATGTAGGAATTTCTTTTTGTAGTGCTTGCAAAACAGCCTCCGTATGGTCTTTTGAGTTATCGTTTGTTACACAAATTTCATGCTCAATGCCATTTTCTTGAAGGGTTTGATATAATGACCTCAACGTTTCAGGAATTGACTCTTCTTCGTTATATGCTGGAATTACTACACTAAGTTTCATTGCTATCAACAATGAATCCGTTTGATAGTAAACGGATTCATCTTTTAATTAAATATTTTAAAGCGAAATCAAAATAGTTACATCTCTTATAAACGAGATGCAATGCCATCATGAATTTGTTGTAAAGTTTCGTTTAATCCGAAAGTCCAATTCCAGTTTGGATAATGAGACTTGAATTTAGAAAGGTCAGAAACGTACCAAATATGGTCACCGATTCTATTCGTTTCAGAATAGCTAAAGCTCATTTTTTTGCCAGTCATTTCCTCACAAATAGCAATTGCCTCAAGCATTGAACAGTTGGCGAATCGTCCACCACCAGCATTATACACTTCACCAGCACGTGGGTTTTGATAGAAATTCCAGAACATATTCACTAAATCATAAGAGTGAATATTATCACGTACTTGCTTGCCTTTGTAGCCAAAGATGGTATAGTGATTACCAGTAATAGCACATTTCATCAGGTAAGACAAGAAACCATGTAGGGCCGTACCTGAATGGTTTGGACCTGTTAAGCATCCACCACGAAAAATACCAGTTTTCATGCCGAAATAACGACCATATTCTTGCACCAATACGTCGGCTGCTACTTTAGAAGCGCCAAATAATGAGTGTTTGGTATGGTCGATGCTATGATTTTCGTCGATACCGTTTTCAAAATAAGGGTGACTTGCGTCAATCTCATAACGTGTTTCCGTTTCGATTAATGGTAAATAATTTGGATTATCCCCATAAACTTTATTCGTTGACGTAAAGATAAACACAGCATCTGGTGCATGCAAACGTGTCATTTCCAACATATTTAATGTACCGTTAGCATTCACTGAGAAGTCTGTGAAAGGTTCTTTTGCCGCCCAATCGTGCGATGGTTGTGCAGCTGTATGTAATACACACTTGATATCAGTACCGTATTCTTTAAAGATTACTTCTAGTTGAGGAACCTCACGAATATCAGCTTGATAATGTTTGTAATTAGTATATTGTTCCTCCAAACGATTACGGTTCCAAGCAGTAGAGGCTTCGTTACCAAAGAAGTACTGACGCATATTATTATCAATACCTATTACTAAATCAAATTTTTCTGAAAAGAAAGCGACTGCCTCACTGCCGATTAATCCAGCAGAGCCTGTTACAAGAGCTATGTTCATTATATTGGTTCAAAGTTAAGAAATACGAAAAGCGTCACAATCTTAATTGCAACGCTTTGAGATGTGATATTAGGTAGAAATTATATCCAAGAAGTCAAGATTAATTACCTTGAGCATTCGTACTATCATTGAATAGTTTTTCACGAATTTTGATTGCTCTTACTTCGTTTTCAGGCTTTGCTGTATATTTATTTTTTGTCTGACGAGCAGCAGAATCTGGATGTACACCATACACATATTCATCTCCTTCATGAACGTCTGCTTGTTTGATGGTATTATTTTTTTGATAGTCACAAGCGATGGCTAACAAAGCGATACTGGCGATAGCTAAGATATTTTTGCGATTCATTTTTTCCGTGATATTCTGGTTTGATGACACAAAAATAACAGGGGATTCCCAATTAAAAAAGTTTATCATAAAGTTTAACCCTTTTTAATAATATTCTAAGAATTTTTAATTTTAATCTTGGTAAAAGATAAATCATAAAATATGGATATCTGTTTAGTCTTTGAAAATATAATAGACCAGTGAGGGTACTGATTATGAGAACGTTAAAAAAAATGTATTAAAAAATAAGCAAAAAAATTTGATTATTTGAAATAATGGAATTATCATTGCAGAACAATTCACAATCCTGTGTGTTTCTTCCGTTAAGATTTTGATTATTAAATACTTAACATCATACATCCACATCATTCTAATATTTCCCAAATTTGACTTTAAAGTTGACAATCTTTTTTAAGATGTTTTTTATTAATATTTTTTAACCACAATTTAGAAAGACTTTAATTGTAGATAGTCTATTCATTAACCCTTATGTACAAAATTGAAGAATTAGACATGATGCTTATATCTGAGCTTCATGAGCTTGCCAAAGAATATGCCATTTCTAATGTTAATGACCTTCCCAAAAAAGAACTCATCTACAAAATTCTTGATAAACAGGCGGTAATGCCCACAAAAAGCCGCAAACCTTCCAGCAAAGATACTATGCAAGACGATAATAAAACAGAACGAAAAGTGAGGAAAGATTCCGGAGCAGCTTCAGATAGTCCTCGTCCTAAAAGACAGCGTATTTCTAAAGAAGATGCTGAAAATCCAGCAGTGAGTGCTAAAAATGCAACACCCAAAGCAAGCCCTATAGAACAACCTAAGGTAAAACCGACAAAGGAAGTAAAAGAAATAAAAGCTAAACCTGAGGTAGTAACAGAAATAGCTTATGAATTTGATGAAGAACCAATCGTAGATTTTCCCATTGAAGTAGAAGAAGAATTTGCTATTGATACATCATTTATTACACCTGATGAGCCAACGGGTGGTTTACCACAAGAACAGGAAGTACGGAGCAATGAAGTGACTCGTCAGAACAATAACGGGAATTTCAAAAAACCAATCTATAATCAAGCCATTCGTGAGTTTGATGGCATCATTGAAAATGAAGGCGTACTTGAAATTATGCAAGATGGAGGATATGGTTTCCTACGTTCAGCAGACTATAACTACCTAGCTTCGCCCGATGATATTTATGTTTCTCCTTCACAAATCAAACTATTTGGTTTAAAAACAGGGGATACCGTTCGTGGTTCGATTCGCCCGCCTAAAGAAGGAGAAAAGTATTTTGCCCTTTTAAGAGTAGAATCTGTTAACGGAAAAACTACTGAAGAAATCAGAGATAGAATTCCTTTTGAATATTTAACACCGCTTTTCCCAGAAGAAAAATTAAAGCTTTCTTCGCGCCCAGACCAATATTCAACCCGTATTCTGGACTTATTTGCCCCAATTGGTAAAGGTCAACGTGGGATGATTGTAGCCCAACCTAAGACAGGTAAAACGGTATTGTTGAAAGAGATTGCGAATGCTATTTCTAAAAACCACCCAGAAGTTTATTTATTGATTTTGTTGATAGACGAACGTCCAGAAGAAGTTACAGATATGCAACGTAGCGTTAGGGCAGAAGTAATATCATCAACCTTTGATGAACAAGCTGAACGCCACGTAAAAGTAGCAAGCATTGTTTTAGAAAAAGCAAAACGTATGGTTGAATGCGGACATGATGTAGTAATTCTGCTAGATTCTATCACTCGTTTAGCACGTGCGTATAATACTGTCGTTCCTTCATCAGGAAAAATTTTATCGGGTGGTGTTGATGCTAACGCATTGCACAAACCAAAACGTTTTTTTGGTGCTGCCAGAAATGTAGAAAACGGTGGTTCGTTAACAATTATCGCTACGGCGTTGATAGATACAGGCTCAAAAATGGATGAAGTAATTTTTGAAGAATTCAAAGGTACTGGTAACATGGAATTACAGCTAGACCGTAAATTGTCTAACCGTAGAATGTATCCAGCCATTGATGTTACCGCTTCAGGTACTCGTCGTGAAGACTTATTGATGGATAAAGAAACCCTACAAAGAGTATGGATTCTGAGAAAACACATGAGTGACATGAATTCTGTGGAGGCTATGGAGTTTTTACAACAACAAATGAAAGGCACAAGAACCAACGAAGAGTTCTTGGTTTCGATGAATAGATAATAGTTTTTGAGGAGATAAATTTGAAAAAATAAAAACATAATTTTAGATTTGCATCCTCAAAATCGGGATGTGGCGCAGTCCGGTAGCGTACACGTCTGGGGACGTGTAGTCGCAGACGGTCGGCCGTTGCCGTTCAAATCCTGTCATCCCGACATAAAGAAAGGACAAAGTTGATTAATTCAGCTTTGTCCTTTTTTATTGCCCTGAAATTTAAAATATTGTATTTACAGCCTTGTTAAAATGTCCTATAAAAAAACAACGAAATTGAAAGCCCTATAACATTATCAGGCTTTTTGTTTTAACTGCATGGAATTTTCAAACCTTTTTTATAAATTATGTTGCCTATACGATGTTAAATTTATCAATCAAAACGTATAGTTCTTGCCTCGTGGCTAAAATGAGTAACGATAATTTAAAACACTACAAACAAAATGGGACTATTTGACAAATTAAGGAATGAATTTATTGACATTATTGAATGGATTGACGAATCTAATAATACATTGGTATATCGTTTCGATCGTTATCAAAACGAAATTAAAAACGGAGCTAAACTAATCGTCCGTGAAAGTCAGGTGGCTGTATTTATCAAAGAGGGAAACATAGCTGACGTTTTTACACCTGGTACACATACATTAAGTACCGCAAACCTCCCTATTCTTTCAACGTTAGAAGGCTGGAAGTATGGATTTGATAGTCCTTTTAAAGCTGAAGTTTATTTTGTTAGTACGCGTAATATTACTGATCAAAAATGGGGGACAAAGAATGCTATTACACTTCATGATAACCGTTATGGAATGATTGAGATTCGTGCCTTTGGCACCTATGTAATACGTGTGAAAGACGCAGCAGTTTTTATGAAAGAAATTGTTGGGACAGATGGTTATTTTACAACCGATAAAATTGCGGAACAATTAAAAAGCATGATTGTAGCAAGGTTTACTGATACAATTGGCAAAGCAAATTTACCTGTTGAAAATTATGCATCAAATATACACGGAGTATCGCAATTAGTCCACGAAGCCATTGAGAGTGAGTTTGAAGAATACGGCATTGAGTTAACTAAATTTGTCATTGAAAATGTTTCAATGCCTGATAAAGTTAAAGAAGAAATATTTGAATATAGCCGTCTGAATGCTATTGATTTAGATAAGCTTACCAAAATGAAAATGGCTAAGGCCATAGAAGGGGCTGCTGAAAATGATGGGACAGCAGGAGCAGGAATGGGGTTTGCTGTGGCTGGAATGATGAATCATGTTTTTCAACAAAGCTCACAAAACCAATCATCACCTCAAACACCTCCACCAGTACCCACAGCTTTAACTTATTACACCGTAATAAATGGGCAACAATCTGGTCCATTTGAAATAGATACCTTAAAGCAAATGGCTGTTCAAAATGTATTTACAAAAGAGACACTGGTATGGTATGCAGGCATGGCAAACTGGAGTAAAGCAGGTGTATTGCCTGAATTAAAACATCTATTTGAATTACTTCCTCCACCAATACCAGTCCAGTAGAATGGAAGATACAGAAAATAAACCTAGTGAAGGCATAAAGTTTGCCTGTACTGGCTGTGGGGCTCACTTAAAATACAAAGCTGGTACACAGTTGCTTCGTTGTGAATATTGTGGCTTTGAAAATCAAATTATCAGTAAAAATGAACCTATTGAAGAACTTGATTATGTTGAGTTTCTTGATAATAGGGTTTCTAATAAAACTATTGCTGAACATTTTGTAACATGCGAAAGTTGTAATGCTACTTCAACAATAAGTGACTTAAGTTCTGCTTGTTGCCCTTATTGTTCAACTCCGTTAATTATCAAAAATGCTTTTACTGAAAATGTTATTCAGCCCAAATCATTACTTCCTTTTAAGCTTGATATAGGCCACGCCAAAGATGAGTTTAAAAAATGGCTTAATAGTCGTTGGTTTGCGCCAAGCGACTTAAAGAAAGTACTTACTATTGATAATTTTAAAGGAGTTTATTTGCCCTATTGGACGTATGATACTTACACATACACTAGCTATACTGGCGAGCAGGGTATCTATTACTACGAAACAGAAATGTACACTGTAACAGAAAATGGCAAATCAGTTACACAAACGCGTCAAGTTCGTAAAACGCGATGGTATTATGTAAGTGGTAATGTTCAGGTATCATTTGATGATTTATTAGTGCCTGCCACTAAATCGCTTCCACCTGCTTACATCCTTCAGCTTGAACCTTGGGACATGGAAAATTTAGTGCCTTTTGATAAAAGTTATTTGAGTGGATTTATAACTGAAAAATATCAAATTGACCTTAAAGAAGGATTTGAAGTCGCTAAAAATATGACTGAGGAAAGAATCAGGGAGGTTATTAGAAGAGATATTGGAGGAGACGAACAAAGAATCAATAGTAAAAATACTGGCTACAAAAACATTACTTTTAAACATTTATTATTCCCTGTGTATGTTAGTGTTTACAAATACAATAACAAAGTGTATCAGTTTTTAGTAAATGCACGTACTGGCGAAGTTCAGGGTGAGCGCCCTTATAGTTGGATAAAAATAACTTTTGCTGTGCTTGGGATTATTGCTGTGATAGCGTCGGTAATATTCTATTTTAACAATTATCAAAGGTAATAATTGGTGTTAGTGTTAGAAACCTTCTTATTTTAAAAAAATATTTAAAAAAACAGTAAATCATCTGAGTTTTTACTTGGTCTGGCATGACAATTTGGTATTTATAAAGTCGAATACATATTGAAGCTGTTTAAACTTTCCGTTTCTGAGGTGAAAGTATTGTATTTTTGAATTGATTTTTTCAAAATTTGGGAAGCATAGCATCTCTACGTTGAGTAAATTTTGGAACAAGCTATGCTAAAAGACTTAGTTTAACCCGTAAGGGAAAGTTTAAACAGCTTCATTATAAACCAAGTACTTTAAAAAATAACAAAGATGAAAAAACTAAAAAAATATCTCTTAATCACAGTGTTATTCATGCTCGTGGTGCCTGTTTCGGTACAAGCAGAGACCTCTGAACTAGAAAAAGTAAAAACAGAAAAAGCAGCATCTCCCGAGGTGAAGGCCGAGGTAAAGTCTATGATGAATAGGCTAGAAGAAATAAAAGCAATGGATAAATCGAACATGAGTTCGGCTGAAAAGAAAGCCTTACGACAAGAAGTTCGTTCTATCAAAAAATCTATGAAAGAAGTAGGCGGAGGTGTTTACCTTTCAGCAGGGGCAATTATCATTATTGTTTTATTGTTGATTCTTTTACTTTAATTATTTATTGAGGTGTGAGCTAGCAAATGCGTTGACTAATTCACACCTCAAACTTTTTTATATCCTTCGTACTAAATGTGATGAAGGCTGATTAAAACAAACTTCCATTATTTCTCCGCACATACCTTGGAAAAGGCAAAAAAGATTGACGCCTTCAATAAACTTATTCAAGTAAATAATGACCGCATAGTAGGTTATGAAACTGCCTTTAAAGAAACACTAGATACATCCTTAAAAACCTTGTTTACTCATTGCATACAAACAAGTAAAGCAAATAACAAAGTTCTTATTCATGAAGTAGAACAATTAGGAGGCGAACCCATAAAAGGAACCAAAACGGCTTTTAAGTTCCTAAGAGTTTGGATGGAAATCAAGACGTGGCTTACAAATCATGCTAATAAATCTATTCTACAGTCGTGTGTTTTTGGCGAAAAGATCGCTCTAATAATATACAAAAAAGTACTAGACGACCATCTGGAAATCCTTGAGGATAAATACGTCGTTATGATTACTACGCAGTTATCTTTTATTGAAAATGATTACCATCAGGTAAAGAGCCAACTAAGCCAATAATATACCTCATAAATATTCAACTTTCAGGATATTCAGTTGCCCATCAAATGTATAATTCCTTGGAGTACCTGTTGGAATATTTACTTTCGAGATTGCCTCATTATCAATTTTTTCTAAATACATCATTAAGGCTCGCAAACTATTCCCATGTGCTACTATCAGCACGTTCTCACCATCTTTCAGCTTTGGTTCTATCTCTGACTGATAATAGGGAACAGTTCTGTTATAAGTATCTTCCAGACTCTCTCCTCCGGGTGGACGAACTGCAAAGCTTCTTCGCCAAATCAATACTTGTTCTTCTCCATACTTTTTGGCTGTTTCTTCCTTATTAAGTCCTTGCAAATCTCCATACTTCCGTTCATCTAAAGCGCCATTTCTAACAACTGGCATAGTTTTTTGATGAATTTCTTGTAGAATAATTGCTAAAGATTTCTGAGCACGTTTCAACATTGAGGTATAAGCAATATCATAGTTGATTGCTTTAATCTTTTTCCCTGCCGACAAAGCTTCTTGTTCTCCTAAAGGAGTCAATGCTACGTCTACATTTCCAGTGAAACGATTTTCTAAATTATAGGACGATTGCCCGTGCCGTATCAATGTTAATATCGCCATCTGTTTATTTTATCAGTACTGAAAAGTAAGTATAATAACATAACGATATTAATGCATAGCTTATTCGAGGAAGTTCTAAATAGTATAGCGATTATAAAGAAAATAAGCGTTTGTAACGGTGAAATGCTTTTGAAACTATATCCTTTCCTAACTACTTTCATTAACAAAGTTATATACCGTTTAAAGCCCTTTGGTATAGGGAATGAGATTTTATGAAAACAGATTCAGAAATGTCAAAAGTTGGAGTAGGGAAAAAATACGTTATCTCAAAAAAGATAGATGCTTTTTTGATAGATTTATACAATGTCTATACGTTTATTCTCCGATTTTTCAGAGAAGCTTTTTCTGCTCCTTTTGAATTCAAGGAAATCATCAATCAATGCTATTTGGTTGGTTATAAGTCATTAGCCTTAATTTCTTTAACAGGTTTTATTACGGGCATCGTATTCACTAAGCAGTCTCGCCCATCATTGGCAAACTTTGGCGCTACCTCGTGGCTACCGTCGCTAATATCTATTGCTATCGTCAAAGCCTTGGCACCATTAGTTACGTCTTTGATAGCGGCAGGCAAGGTAGGTTCTAACATGGGAGCCGAACTAGGCTCAATGAAAGTAACCGAACAAATTGATGCGATGGAAGTATCAGCTACCAATCCATTCAAATATTTGGTAGTGACCCGTATTATAGCCGTTACAATCATGATTCCTATTTTGGTTTTATATACAGGTTTTGTAGGCATGATGGGCTCTTATTTAAATATCCACAAAACGGAGCTAACCAGTTTTGTTGCTTTTTTTAAAAGTGCTTTTGCAAACATTACCTTTTTAGATATTTATGCTTCTATTTTCAAAGCCATTTGTTATGGTTTTACCATTGGCGTAGCGGGTTGTTATCAAGGTTATCATGCTGGAAACGGTACGCAAGGCGTGGGCAAAGCTGCTAATACGGCAGTAGTAATATCCATGTTTTTGATTTTTGTAGAAGAAATGGTTATTGTACAATTTGTGAATGCTATTAGGTAAAAAGGAATGAAAGATAAGACCATAGATAACGAAATCGTGATTGATATCAAGGATTTGAAAAAATCTTTTGATACGCTAAAAGTGCTTGATGGTATCGATTTGACCCTTTACAGAGGGGAAAACGTAGCTGTATTAGGGCGTTCGGGAACTGGAAAATCGGTATTAATCAAAATAATATCTGGTTTATTAAAACCAGACTCTGGTACAGTAAAAGTGCTGGGGCAGGAAATAGATAAACTTAGTCTGGAAGCCTTGCAGGAACTAAGGATGAAAATAGGCTTTTCGTTCCAGAATAGTGCTTTGTATGATAGTATGAGTGTAAGAGCTAACCTAGAGTTCCCGTTGGTAAGAAATAAGCGTGACTTGAGTAAGAGCGAAGTAAACAACGCCATTGAGGAGGTATTGCATGAAGTAGGGCTGTCGCAAACTATCAATCAGATGCCCTCTGAGCTGTCTGGCGGACAAAGAAAGCGTATTGGTATTGCACGGACACTCATTCTGAAACCAGAGATTATGCTGTATGATGAACCTACCTCTGGACTTGACCCTATTACCTCTATTGAAATCAATAACTTAATTGTAAAAGTACAGCAGGAATATAAAACCAGTTCAATAATCATTACTCATGACCTTACCTGTGCTAAAAATACTGCCAATAAAGTGACGATGTTACAGAAAGGAAGATTTTCTGAAATTGGTACTTTCAAAGAAGTTTTTAGCTCAGATGATGAGAGCCTGAGAAGTTTTTATGACTATAATTTTATTAACGATAAATGAAAATGGTAAAAAATAATCGCCCCGTAGTTGTTGGAATCTTCATCCTTTTGGGGATAGTAATTCTATTCCTTACCTTGTTTACCATAGGCGGACAAAAAGAAACCTTTGTGAAATCATTCACAGTAAAGGCTATTTTTAATGATGTGGGTGGTTTATCGGTTGGTGCTAACATCTGGTTTTCAGGTGTAAAAGTAGGAACGGTAAAGAAAATTGGGTTTTATGGTAACTCACAAGTTGAAGTTACGATGAATATAGAAAAAGATGCTGAGAGCCATATCCGTAAAGATGCTAAAGCAAAAATTGGTTCAGATGGCTTCATTGGTAATAAAATCGTGGTTATCTATGGTGGCACGCCCGCTTATCCGCCAGTACAAAAAGATGATTTACTGAAAGTAGAAGATGGCATCAGTACTGATGATATGTTAGCAACGCTACAAGCAAATAATAAAAATTTGCTTGCCATTACTAATGACTTCAAGAGTATTAGTGGTAAAATGAATGCAGGGAAAGGTAGTCTAGGAAGTTTATTAAACGACCCTAGCTTTGCTATAAAGTTGAACAAAACCGTAGACCATCTCCAAGAAATGGCTAGTAATCTTAAAACTGTTTCAGAGAATAGTAAGACGACTATGCAGAATTTTGAAGAGTTCTCTGGTAAAATTAATCGCCCCGGCAATTCCATTAATGATTTTGCTAGCGATACGCTCGTGTATAATAGAATTGTAGGTACGGTTACACAGTTACAAAGTGCGTCCGCTTCTGTGAATAAGTTTACAGCCAACCTAAGAATGGTAAGCGAAAAAATGAATAGAAAAGATAATACAGTAGGAGTATTGTTGAATGATTCGGCATCGGCCACATCCATAAAAATGACCTTGAAGAACTTAGAGACTGGTAGTAAGAAACTAGATGAAGATCTTGAAGCGATTCAGCATAATTTCTTATTCAGAGGCTTTTTTAAGAAAAAGGAAAAAGAGAAAAATAAAGCTGATTGAAATCGTAAGTATTAAAGTTTCAAGAATAGCATTTCCAAAAAAATATTCTTTATCACTAGCGAGGGACTTAAGTCCCTCGCTAGTGATAAAGAATAAAAATTTACACTAATATCTAAGGAACCAAAAAGGATTTCGTTCTTCTTTGGTTTTCTCTTTGATAAACTTTATCTGCATATCTTTATATTCGGCTTCGTTTATTTTCTTGCCTTTTAATTTCTTAGGCAAAGCCAACTCTTGATTTAATTTCTTGAATTCAATTTTTGAAGCGATTATCGTCACAGTACCATCGTTGATATCTAATTCAAGAATCAGTCCGGGTAATCCCCAAAGTCTTTCCGGCCCAGCATTTAAAGGAATGTCTTGTGCAAACCAAGCAATGATTTTTTGGTTTTTAATAGGGTCTTCAATCATCGCTTTCATACAAATATGCCCTGCTACTTCTTTAATATCATTCAAGATTTTCCAATTAGGCATTTGCAAAGAATCTTCGATGATATACGTTTTGCCCAACATTTCAAAAACATCTGTCATTGTATTTTTAGCAAAATTTCTATTCACACTAAATTCTTCTTTTCTACCTGCATAGCCTTCGTCTTCTTCAGGTTTTTCGTCAGAGTCAATATACCTACTTTCGTTTTCATTAAAGTATAAAGTAGTATAAACCTTCCAATCATCCTTTCCAGCAAACATATAAGTCATTCTCTCTTTTTCTTGCTTACTCAGATAACTCAATTGGTTATTCATTTTTGTCCAATAAGTTGTGCGAGTATATTGAACTACGCCCTCATTAGTCTGTGCGAAAATCTGGATAGACGATAAAATAAGTGCTATAATTAATAGTTTTTTCATATTTCAAGTTTGTAATTATTGATATGTTTCAAGTGTATGAAGGATGAGTTTTCGCAGATGTAACAAATGTTAAAAACTCATCCTCATTAATTCATTTTATCTACCAGCCATTATTATTTTTCTTTAATTTATCAACATGTCCTTTTACGTTGTAAGTAATGCTCAACATAAAATAACGAGCCAAGGTTAATGAAGTTTGGTTAGTTACATAGTTTACATAACCTTGTTGCGTAATAGTCTGGCGTTTATTGAAAACATCAAAGGCCGCTAAACGAAGTTCAACTTTATTATCTTTCATCACCAAACGTCTAACCGAACAGTTCAAGATAGGAATATTTTGGTTAAAGCCGAAGCGGTCGTTTTCGTAGCCATTATAATCAAGGTTGGTTTCAAAGAAGGTTTTCTTCGCAAAATTCCATTTTACAGATGCATCTACACCCTTGGTTTTAATGTTCTGATTTTGTCCTTCTTCAATAGAGTATTTGATATTATTGAAACCTAAATTTCCGCTAAGACTCATCAACAATTTATCGCTTGGGGTAATGTTAAAACCTAAGTTAATATTATAACCTTGGTTGTTTGTTTTGTTTTTAACACCGTTGATAAATGTTGGGTTTTCGCTGAGATTGATGCTTCCATTCAAATTTACCGTAAATTTCGTTTTTACAATAGGGAAACTTGTGTACAAACCAGTATTAAAACGTGTACCACCTGAAATATTTTCTGGGCGAGTTCTCGTTACAAAATTGGCATCAACCGTTTGATTATAAACAATTTGGCTTTGGTAATAATTATAACTTGTCCACAAGCTTATGTTAGTAAAAGTAGCAGGGTCAAATTTGTAGAAATCAAGACCTATTTCATGGCTTTTTGTAGGGAGCAAGTCTTGATTACCCGTGGTAATATAAAAAGGGTTATTGTTGTTTACCACTGGTTGAAGCTCGCTAATGCTAGGAGCTTGTACGTTTAAGTTATAACTTAATCCAGCATAAGCATTGTTTTTGAATTCGATACTTGCCGAAAGGTTAGGCGTAAGGGCATCATAACTTTTATTGATTTCGGTTTTGAGTGGGGCATCCTTTTTGCCATAAAGCTGACCTGTTAAGTCATAACGAAGTGCCGCTAAGCCCGCAGAAATATTAACACCAGCGTGTGAATAACGCAAGCTACTTCCTATTCTGTTGTAAGTAATGTCGTTTTTGTAATAAGTACTTAGGCTATCGTATCGTTCATTGTTTGATACCCCATTAAATGCGTCTCTGCCAACATTTTGCTTATTATTAGCAAAGTTATAGAAACTCTCCCAATATATTTTCTTAGAAAGAGGCTCTAAAAAATTCAAACCACCATTCAATGTGTTCGTTGTATTGGCATTTTGGTTCAATTGACTAATAGCTCTGATTTGGTCGTTTACATTTTGAGCATTAAAAAATTTAGTCAAAGAATTGATTTTATCGGTTCCATCTGTTGAGGATGCAGCATAAGAAAGGCTTGATGCAAATGTGCGCCCTTTTTTCTTGAATTTATGTCTGAAAATGGCCGTTCCAGAAAAGTTAAATACATTTAGGTTCGACCCATTGTTTATAGCAACCGAATTTTTAAGGGCATTATCTTGGTTGATATATCGCTGACTTTCTAAATCAGTACTGTTTGAATTACTAAAACGTAAATTAGCTTTGGTAATAAGGGTATTGCTAGAGTCTAACATTTGTTCAAAACGCCCAGCTATACTATGGTTGCCTCTGAAATTATTGGTATGAGTCGTATCAGTAGTAGTAAATGAATTGTCCTGTAAAAATGTTCTTTTAGTTTGAAATTGATCAAGCGTAAGCTTTGTTTGGTTATAAAAGTAGCTAGTACTCAATTTTGTTTTTTGATAGGTATAGTTATAGTTAATACCTCCACCAAAATTGTTAGTAAAACCTCGTCCATCAAAGTTATTTAAAATTCCACCACCATCAGTAAAAAAGATACGACCTCCACTTCCAAAACCAAAATCACCATTATCATTTTGATTAAATGAGTTATTCCCTTTAAACTCACCATAATCTCCCCAGTTTACCCCTGTTTCATTGATGTTGTTTACATAACCCAATATTGAAAACTGTTCTTTTTTATTGAAACGGTTATAGTTTCCTCTGAAAGCATTTCTTGATTCTGTTCCAACTGCCCCCGTAATTTTACCGAATGAGCCCTTTTTGAATTCATCCTTTAGTTCTAGGTTGATAGTCTTTTCTTTTTTACCATCATCTACACCCGTAAGCAAGGCTTGGTCTGACTTACCATTGAAAACCTGTACTTTAGAGATTGTTTCAGCACCTAAGTTTTTGGTAGCTGCTTTGGGGTCGTCGCCAAAAAAAGTTTTACCATCCACCAATACTTTCTTTACATCTTTGCCTTGGGCTTTGATATTACCACTAGCATCCACCTCTAAGCCCGGTAAACGACGTAATAAATCTTCTACAGATGACCCAGGTGGCACTTTGAATGATGACGCATTGTATTCAATCGTGTCACCTTTTATGCTCAACGGGGCTTTAGCTGTTCGTACTACTACCTCTAGTAATTCTTGTGAAATAGGTTTGATTTTAATAGGCCCTAAATCTGCAATTTCAGTTTCTGAAACTTTAATGTTTTGTTGGTGAGGTAGAAAACCCACGAAAGAAATTTTAAGGATATAGGGTGAATTTTTTACATTTCTAAATTCAAATGCTCCTTTATCGTTCGCTCTGGAGAAGTTGACTAAAGATGAATCTTTTGGTTGTAAAAGCATTGCCGTCGCTCCCGACATGACTGCTGAATTGGTGTCTTGAACAATTCCTTTAATTGTTACTCTTGTAGGATTTTGAGCTTTGACGAGAATAGAGAAAAATAGGCAAAATAATAGAAGTAACGTAGATTTATACATGATGATAGAGTTAATTGTGTGGAGGTTTAATTATAAATGCTAAATTAACTAATTAATTAGTTATAAAAAAACAATTAACATTCTTTAACATTTATCTAACAGAGACTAAAAAAAATACTTTTGTTGCAAGATTGTGTAAATATTTTGTGAGAATCGAGAGGGGAGGGCATAAAAAAACACATGATGTTTATCAAAGAATTGAAAAAACATCATGCGCTTAGGAAAAATAAAAGTTAACTATTTAGAAAGGTTAATAATACGCCGTTAGTCCAACCAAAGCCATCTTGGTTAGGATATTCACCTCCGCCCGCTTCAATATTTGGTGTTTGCACGTTATATTTTTCGGTCATTTTGCCCGTTTTCAAATATACATTTTCGTTGGTTTGTATCCACCGTGTTTTTACTTTATCAGCTAAAATATCAAAACCATAAGCCCTAAGTCCTTCATAAGTAATATATTGTAAAGGTGCCCATCCGTTAGGGGCATCCCATTGTTGACCCGAATTGATTGTTGTCGTAATTAAACCACCATCTTTCAAGAAACTATCTTTTATTTTTTTGGCTACATTGGTTGCTTGAAATTTATTAGCAATCTCAAAAAACAAAGGAAAGCTAGATGCCAGTGAATAAGAGGCTGTATGCTTTTGCGTGACAAAATCATAATCAAAATAAAAGCCTTCTTCTACGCTATAACAATATTTCTTGATAGCTTTTTCACGCAATTTTGAAGCATTGTATAATTTATTAGCTGAAAATTTATCCTCCAATAAAAGAAAAGCACGGAATAAAGTTTTTTCAAGATTCAGTAACAAACAATTTAAATCTATAGGAACGATGTCTGTAGTATGAATGGTAGTCATATTTTTCCCATCCTTAAACCAACGACTGCTAAAATCCCAGCCAGATTCGGCGGCAGCTCTGATATGACGATAAATTTCTGAGGGATTTCCCCCAGCCTTTTCTGCCAATTCTATGTCTTCCTTATAGGCCTCTGGTCGGGGTGAATCGTTTTCATCCCAATAACGATTCATGATAGTCCCGTTAGGCATTTTTACTACTCTAGCCGTAGCGACGCTTGCTTTATCTTTGACAAGTTTATTTTTACCTGCCATCCAGAAATCATACTCTTTTTCTAAAGCGGGCAAATATTTTAGTAATACTTCATCGCCCTTTTCTTGTCTTAGTAGTTCGACCATCAACGAGAAAAAAGGAGGTTGCGAACGCCCCAAGAAATAAGTACGGTTACCATTGGGGATATAGCCAAATTTGTTGATGAGGTAATTAAAGTTATCGATAATACCTTCTATTAAATCAATCTGCCTATTTTCTTGTAAGCCAAGCATGGTAAAGTAGCTATCCCAATAATAAATTTCTTGGAATCTGCCCCCTGGCACTACATACCTTGAAGGCAGAGGAATCAAAGAACCATCTTCTACCTGTAAGTTTGGCTCACGAGTGAGAATAGGCCATAATGCTGATAAATGTTCAGCAATAGGAATTGAAGTATCACTTTTATAATCGTTGGCAGATACTGTATTGGCGATATAGTTGGTATGAATAAACTGCTTTAAATCAAAGTTAGACTTAGTTTTTTCTTCGAGATATTTCTCTAATATTTTTTCAGAAGATTCCTTAGGTATATAATCATTAAAAGTCTTGGAATCAGGAAAAATATCACTCATCTGCACATCGACAAACAATTCATCGAAGGGATGATTTGATTTTGAAGTATTGTTTACGGACATCGTTATTCATTACTACAAAGCGAAAAGCAATCTTTTGAATTACGATATGCTTTCTAGCTTTAATTTTATGTGGATTGTTTATAAATGATATTAAAATAATGTGCAATCTATTAAAAAATAATCAATGTACTCCTGTACTCTTCAATTCAACATTTTCATTATTTGATAACTTGTTGAAAACAATAAGACAAACAATTAAAATGGTAAGTGGAATTAATGAGAAATAAAAGGCACTTTCACCGCCGTAAGCTTCAAAGATATGTCCTGTTATCAATGACCCTGTAGTTCCACCCAGTGCAGAGAAAATCACAATCAGACCCGACATTATTCCATGCTGACGATTAGGAAGTGAGCTCAAAATTACTGAATTGATAGCTGGATAAATCGGTGCAATTACTAGGCCTATCATCGGAAAAATAAAAGCCACTATTGGTGCATTTCCCCAGCCTGTAATGACTTCGTCGCCTAAATTTTTAGCAAGTGGTAAAGCGATAATTACTAAGGCTCCTGCCAATACTACACAAGTCAATAATACATAAAGCCACTTGATTTTTCTAAGGGCAATTCCTGCTAAAAATCTCCCAACAGCCGTTGACGCAGCCAAAATACTTGCCATTTGGATACTGAGGCTTGATGGTAAATGCAATACCTTACTATTAAATGTAGGCAACCAACTCATAATGCTTTGTTCTATGAGTACATAAATAAAAGCACTTGCCACAAATACCAACACCACTGGAACTACTACCAAGCGAAGCATGTCGCCAAACCCACCCATTGTATTTTCATCCGTTTTTACTTTTACGCTTGATTCGTCCAAAGGTGACGTTAGTAAAAGTAAAAAAGCAAAAACCGCCAAGCCTGCCAATAAATAATACACATTGACCCACGCGGGTGATTGTGGGTTTAAGTCGTCAATAAAAGCACTAAAAATAAAACTACCAGTCAGCACACCAATCATAAAGAATGATTCAATGAAATTCATCAAACTAATATGTTCATTTTTATCTTTGGTAATTAACCCGATGGTAGCATATACAGATACTTTTATCAAAGCAAATGATGTTCCAATTGAAGCAAATAAGAGCTTAGTCATCCAAAACTCGTTCAAGATAGGCATCATCAAACAGGTAAATGCTACAATTGTCAAGGCAATCAACATAGCATTTTTATAACCAATTTTAACAATAAAGGAAGCTACCAAAAACGAAACGACCGCGATACTTAAATCTTTGAAGGCCTCTAAGATAGAAGCCGCTGATTCAGAAATGCCATAAGTGTTTTGAACCTGTAGAATGACAGCCCCTACACTGTTGAGTAAAATGGCAAATAGGAAATAATTAATAAAGATTGATACCTTAATTTTCCAGTTGTTCATAATTGGCGGATTGTGTAATAAGTAAAAAAGAAGCGAACAAAAGTCCGCTTCTTATGTTTGTTGGCTCAGTGATCAGAATAGTTATACAAATGGTTAATGCTTTATGCAAAATTCAGTAATTAAGTATAAATAAACTACTCTTTCATTATTATAAAATATTACTATATTAATATACATTGTTATTATTAAGTAGTTTTTTCAGTAAATTAGCAATAAAAATGAAAATATTTATAATTTGTATAAAAAATATTAAATGAAAGCCGAATTTGAAATAATTCAACCTGACGAAGGAAGCTCCTTTAGGGTATTGTATCACAAAGTACCAGCGGGTTCATCTGGAGATTTCAGATGGAGTTATCATTATCATCCAGAATATGAAATTGTTTTGGTGTTTCAAGGAGAGGGTAGGAGACATGTAGGAAACCATTTAAGCTATTACACTGAAGGTGATTTAGTGATGATAGCTTCTGATTTACCCCATTCAGGTTTTGGCTATGGTGCCATCGGTATGCATGAGGAAATCGTAATACAATTTAAGGAGAATTTTTTAGGAGACGGATTTATTGAATCTCGAGAGATGGCTTCTATAAAATTACTTTTTGAACGTTCTAAACAAGGAATTTCTTTTTACGGCGAAACATACGAACAACTTAGTAAGAGCATTAAAAAATTGCTTGAACTTACGCCTTTTGAAAGGCTTGTAGAACTACTCAATATTCTACAAAACTTAGCGAAATCTACTGAGTATATATTGTTGAATGCTTCGGATATACGTTATAATTTCAGCTTGAAAGATCAAGAGAGACTTAATAAAATCTATAAATTTGTAGAAGATAACTATAGGCAAGAGATTGATATACAAGAAGTTGCTAATTTGTCTAATCTTACTATCCCTGCTTTTTGTAATTACTTTAAAAAGAATGCTAACCAAACATTTACTGAATTTGTCAATGAATACAGAATCAATCAAGCCTGTAAAATGCTGTTGACAGGAGAGGATATTACAGATATTTGTTTTCATTGTGGGTTTAATAATGTATCTTATTTTGGTAGAGTTTTCAGGGAATTTAAAGGCAAAAGTCCCTCTCAATTTCGTAGAGCTTTTATCGATAGTTTCAATCAGGTATAGTTGTCGCATAAGAGTACAGTATGCTAAGATGAGTATTTTGACTGTAATTTTGGGCTTTATCGTAAAGATTGAATTGAAGCCCCATAATAATGAAAGTAGCGCTGTTTATTCCTTGTTATATCGATCAGTTTTATCCAAATGTGGCAATTGCTACCTTGGAATTACTAGAGAAATTTGGTTGTGAAGTATATTATCCACTAAACCAAACTTGTTGTGGACAACCCATGGCAAATTCTGGCTTTGAACACCTTACGAAAGGGTGTGATAACAACTTTCTTGAAAATTTTAAAGGCTATGAATACATTGTTTCACCATCAGGGAGTTGCACACTCCATGTCAAAGACCATGTATTGGGTAAAGGTGATAAAAATGCTAAAATCTATGAATTAACAGAATTTTTAGTAGATGTATTGAAAGTAGAAAATCTGGAAGCGCACTTTCCACATAAAGTAGGCTTACACCAAAGTTGTCATGGACAACGTGGACTGAAGCTTGCTCAGATGTCTGAATTAGTAGCCCAACCTTATTCAAAACCTGAAAAATTGTTGAAAATGGTATCAGGTTTATCTATCATTGAATTGGATAGAAAAGATGAATGCTGTGGCTTTGGTGGAACATTCTGTGTTGCGGAGGAAGCTGTTTCTGCAAAAATGGGTAAAGACAGAGTCGCTGACCATTTGCGCCATGAAGCCGAATTTATTACTGGAGCAGATGTGTCGTGTTTGATGCACATGGAAGGGATTTTAAGAAGAAAAGGCTCGAACGTGAAAGTAAAACATATCGCTGAGATTTTAAATAGCAAATAGGTTAAGTGATGAGTTAATGAATTGTGAGTTAGTGAATTGAAGATTTAAGATAAAAGACTTTAGACACTAGATTGTTGGGGAGTGTCTTGCGTTCCTCATTAATCACTGACTGTAGTAGCAGACTACTTATAATTCACTAACTCACAATTCACTCAATCACAACTAAACACGCATCTGCGAAATTTTATTCGATGAATAATCCAATCAATGATCACGCTACGGCGTCGATCGAATTCAATAAAGACGAAGACTACGTAAATTGGCATGACGAAACGCTTTGGTTTGTCCGTTCAAAACGTGACAAAGCCGTTTTTCAAATACCCGAATGGGAACAATTACGGGAAGCAGGGTCGCAAATCAAAAATCATGTATTATCAAATATGCATGATTTACTGGTGCAGTTTGAAGAAAAAGCAACAGCGAATGGTATCAAAGTTCACTGGGCTTCAGACGGAAAAGAACATAACGAGATTGTACACGCTATCTTGAAAAAAGAAGGCATTACTCGTATGGTAAAGTCGAAGTCTATGTTAACGGAAGAGTGTCATTTAAATGATTTCTTGAAAGAAAAAGGAATAGAAGTAATTGATTCTGATTTGGGTGAGCGTATCGTTCAAATGAGGAATGAACCACCTTCGCACATTGTATTGCCTGCTATTCACCTCAAAAAGGCTGATGTTGGGGAAACTTTCCATATACATTTAGGTACAGAAAAAGGGGCTACCGACCCACAATATCTTACAGAGGCTGCTCGTCAGCATTTAAGAGATACTTTCTTGACGAGAAAAGTAGCTTTGACAGGCGTAAACTTTGCCATTGCCGAAACGGGAGGTTTTGTAGTTTGCACGAATGAAGGTAATGCAGATATGGGTGCACACTTGGCTGATGTACATATCGCTTCGATGGGTTTTGAAAAGATTATACCTCGTGCCGAACACCTAAGTGTTTTCTTGAGATTATTAGCAAGAAGTGCTACAGGGCAACCTATTACCACTTTCTCTAGTCATTTTCATACACCACGCGAAGGGCAAGAGATGCATATTATCTTAGTAGATAATGGTAGAACTACGCAATTGGGTCGTCCAGATTTCAGAAATTCTTTGAAATGTATCCGTTGTGCGGCTTGTATGAATACCTGTCCAGTGTATCGTCGTTCAGGGGGCTTTAGTTATCACTCGGCTGTGGCAGGTCCTATTGGTTCTATTTTAGCACCAAATTTGGATATGGAAAAGAATGCAGATTTACCTTTTGCTTCTACGCTTTGCGGTTCATGCTCAAATGTTTGTCCCGTTAAAATCGATATTCATGACCAGTTATATAAATGGCGCCAAGTATTGGTGCAGGGGGGACATGTTTCTAAAGTAAAAGCTGCGGGGATTAATTCAATGGCAATGGTGTTAAACTCACCTAAATTCTTTAGAACTGCTGGTAAACTTGGAAGATTCTTTATGAAAAATACTCCTTTCTTGGTGAATAATGGACTAAACCCTTGGTACAACCAAAGAGAGATGCCTGAGCCACCTAAAGAAAGCTTTAGAGATTGGTATATTCGTGAAAAGGGATTGTGAGATTTGAAGACTTTAGGACTTGAAGACGTTAGACTAAAGGACAAAGATTAAAGACATTAGATTTTAGACAAAAGGTTTTCACACCCGTGGTCTGTGTCCTCACAGACCACTATCGTCCAATGTCGTTCGCTGTGTTCTGTGAAGACACAGACCACGGGTATTAAATACGGGTGTGGCATCTTCAAGTCCTAAAGTCCTCTAGTCTAGCGTCTAATATCTAACATCTTCAAGTCCTAAAACCCGCCAGTCCCAAAATCCAAAAAAATAAAAAGATGTCAAGCAGAGAAAAAATATTATCGCTTATCAAACAGAACCAGCCCGAATACAAGGAGTTGACTGTTCAATTTAAGTTTGATACAGTTTATGAAAATAATTTCAATAAGTTTGCTGAGATTCTCAGTTTTGTAGGGGGTAAAGCCGTTGCTGTGAACTCTTATGAAGAAATAAAAGCAGATATTCAGGCACATTATCAAGGCGTAACAAAGATTGCTTCTACAGTGGAAGAATTAGCTGATTTAGCCGACTTTAGTTTGAATATTAGTGACCCACACGAACTAGAAACCCTGAATTTAGCTATCATCAGAGGCGATTTCGGAGTGGCAGAAAATGGAGCTATTTGGGTTTCTGAAAAACAGTTACCTCATAGAGTATTACCGATGATTACTCAGTACTTAGTGATGATTATCAAAGGCTCTGAAATCGTAACCAATATGCACCGAGCGTATGAACGCATAAAAGTAGATGAAACAGGCTTCGGAACCTTTATTTCAGGGCCTTCTAAAACAGCCGATATTGAACAAAGTTTGGTAATAGGGGCGCATGGAGCTAGAGGATTGACGGTTTATGTGCTTCCATAGATAAGAAATTACATCAATATAAAGTATACATGAGTCATCCCGAATTTTTCCTAAAATTGTGCGTTTTGGTGACAATTTGAGAGGTTTTCTACTTAATTATCGTCTAGTCCTTACTTTTCTTTCCTTGATGAAAGAAAAGTAACAAAAGAAAATCAAGAATTCCTAAACTCGCTCCGCTCAAACAGTAGGAATTCGTTGCCCATCAATCATAAAAAAGCGGTCAAAATTAGTTTTTTGACCGCTTTCTTGTGATTTTAAAATTCGGGATGACTCATGTTTTATTGTATCTTCATAAACCTTTAAAATAGATATACGAATGAAACAGCGTATTATACAAATGGCTTTGGTTGTAAATGACTATGATGAAGCAATTGAATTTTACACAAAAAAATTACAATTTGAGCTTATTGAAGATACTCAATTGAGTGAAACCAAAAGATGGGTTTTAGTAAGTCCACAAAACTCAAATGGGTTTTGTTTGCTATTAGCAAAAGCTGCTAATGAAGAACAAATGAAAGCAGTGGGTAATCAATCGGGAGGTAGAGTGTTCTTGTTTTTAAATACAGATGATTTCTGGAGAGATTATCTTTATATGAAAAGTGTAGGCGTTGAATTTGTTAGAGAACCTGTGGAAGAAGTTTATGGAACTGTGGCAGTCTTCAAAGATTTATATGGTAATCTGTGGGACTTGATTGAGCAAACATAAGTCAGCCCGAATTTTAAAATCACAAAAAAGTAGTCTAAAAACTTATTTGGACTACTTTTTTGTGATTGAGAGACTCCGAATTCCTACTGTTTGAGCGGAGCGAGTTTAGGAATTCTTGATTTTTTTGTTACTTTTTGTATCAAGACAAAAAGTAAGGTCGAGTATAAATCCAAAAATTTCTGAAATCTTTTAAAATGCACTATTTTATTAGAAACTTCGGGATGACTAATGTTTTATTAGCAATAAATCAAACAGAAATACTTACTTCATCATCGCCAAATTATAAATCTCATACCAATCTTCATGGCTTAATTTAATCTCTGTAGCACTTACAGCATTACGGATTCTTTCCTCAGATAGTGAACCAATAATCGGCAAAGTACCTAATTGTAAAAGCCAAGCCACAGCAGTTTGCTCAACATTGGCGTCATATTTTTCTCCGATTTCTGTCAATTTGGCTCTTATAATAGATGATTTAGCATCAGTACCATCCAAAATCTTACCACCAGCCAAGGGAGCCCAAGCCAAAGGTTTGCTAAAACGTTGTTTAATAAAATCTAATCTACCATCTTCAATCGCTGAGGTATTGATAAGGTTCAGCTCAATATGGTTCGTTACGATAGGCTTACGCAAATACGATTCTAATAATTGGTGCTGAAATACGGTTAAGTTACTAACACCTACATGTTTGATTTTACCGCTGTTTACCAACTCTCTTAATATCTGTGCTGTTTCCTCGGGATTACTAATCATGTCGATTTGATTCAACAAGAAAATATCGAGGTAGTCAGTTTTAAGTCTTTTTAAAGAGTTGTTTACACTTTCTAACAAATACTTTTCGCTGTTGTCAAAATAAGTATAACCCTTGTCAGATTTGCGAACGCCACATTTGCTGAAAAGGACAATCTCTTCTCTTTTGATTGCTTTTTGCTGAATGAGTTTCCCAAAATATTCTTCAATGGTATAATTGCCATAAATATCTGCATGGTCAAAAGTATTGATACCTAATTCCAAGCATAAATTAACAATCCTCTCCATATTAGCAACGGTCTCTGCACCATTGTCTGTCCATCTCCAAAACCCATAGATTGCCTCAGAAACCTTTGGACCAGAATCACTCAAATAGACTTTATTCATAAAAATTAATTGGTTTTAATATAATCGAATACAAGATTGCTCAAAGATTGGAAAATTATATAAAACAGAAAACAAAAAGGCTGATAAATTCTGTATAGGAGTGATATTAAAGGCGATTATTGATGTAGAGAGAGACAAATTGACGAGTTATTGCTTTGATTGAGCAATTTAAGGCTCTTATAGATTAATGAAAGTAAGAAACAGTCCTCCAAAAAATATTTTTGGAGGGTGGTATTTTTAAAAATGATTTACATCTGGTAAAAAAGTTTTCTATTTTACCAGATGTAAATACGATTATATAAAGGTAAAGAATTTTATTTCATTATTTGAAATGAATCTTTTGACGGTTTGTGAAGTTAATTTTTAAAGTATATATTTGTAACCATTGTGTAAGGTTAAATAACTTGGTTATGAATGAATATTTGACATTAGCAGAAGCTTCTGAATTAATTGGAAAAAGTAAAGAAACATTAAGACGTTGGGATAAGGAAGGTAAATTATCCGCTGTTCGTGAACCTATGAGCAATTACCGAGTATATAGAAAACAAGAGGTAGAAACCCTTTTTGCAACATTTTATGCAAAAACAATCCAAGAAAGTATCTCAAATTATGTAGAACCTGAGAATGAATATTCTGTATTAGAACTATTCGCAGGTGCTGGAGGGTTGGCAGTTGGAATGGAGAAAGCAGGACTTAAATGTGTAGCACTTAATGAAATAGACAAATGGGCTTGTCAGACATTACGAATTAATAGACCAAAATGGGACGTATTGGAAGGTGATATTAAAGATTTTGATTTTTCGGAATATCATAATAAAGTTGATGTTGTGACTGGTGGTTTTCCTTGTCAAGCGTTTAGTTATGCTGGAAAGAAGCTTGGTCTAGCTGATGCAAGAGGGACCCTTTTCTATGAATTTGCCAGAGTCGTAAGTGAAGTTAATCCACCAATTTGTATTGGAGAGAATGTTAGAGGCTTATTAAGCCACGAAAATGGTAAGACTTTACAAGGAATGATTTCAATTTTAGATGAAATTGGGTATAAAGTTGTCCCTGTACAAGTGTTGAAAGCTATTAATTATAAAGTGCCTCAGAAAAGAGAGAGACTCATATTAGTAGGCATTAGAAAAGATATTGATTTGGAATATGAATATCCTAAACCTTATAAAAAGATATATAACCTAGTAGATGCTTTAAAAAAAGGAGATTTGTTTGATACAGATGTGCCTAAATCAGAAGGGGCAAAGTATCCTAAAAGTAAAATTGATGTTTTAAAATTAGTCCCTCAAAAAGGATATTGGCGTGACTTACCATTAGATATTCAAAAACAGTTTATGGGAGGGAGTTTCTTTTTAGGAGGAGGAAAAACAGGTATTGCAAGAAGAATAGGTTGGGATGAACCCTGTTTAACGTTGACTTGTAGTCCAGCCCAAAAACAAACTGAAAGGTGTCATCCAGAAGAAACGAGACCTTTTACTGTACGTGAGTATGCGCGTATACAGACTTTCCCAGATGATTGGAAGTTTGAAGGTTCGATAGCTCAACAATATAAGCAAATAGGTAATGCTGTTCCTGTAAATTTAGGAAGAGAAGTAGGCTATTCAATTATAAAGTTTTTAAATCAGTATTATAGCTTGTCAAAACCCAAATAATAATTATAGTTTTCAAATGAGATTTGGTCTAAAATACTTCTATTTGACATTTCGATTTCAGTTTTAATTTCGTCTAATGCTGAGTTTTGGGCTAATTCTCCATTTTTTTCTATAGTGTCAAGATATTCTTTGATGGCAAGAGGAAGCACTTTATATAGTTGAAGAAATGCTTCCTCATTACCAGTCAATGTAGCATAAAATTGGTCACCTGATATTTTATAAACACGACTGTGGCTATATTCTTTTCCATTTATTTCTCCAGACCACTTTTCGTTGAAACTCCCTTTTGCTAAAATTTGAACCCAATAACACTTTGATTGTTTGTATGTGTCTGCATACCGTGCCAGCTTTTGAAATAAGCTTTCGGCGGAACTACTATTCATCGTGTTGTGCTTATTTTTTATATCTGCAAATAAGGTATTGTCTTTTGCTTTAATATCAAACCCACTTAATTTTCCAACTTCAAAGCCTTCAATTCCTCCTAGTATTTGCTCATGAAAAGTGCCAATTGAGTTATTGATAGATTTATCAATCTGTCTCAAAATTTCAGCTTGTATAAGACTTTCTTCATCAATATCATTAAACTTAGCATCAAAGGTTAGTTTAATCGTATCAACTTTATTATTGTAAAAACTCTTTTTTGTGATATTGTTTTTAGCTCTTAAATAGGCATTAAGAAGATTTGCAATACATTCGAGCAAGTGTTCGTCTGTAATGAAATTCAGGTATTTATTATTCATCAATTATTTGTAGTTTATATTTAGGAAAAAGTTAAAAGCTAGCGTGAAGGTAATTAACAAATTACTAAAAGCAAAAATAGTATTATATATGAAAATCTTTAAAGTATGTTCTCAAGCTTTTAGTCTGTTAGTTTTAAACATTATCCTAGCTTTGGTCTAATGTACATTCTGTTTCCACTCTTCGCTTTTTTCATAAGTTTGAAATGGCTAGAACAGCCCTACCTCATTTTGGATACAACTTCAAGGGATTTGGCTACTTTTTTGAATGAGTGTTTATAGACCTTTGTCGTGTTAAAGCTAAACACTCATTTAAAAAATTAAATCATGGACAGTTCAAATAAAATTGCATTAGGGAATCAAGGATTAATAGTGCCAAAAATTGGCTTAGGTTGTATGGGTATGACCCAAATAGCTGGAGCAGATATTTATGGAAAAGCTGATGAGGCTGAATCAATTGCTACTATTCATCGTTCATTAGAATTAGGAGGGAACTTCCTAGATACGGCCGATTTGTATGGACCATTGGCAAACGAAAGGCTGATTTCAAAAGCTATTAAAGGCAACAGAGATAAATACATTATTGCTACAAAATTTGGGTTTGAAATTGACGACAATGAACAACTTACTTGGCAAATCAATGGTAAGCCTGAATACGTTAAAAAAGCCGTTGAGCGTTCGCTGAAAAACCTTGGGACAGATTATATCGACTTATATTATCTTCATAGACTAGACCCTAATACACCTATCGAAGATACCGTTGGGGCAATGGCTGAGTTGGTGAAAGAAGGTAAAGTAGGTTATATTGGACTTTCGGAAGTGTCTTCTCAAACCATCAAGAAAGCTCATAGTGTACATCCATTAACTGCCATACAAACAGAGTATTCTTTATTTGAAAGGGCTGTTGAAGAAGCAGGAATTTTAAGAACATTAGAGGAATTAAATATTGGCTTTGTAGCCTATTCTCCTTTAGGCAGAGGATTCCTTTCAGGAGACGTTAAAAGTCCAGATGATTTTCCTGCGGATGATTTTAGAAGAAGTATCCCTCGTTTTCAAGGTGAAAACTTCTATAAAAACCTTGAATTGGTGAGTGAAATCAAAAAGCTTGCTGACGAAAAAGGCATTAGTCCTTCACAATTAGCCATCACTTGGATTATCTCTAAAGGATATTTGCCAATTCCCGGAACGAAACGAGTGAAGTATGTTGAGCAAAATATCGAGACAGTCAATATTCAGTTGAGTACAGATGAATTAAATAGATTAGAAAGTATTGTTCCATTGGGTACATCAACAGGTGACCGTTACGATGCTTGGGGAATGTCGATGGTTGGATAGTAAGTATCAAATTTTAGGGAAAGTCTAGGCTTTTTAAAGGCTTTCCTATTTTATCTTTTTGAAACATTTACGAAAATGAAAAAAGAAACGAATCAGCCATATATCATCAATTCAATTTCTGAATTGCACCGCTTATTAGGCTTACCTAAGCCCGAACATCCTTTGGTGAGCGTAATTAGCATGAACAGTATTAATTGCCATTTTGATGATAATATGAAGAGTGTTATCTATAACTTTTATTCTATTTGTATCAAAAAGGACTTTACAGGCAAGCTAAAGTATGGACAAAACTATTATGATTTTGATGAAGGACTAATGACGTTTTTCTCGCCTGGACAAGTCATCTCAACGGTCGTAACGGAAGATATTGCTCTAAAAGGCTGGTGGTTGGTTATCCATCCTGATTTTATCCGTAATTATTCCTTACAAAAGACAATTAAAGAGTATGGCTTTTTTTCTTATGCTGTCAACGAGGCGCTTCATCTCTCTGAAAAAGAGGAGGCTATGCTTGATACTATCATTAAAAATATTGAACTGGAATACGGTTCAGTAATTGATAAGTTTAGTCAGGATGTCATTATTTCTCATATCGAACTATTACTGAATTACTGCAATAGATATTATAACAGACAGTTCATTACCCGTAAAACGGCCAATGACGAACTTCTAATAAAACTAGATGAGTTACTGGTAAGTTACTTTGATTCAGGCAAGAATGAACAATTAGGCTTACCAACGGTTCAATATCTTTCAGCACAATTGAATGTATCTGCCAACTATTTAAGCGATATGCTTAGGAGTTTAACAGGGCAAAGTACCCAACATCATATTCATACTAAATTGATTGAAAAAGCAAAAGAGATATTGACAACAACCTCTTTATCTGTCAGCGAAATAGCCTATCAATTAGGTTTCGAGCATCCACAATCGTTTAGTAAACTATTCAAAAACAAAACTAATGTTTCTCCACTAGAGTTTAGACATTCATTTAATTGAGATGCTTAAAATAATTATTACTTAGTCTTTTCTAAAATAGTATTTTTATTTAAATGAATTGATTTAGACATTTTTGTCTAAATTTGTAATATTGCAACGCTATTATACAATTATACTCTATATCAGATACCTATAAACTAAGCTCTAATGACCAAGTCTAAAACAATAACCATTCTCACTATTTTAGTACCTATACTTATAATTCTGACCTTTCTGACTTACTACAAGAGGTTTCCAACAGGCGATGATGCTTGGTTTGCCGAAGAATCTTATTGGCTTTTACGTGATGGGGTTATTCGCTCTGAATTTTTCCGTGGATTATTGGGATGGGAAAATCAACTTTTTGTAAGCCATAAACTATTCTTAGGTTTTGGAAGTATTATGATGTGGCTTGGAGGAAATTCGTTGTACATTCTCAAACTTACCAGTTTGCTGTTTTTAGGGCTACTTGTATTTTTATTTAAAAAATATATTGCATATCGTAATCTAGAAGGCTCTTCAATGTATTTGGTATTATTTTTATTGTTCTCAAATACACTTATCATAAAAATGAGTTTTGAATATCGCCCTGAAGTGATGATGATGACTTTAGGCTTTGCTTCATATTTACTTATTCAATATCAGCATAAATATCTTATAGCATTAGGTGGCATATTAGCAGGAATGGCATTACTATGTCATCTCAATGGAGTAATCTACATATTTGCAGGTTTTTTTATGCTTTTGCTTTCTGAAAAAAAATGGAATGCCTTGCTTTTTGGAAGTTTTGCTGTTATTACGAGTATGTTTTATTTTTATGATATATGGCAGGCTAATGGATTTGATATTTGGCTGTATCAATTCAGAAATGACCCTGCTACTCAAAATGCTTTTGGAATAGTTGATAAATTAAAAGTGATGCTAAGTTTTCCAACTATTTTCTTTAAATCACCTCAAGAAATGTCTATTTCAATTTTATTGATAGCATTTTGTTGGACATTCAAAAATAGAATAAAGCAACTACCTAGAAATCTAACAATTTATACCATAGCATTAGTAGTTTCATTCTGGTTGATAACAAAACGTGCTAGTGGGCTATATGAGATGTTGTTTATTCCAACAATGATGACATTAATAATAGAGTTGTTTAGTTATGTAGATGATAAATCGACTTTTAAATTATCAAAACCTTTACTTTTTGCTTTCTTTTTATATTTAGTTATTGGCGTAGTAGGCATAGGACAGTTGATTTATAAAATTAATACTAAACCATATATGCCTGAAAAGTATAGTAGTTTAAGTAAGTATTTTGACAATAAATCAGTTGGATTGGTACCACTTCAATTCTTTTTTAATGAATATGAGTACCATAAGCAATTACTTTGTTTTGAAAACTTTGATTTCCAATTGGCACAAGCTAAACTAAAGGCTACCCCAGCATTACTAGCAGAATGGGCAATTAAAAATAAAGTAGAATTCATTGTATTTGACTACAAGAATAATAAGGCTAATTTTTTTCCAAAGCCTAAAGAAAACTTAAAAGGGTACAAGATTAGCTACACAGATGACGACGTATCTGTCTATGTGAGAGATTAAAGTAAATAGAATGAAACATGAGTTATCTGGAATTTTAAAATCAAGAAAGCGGTCGAAAAACTAGTTTCGACCGCTTTCTTGATTGATACAGATTATAGTTTCGTTAGGAACATTATATTGACGGTCGTCTTTTCGGTAGAAGAAGACATTTTATTAACTCCTCCTAGCCCTCATCAGGGCAAAATAATTCGCTCCGATGGGACTTGGGTGAGAATTTTGTTTACATTTTACCACTAATGCGACTATCGCAACGATAGTCGCCGATATATCACCTTTACGGGCTATTTTGTTAAACTTCCTATTTTAAGAAAAATTCGAGATAATTCATGTTTATTCTTCAAATAATTCATGTATAGGAATGTTGAAAAATTTTGATATTAATGGGATATACTTGAGATTTGGTACATTTGTTCCTGTTTCCCAGTTATGATAAGTGCTTTGGGCAATTCCAAGAAAGAAAGCTACTTCTTGTTGTGACATTTTTTGAATTTTACGATGTTTTATAAGTTTCGATGTTAATTTCATAAGTTAGAATTATTAAAGTTTTTTATAAGTAAAATGTACTCGTAGAAATATAGCATCAAAGATACCAAAAATAGTATTAATGGCAAATTTTTGTTAATTAAATAAGAATCTGTACATTCATGTAAAAGTCCAATCGAAAAAATGATAAATTTTATCATTTTTTCGATTGGACTTTTACATGAATAAGCGTTGCTTTGTGCCACCTTTAAACAGATAACAATAACGTAATTGTTTTAAAAAAAAGGCTTACACAATGAAAACATTAAAATACAATCGTAGCTTACGTTTATTTTTTGGCTGTTTGTCTCTCCTATTTACGATAGGGTTAACAAGTTGCGAAAAGCAAGAAATTGAAGCCAACTTAGTGGAAAAAGCTGAACAAGTAGAAACAACTCCTAAGGTAGTTAATGGGAGATTAGTTTTTGAAAATCAAGAACAGTTTTTGGAGTTCTCAAGAACTTTAGAAGGTAAAACCCAAGAAGAATTGAATGAATGGGAAAAATCAAAATCTTTTTTATCACTTAGAGCTTTTGAAAAAACAAATGATGGAATATCTAATCTTAGTGATTTTAATTTTCCAATTTCTTATAAATCTATCTTAAATACCGAAGGTGAGTATGTTATAGGGAAGAATATTATATGGTTTAATAAAGGTTTGAAACATCTTATCCCTAATTTGGATGAAAATTTATTAAAACAAATAAAGAACAACCCTAGTCTAAGTAAAATTAACGGGAAAGCTCAAACTATAATAGTTGATGCACCAACAATGGCTGTTAATGCATCTAATTGGCAATTTGGAAATGCATATAATTGCTATGTTAAATACTTTAATCAATGGGGAGAATCGGGAAGTGAAAGAAGGTCTACCTATCAGTTTAATATTTGGAGAGATCCGCAGTTCGAAGATGCAGGAGCAGTTTATTTCTATGATAAAATATATGTTAAAGTAATTTACGAGTGGAAAGGAAGTAAATGGAGAAGAGCTGGTGAACCAAGAACTATTTCTTGGAACTTTGGCTTTAATACCATTTTAAATGGTGTTTATGGAGCTGTTTTTGTAGGAACACCAGGAAGTGGAACAAGATCAAATGCTGGTATCACAACAAGCGATGACTATGATATTCCTGTTGCCGGAGGACAGGTCATTATTGGTAAAAGTACAGGTATGACAGGTGATTCGTATAACGTTGGAATTAATGGCACATTTACAACTTATACAATTGGAGATCAAGCTAATTCATTACATCAAATTACAGGTGTATTATTTGATAACCACTGATTTAGTTTTAGTAGAAATGACATCAACATGAGTCATCCCGAATTTCCCTTAAAATTGTGCATTTGGGAGACAATTTGAGAAGTTTTCTACTTATTATCATCTAGTCCTTACTTTTCTTTCCTTGATGAAAGAAAAGTAACAAAAGAAAATCAAGAATTCCTAAACTCGCTCCGCTCAAACAGTAGGAATTCGTTGCCAATCAATCATAAAAAAGCGGTCGAAAAACTAATTTCGACCGCTTTTTTATGATTTTAAAATTCGGGATGACTCATGTTTAGTATTATAAGTCTAAATGACTTATTTAGAAGAAAGTACTGCTCCGTAATACTCACGGTTCATACGTGCAATGTTTTCTAATGAAATACCTTTAGGGCATTCAGCTTCGCAAGCACCAGTGTTTGTACAAGCACCAAAGCCTTCTACATCCATCTGAGCTACCATGCTTTCAGCACGAATTGTACGTTCCGCTTGCCCTTGTGGAAGTAAAGATAATTGAGAGATCTTTGCAGAAGTAAACAACATTGCCGAGGCATTTTTACAAGCGGCTACACAAGCACCACAACCGATACAAGCTGCAGCTGCGAAAGCTTCGTCTGCATCTGGTTTAGCAATTGGTAACGAGTTTGCATCTTGTGCATTACCAGTGTTTACCGAAATGTATCCACCTGCTGCAATAATACGGTCGAAAGCTGAACGGTTTACTGCTAAGTCTTTTACGATTGGGAATGCCTTAGCTCTCCAAGGTTCAACGGTGATAGTATCACCATCTTTGAAGCTTCTCATGTGAAGCTGACAAGTAGTAACACCTTTGTTTGGTCCGTGTGGCTCACCATTGATGTACATTGAACACATCCCACAGATACCTTCACGGCAGTCGTGGTCGAAAGCTACTGGAGTTTCGCCTTCAGTGATAAGACGTTCGTTTAATACGTCGAACATCTCTAAGAATGACATATCTTCAGAGATGCCTTTTACATCATATTGCTGAAAATTGCCTTCGCTATTTGCATTTTTCTGACGCCAAACCTTTAGCGTCAAATTCATATTTCCTTCCATTTCTGAATCAATTTGAAGATTTGAAAATTTGAAGATTTGAAAATGGATAAAAATAATGTTTAGATGAAAAATTATTTTTTATCCATTTTTGAGCTACTAATTATTCTTGATAGTATTCGAATAATCTGAGTTAATTCTTCAATGATAATTTGTTCTGGTTGCGGGTAGGATTCTGATAACTCACAAAGTTTTAGCCAATATGTTACTTCGTCGGCTTCTTTCGCAGCAATTTTTATCTTATGAATAAAGTCTGCTTTACTTTCTGAATTCTGAGCTTCCCAAACATTTGCTCCAATAGATGTTCCTGCTCTCAATAATTGTTTGGCAATAACAAATTTTCTATTGGTTTCTAATATCTCACTGAATTTGATGATTTGTATTGAAAATAAAAGTGTTTTGCTTACAATAAGATTTTCTTTGTCGTTTCGCATAAAGTATAGGTTTTTAATCTTAGGTGTTTTATGATATACTAAAATAAAACATCTCTTTCAAATTGTTAGCCTTATACTTCTAAAACTTTCATTTTCAAATCTTCAAATCATCAAATTTTCAAATTATTTGTAACTTCTCTGAGCAATCTTAATATTCTCATAAACCAATTCCTCTTTGTGGAGTTCGAATTGAGAGGCACCTTTGTATTCCCAAGCAGCTACGTAAGCGTAGTTCTCGTCATCACGAAGGGCTTCTCCTTCTTCTGTTTGGTATTCCTCACGGAAGTGACCACCACAAGATTCGTTACGGTCCAAGGCATCGATACACATCAATTCTCCTAGTTCGATAAAGTCAGCTACGCGCGTTGCTTTTTCTAATTCAGGGTTAAATTCATCTGCATCGCCCGGAATACGTACATCCGACCAGAATTGTTTTTTGATTTCTTGAATTTCAGCGATAGCTTCTTTCAATCCTTTTTCGTTACGAGCCATCCCACATTTATCCCACATAATTAAACCTAATTTCTTGTGGAAATAATCAACAGATTTAGTCCCTTTGATAGACATCAACTTGTCGATAGTATCTTGAACAGCCTTTTCAGCAGCAACGAATTCAGGAGCATCTGTTGGAATCGCTTTAGTACGAATATCCCCAGACAAATAAGCACCGATAGTATAAGGAATTACGAAATAACCATCAGCCAAACCTTGCATCAAAGCAGATGCACCCAAACGGTTAGCACCGTGGTCAGAGAAGTTGGCTTCACCCATTGCATAAAGCCCTGGAACTGTAGTCATTAAGTTGTAATCAACCCAAAGTCCACCCATTGTATAGTGAACCGCAGGATAAATACGCATTGGCACTTCGTAAGGGTCTTCACCCGTAATTTGCTTGTACATATCAAACAAGTTACCGTATTTCTCTTTCACAACCTCTTTACCCATTATTTGCAACTCTTCGGTAGTAGCATTGTGCATTCCTTTTTTCGTAGCCTCTCCACGTCCATAACGTAAGATAGCCGCAGCGAAGTCAAGATAAACCGCTTTTTTAGAAGCACCCACACCATAACCTTCGTCGCAACGTTCTTTAGCCGCACGCGACGCAATATCACGAGGTACTAAGTTACCAAAGGCAGGATAACGACGCTCTAAGTAATAATCGCGTTCCTCCTCTGGAATCTGAGCGGCTGGGCGATTATCATTTTGTTTTAATGGTACCCAGATACGTCCATCGTTACGCAACGATTCCGACATCAAAGTAAGCTTTGATTGGTGGTCACCAGAAACAGGAATACAAGTAGGGTGAATTTGTGTATAACAAGGGTTTCCGAAGAAAGCACCTTTTTTATGCGCTTTCCAAGCCGCCGTTACGTTTGACCCCATTGCATTAGTAGATAAGTAAAATACGTTTCCGTATCCACCCGTACCCAACAACACAGCATGCCCAAAGTGACGTTCTAATTTACCAGAAATCAAATCACGAGCAATGATACCACGCGCTTTGCCGTCTATCACTACTACGTCCATCATTTCGTGGCGAGTAAACAATTCTACATTACCTAAACCAACTTGACGTTGTAACGCAGAATAAGCACCCAACAATAATTGCTGACCAGTTTGTCCTGCTGCATAAAAAGTACGTTGTACCTGTGTACCACCGAAAGAACGGTTAGACAACAATCCACCATATTCACGTGCAAAAGGAACACCCTGAGCCACACATTGGTCAATGATGTTACCAGATACTTCAGCCAAACGGTGAACGTTTGCTTCACGAGCACGGTAGTCACCACCTTTGATAGTATCATAAAAAAGACGGTAAACAGAGTCACCATCGTTTTGGTAATTTTTAGCAGCGTTAACCCCACCTTGTGCAGCGATTGAGTGTGCACGGCGAGGAGAATCTTGGAAACAGAAAGCCTTAACTTTATATCCCATTTCAGCTAAAGAGGCTGCCGCAGAAGCACCAGCTAAGCCAGTTCCTACAACAATAATTTCAATATTCCGCTTATTTGCGGGGTTTACCAAGGGTACAGTAGAACGGAACTTTGTCCATTTTTCTGGTAATAGTCCTCCTGGTATTTTAGCATCTAATTTAGTTGACATAATTTTTGATTAAGAATTATGATTGAGAATCGTGTGATGGAGTGATGAAAGAATATAATGAAATGTATACATTTATATCAAATACACTTTTTCATTATGCAATCCATCCGAAATACATTGCTATTGGCATTGCCGCAAAAATAATGGGTACGATAATCGAAAACCCAGCACCCAAAGACTTAACAAATGGAGTATATTTCGGGTGATTCCATCCCATCGTTTGAAAAGCACTTTGGAAACCATGTAATAAATGGTAGCCCAGAGAAATGCAACCCAACACATAAACAACAACAACAATTGGGTTTTCAAAAACTTCTTTCATTTCACCGAAAAGAGTTTCTCTTCCACTTGTAATCTCATCAGTAAAACGGCTAACTACCCAAAAATGACGAAGGTGAATAATTAGGAAAATTAGTAATAATGAACCTAAAAGGCCCATAGAACGTGAGTACCATGTAGAATTAGCTTCTCCTTTTACGACAGCATATTTTACAGGACGCTTCTCTGAATTTGTTTTCCACAGCATTAATCCATCCACAATGTGGATAATAAAGCCTAGCATTAAGCCTACCTCAGCAGTCCTAATTAGCCAGTTGTGTGCCATAAATTCTGCTGCTTCATTGAAAGTTTCGCCACCGTCGTTTAAAAAAATACATGCATTGATTCCACAGTGAACCACAAGAAAACCTATCAACGATAATCCCGTAATGGCCATCAGTAGTTTTCTACCCAGTGAACTCGTTAGTGTTTTTGTTACCCAAGACATCTTTTAATTGTTTTAGTTATCATTAAAAAGGTTAATAGTTTTAGGTGAGTAGATAATAACTATGGGTGAATTTGATTTTTTGAAAGGATAAATGTCACGAATAATTAGTATCTAGTATTTTAAAACTAAATATCCTCCCCAAAACTACGACCCAAACGATTGTGTATCAAATTATCTATCACTTTTTAGCAATTATTTATAATGTTTTTACGTTTTTTTACAATAAAATAAGACTTAGATCTTGTTTTTATTGTTAAACATTAATTTTGAAGAGCCTTCCTGTTGGTTCTTGTAATTTAACTTAATGTTCGATTTTTTGTTTCGTTAGTTAGCAAAAAAAATAATATATAACTTGTAGGCAAATCATCCGAATTTTATATTCTAAATTTTTATGAGATTTAAACAATTTTACTTTTTTGTATTAGGCCTTTTTCTGATACTGTCCACTACAGAGTCTTTCGCAACACACATGAGAGGCGGAGAAATTTCTGTAAAAAGAATTTCATCAACTTCCTTTACTTATGAGTTTACGCTGACAATTTATTGTGACTTAAACACAGGCTTTAGGGCGTGGCAAGACCAACGTGATGCGTCTTTTTGTTTTGGCGATGGTATTGGTAGTATTCGTGCTCCTCGTATCAACGGCGGTGGTAATGGGGAAGACATCGGTAACGGAATCGGGAAAGGTATTTATAAAGCAATTTATACCTATGCAGGTGCGGCAGATTATAAAGTAACTGTGGCGATTTCTAACCGAAACCAAGGCGTTAGAAATATCGGTGGGGCATCTGATGCAGTGGCCTTTTATGTTGAAACTATTTTTAAGGTGAACCCGGGATTAGGACTTAACTCTACGCCAGTGTTATTAAATCCAGCAGTGGATTTAACAGCAGTTGTTGGTCAAAAATTCATCCACAATCCTAATGCTATTGATGTTGATGGGGATAGTTTGGCGTATAAACTTACTTTTTGTAGAAGAGGTGACCAAGATAACTGTACTGATAGAAAAGGAGATTCAGTACCAGGTTTCCGTCAGCCTAATGAAGTAGCTACTACGCCAAGTAGCTTTACGATTAATGCCCTAACAGGTGATTTGATTTGGGATGTACCACAAGAAATCGGATTGTATAACTGTGCATTTTATGTAGAAGAGTGGCGAAATGGCGTATTGATTTCTATTACAGAAAGAGATATGCAAATTGAAGTAAAAGATGCTGATAACAAACCTCCAGTGATTAAAGTACCTGATGATATATGCGTGGAGGCGGGTACATTAATTAGCCAAACGATTACTGCTACTGATACGCCTTCTAACTCTGGAAGAGTAGATAATATGACAATCATCTCAACAGGAGCTGTTTATAGATTACCAGACGGTACTACTTTTATTGGGCCACAATATGCTACGTTTACTTCAACTGCTAATCAAGCCTCGCCAGCTTCTGGTAGATTTGTATGGCAAACGGGTTGTAATCATATTCGTCAAGAACCTTATGATATTCTCTTTAAAGCACAGGATTTACCACGGAGTGGGCTTATTCCTAGCTTGGTAGATAGTAAAATATGGAAGATTAGGATAGTAGCGCCAAGAATTAAAAACCTGAAAGCAACTGGCGATGCTGCCAATAAAACAATCACATTAACTTGGGATAGTTACACTTGCCAAAATGTAGGCTCTGAAATTGTTATCTACCGTAAAGAAGGTTGTACGAACTATACTCCTAACTCATGTGATACAGGCTTGCCAGCTAGTTTAGGCTATGTAGAAGTAGCGAGAGTACCTGTATCGTCAACAAGCTATGTTGATAAAAACTTAAAAAGAAATACTGATTATAGCTATAGAACAGTAGTGGTATTTACGAATGGCATTAACAAAGCTGAAAGCATTGTTTCAGACCAAACTTGTACCAACTTGCCAATACAGATGTCTGTCATGACGAACGTAACGGTAGATAAAACGGATGCTACGACTGGCGAGATGACCGTAAAATGGACTCGTCCGCTTGGATTAGATAAAAATGTTTTCAAAGGACCATATCAATATCGTTTGTCGAGAGCAACAGGATTGAACGGAACAAACTTTGTACAAGTTTCGCCAAATATTGATACTGATTTGTCGGGTAAGGCTGATACAATTTTTGTAGATAAAAACCTGAATACAACTGCTAATGCTTATACCTATCGCATTGCATTTTATTATACCAGTAATACAGGCCTAACGTTGTTGGATAGTACAGATAAAGCAAGTAGCGTGCGTTTGGCTGCAACACCTGATAAAAAGTCAGTTCGTTTGACATGGCAAGCAATAGTACCTTGGAAAAACGAAAACCAAATTCACCGAGTTTATCGAGAGACTCGTTCTGGTTCAGGCGTATTTAATCGTATTGCTGATGTGCCTGTCACTACAGCAGGGACTTTTGCCTTTACCGATACAGGGGCAGATACTTATGCTGCCGATGGAATAGCCCTTGCAAAAATGTCGCAAGATTCTAGCTATTGTTATAAGGTAGAAACAGTGGGTACTTATGGTGACGCAAGGATTAAACCTGATATCTATTATAACTTCTCGCAGATTATTTGTGCAACACCTTTGAGCGATATTGTGCCTTGTGCTCCACAATTAACAATTGATTTACTTGATTGTGATAAATACAAAAAGGATAATACCAATTGTGATTTAACATCATTCGAGAATAAATTGACGTGGACTAATCCAGATAAATCTGCTTCTGGAAGTGATTGTACGAAGGATATTGTAAAATACACGATATATTATGCTGAAAGCTCGGATGGAACTTACACGAAAGTAGGAGAGGTAACCAGCCCGACACCACCAGCTCAGACGTTTACACACATAAAAAATGATTCATATTTAGGTTGTTATTATGTGACTGCTACAGATAAATATGGTACCGAAAGTGCTCCAAGTAATAAAGTTTGCAAGGATAACTGTCCGAGTTTTGAATTGCCAAACGTATTTACGCCTAATGGTGACGGCAAGAACGATATTTTCCAAGCAATGAGATGCCCAAGATTTGTTCAAAGCGTAATCTTTAGTGTGTACAACCGTGCTGGACAAAAAGTATATGATTATACTGGACCAAAATTAGCTTGGAATGGTACTGACACTAACGGAAAAGAATTGCCAGTAGGAACTTATTTCTATAATGCAGAAGTGAAATTCTTGATGCTAGACCTTAGTTATCCAACAGTTAAATTGAAAGGTTGGATTGAGTTATTGAGATAGTATTATTGAATACATTACATCAAAAAAGGCTTGAAGTTTTAAAACTTCGAGCCTTTTTTGATGTAATATTAAAAGTTCATCAACTGCCTTTACAACCAAACGTTGAAGTCCTCATGCTACGTGAAGCGCTTATCACTAGCGAGGGACTTAAGTCCATCGCTAGTGATAAGTAGTCTGATTGTCAGTAATTTATAATGGTTCTGGTAATCAGTAAGCTCATAACTCATCGCTACCAAGCTTACTTCTTCTTCAAGCTTGCTAAGAACTCAATTAAATCTACAGCCTCTTCTTTACTCATTCCGTCCATCAATCCCGTAGGCATCATTGAATTATTCATCATCTTCATTGATTTTACAGCACTGGTTTTGATATTCTGAACAATTCCTCCAGGCATTTTCAAACTAATATCTGTTTCAGTTTTTGAAGCAATGATACCACTCATAGTTGAACCATCCTTCATTTTAATGTCCCATCCTTCATAGCCAAAACCAATACCTGCATCTGGATACATAATGGCAAAATACTGACCATCTTTCCCTAGTTTTGACCCAATTTCAGAAAGCTTTGGCCCAAAATCCATCCCATCTCCATTTACTTGATGACATACCGAACAATTGCTAGCAAATACAGCAGCTCCCTTTTTAGCATCGCCCGTTAAAGCAACCAATTCTGTTACAGGAGGTAGTTTTTTAGCCGTACTTGTTGATGCTCCTAAATATTTTGATGCTTCAATGCGTACATTTCTACGCCAAGCTTTACTAACACCCTCTACGGCAAAAGGAATATAATCTTTCTCAATTTTACCTTCTTTCAAATATGCTAAAATCAAATTTTGTCCGCTGTCGCTATCGCCAATAGCTCGTGTGGCTTCGCGACGAATGCTCACTGAACGTGTTTTATTAAGCATCAAACCCTTCAGAACGTCTATCGATACTTGTCCACCATTTGATTTAATACCGTTTAATAATTGAAGTGCCAACACTTCTTTTTTAGGGTCATTGATGATTTGTTTTACCATGATTAACCCTTCTGGAGATTTGATCAATGCTTCTGCTGCCTGACGAGGCATCTCGCCTTTACTGACCATGCTTAACAAGCGTGAGTTTTCCTCGGGTAACAAATATTTAGTTTGTAGTTCTATGTATTCTTTCCCGCTCAATGTACTCAATAATTTACTAAGCGATTGTTTGGCTAGGGGAGAGGTTCTTACAAAGTCTACATCTAAATGGTTTAACGCAAGTTTATTAATGGCGTTTTGGTCAGTAGCATTGCCTTTTAATAATGATAGTAAGGTTTCAGATTTCTCTTTGCCTTTAATAAAATCAAAAGCCCTGAAATAGCGTAAGCGTTCTTTTAAGCTGATATGACTATCAGTTGCCAAGCTAGCCAAAAACTTGACAGATTCCGTTGTTCTAGCACGCCAAACAATGTCTTTTCCCGCTAAGGTTAACGTTGGGTCTGGTGCTTTTTTGAGGTAAGCTGCAAAGCAAGCATTCCAATTATTGTCTGCACCAATGCCTAATGCTTCAAGATACCAACGGTCTTTACCATCATACTTTGATGCTAAGTCTGCCCAAATAGTAGGAACTTCAACAGAAGTATTACCATGTAGAGCAATGGCACATTCTCTCAAGATTTGTGGGTCGTTGCTAGTTGACAATTGTTTGACATACTCAATCACATTTAATTTCAACTGGCGTGCTGCCCTCAAACCTGCTATTCTAATATCTGGATTCGCATCCGCTAAAGCAATTTCTACATACTTTTTACCATCAACAATTTTACACAAAGCCCAAAAAGCACGTGCTTTCATTCTTTGGTTGTCCGATGCCCACAGTTTTAATAATTCAGGTTCAGCACTTTTGCCAAATTTAGTCAGGGCTTCCCATGCCAAATACCTTGTAGCAATATTAGGACTTGTTAAAGCCGTAATAGCACCAGTAGGAGTTGATAAATCTAAACTTGGAACGCTGTAAGGCGTATTATTAGGGGCAATTCTATAAATCCTTCCACGCGTTTGGTCACCTGCTTGGTGTCCTCCCACGCCTGGGTCATACCAGTCGGCTACGATTAATGAACCATCAGGAGCTACACAAACATCAGCAGGACGAAACCATTGGTCTTTTTCCTGTTTCATGATATTGACAATGTCAGCAGTATAGCCAGCACCCGATTTTTGAACTGGGTACGAACGCACCACATTATGCCCCGGTTCGCAGTGAATCATCTGCCCTTGAAAAGCACTTGGTAATAAATTGCCCTCATACACAATCATACCCGTTGGTGAGCCCGAACCTGTTTGTAAAAGGTTTGGTACGGTTCCAGGGTCATTTAAATGCCAGTGGCGTCTTGGTATTTCTTCTTCAATATTAGTACGATTACTTGGCCATGAAGCGTGCGTCATGGCATCTTTATAGCCAAAGTCACCATATTCCATTACATAATTAATTCTTACCCCTTTGTTACCATCATCATCATTATCCGATTGCCACATTGTGCCGTAAGAATCAATCGCTACCTCATAGTTATTTCTAAAATTTTGTCCTAAACATTCTACTTCCGAACCGTCTAAATTACAACGGAATACCATGCCCTCTTGATAGTTTTTAGGCGAAATCTCTTTGCCGAATTGGTCTTTTACAATATTACCGTTTACATCTTTTAACTGACGTCCCTCGTTTCCGAAGTTGAAATAGAGTTTACCATCTGGCCCAAAAACAAACGTGTGCATGCCGTGGTCGTGCTGTTCGCCACCAATGCCTTGAAACAAAATTTCTTTTTTATCAGCTTTGTCATCACCATCGGTATCAGTCAATTTCCAGACATAAGGACTTTGTGAAACCAATACTACATTTCCCAATACTGCAATTCCCAAAGGAGCATTCAAGGAAGCATCCTGATAGAATATTTTACTTCCATCAGCCTTTCCGTCACCGTCCTTATCTTCTAGAATAACAATTCTATCCCCTTCTTTTTTGGTTGGGTTTAGCGTAATATTTGGGCGATAATTATAAGCCTCTAATACCCAAACTCTTCCTTTGGCATCCACATCAATATCTGTGGGGTTTATCAACATCGGCTCTGTCGCAAAAGTTTTTACTGTTAATCCATCTGTCATTTTTACACCTTCCAGCGAATTATCAGGTAATCTTTTTTGAGCTTCTGTCAATACTGAATCTACATAATGATTAATAAAGCGACTGGATGGGGAATTTTGATAACCAGTTGTAAGTAATGCACCCCCAAGCAAAATTGCGGGGATTCCAAAACGAAGTTTAGTGGATAATTTATTTGACATGGAAAATATGGTTTATGAACAATAGTTTCAAAATACTTTTCAGCTAAAAGCAATATTGTCATGATTTGTACTGAATGATAAACCCGAAAATATTAAATTAGTGATATAAACTTGTACTTTGTTGTAGGTAACAGGCTAAAAAAAGAGAACTCTATAGAACTGTTTATGCTTATTTAAAGGCTATCAACTTGTCAATAAAAAGATAAGTCAGGAAAAAATACAGCCATAAAACGATGTAAAAAAGGCAAAACTGTCTGTTTTATAAAATCTGTTAGCCTATCAGAATAAGATTATATGTTAAAATTCGTTAAAACTTATTGAATACTAATGATTACGGTCTTTTTAATGACGAAATTTGACTTTGCTTAATTTCTGATTAACAAATACAAGTATTGATTTTCAAACTCCCAAAAATTACTTAACTTTGCGAACTTATGCAGAGAACTCACAAATTTTTATTATTTATACTGTTTGCTTTGACCCTCAGTGCGTGTAGCAATTTCGAAAAAATCAGAAAGATGACTGATGAGAAGAAAAAGTATGACGCAGCTATTCGTTTTTTCAAGAAAGGTCAATACGACAAAGCAAGCATACTCTTTGAGGAATTGTTGCCAATTTTAACGGGAACAGACCAACAAGAAATCGCTACGTTTTATCAAGCTTATTGCGATTATCACACTGGCAATTACGAAATGGCAAATTTCCATTTCAAACGTTTTGCTGAAACTTTTGCGAGAAGCGAATATTATGAGGAAGCAGTATATATGTCTGCCTATTCATTATATAAAAACTCTCCGCAGTTCAATCTTGACCAAAGCGGGACGATTACAGCCATTAATGAGTTGCAAAACTTTATTAATAACTACTCAGACAGCAAGTTTAGAGAAGAAACTTCTGATTTGATTAAGGAGCTAAGAAAGAAATTAGAGAAGAAGTCTTACGAAAAAGTAAAGCTTTATTATAAAACCAGTGAATTCAATATTGCTTCTTTGAAGTCTGCTGTGATTGAAATCAATAACTTTCAGAGAGATTACCCAGATTCAGATTTTAATGAAGAGCTAGCGTATTTGAAAGTTCAATCACAATTTGATTTGGCTCAAAGTACCATTGAAAGTAAACAAAAAGAACGTTTTGATGATGCTATTAAGTATTATCAAGATTTAGTGGATAAATATCCTAAGAGTGACTTCTTGAAAAAAGCCGAGAAATTATATGACATCAGCTTTAAAGAAAGTGACAGAATTGCAAAACTTGAAGCCGAGTACAAAGCCGCTAGAGACAAAGAGAAATCTAATACGTCTAAAGTGGGTGCTGGCGACAAACAGAAGTAATCAGTATTTTATTGAAAACATTTAACAAGAAACAGTAGAACAACCAAAGATATGGCAACGAATCCATCAATCATTACCAGAGACGTAGATAAACTCGCTATTAAAGCAGGAGGAAATACGTATGAAGCCGTAGCAATCATCTCGAAACGTGCAAGACAAATTGCTTTGAAGTCTAAAGAAGAATTGAACAATAAATTATCAGAGTTTGCTTCTTCAGTAGATAACTTAGAAGAAATTTTTGAAAATCGTGAGCAAATTGAAATTTCAAAATTCTATGAGCGTTTGCCAAAGCCAACTTCATTAGCTATCGACGAATTTATGGAAGATAAATTCACTTTCGTTTTGCCAAAACATGATGAAGGTTCGGAAGACTAGGAGTTTTCTATCAATTATTAATCAAAAAGGTCAGATGTTTTACATTTGACCTTTTTGATTTTGATTAAGTTTGTATCCATAAACCAGTGTTGAATAAGATGCTTAAAAGCAAGAAAATATTATTAGGTGTTTCGGGGAGCATTGCTGCTTATAAAATTGCGATACTCACTAGGCTTTTGGTGAAAGAAGGGGCAGCGGTAAAGATTGTAATGACAGATGCCTCTAAAGAATTTATTACACCACTTACCTTATCGACACTCTCAAAAAATCCAGTTTTGTCAGCTTTTGTAAAAGATGAAACTGGGCAATGGAATAATCACGTTGATTTAGGCTTATGGGCAGACGTGATGCTAATTGCCCCCGCAACAGCACACACGTTGGCTAAATGTGCGAATGGCATTTGTGATGATTTGTTGACTGCGGTTTATCTTTCGGCTAAATGTGAAGTTTATTTTGCCCCTGCCATGGACTTGGATATGTACAAACATCCGAGCACTGTATCAAACCTTGCAAAGCTGACTGAATATGGAAGCCACATCATCAAGGCAGGCTATGGGGAATTAGCCAGTGGCTTAGTAGGAGATGGGCGTATGGCCGAACCCGAAGAATTACTGGAAGTCCTGCAAAAACATTTTTCGATCAATCCTGTATTAGCCAACAAAAATATACTGATTACCGCAGGACCAACCCAAGAATCCATCGATCCTGTTCGTTTTATCAGTAATCATTCTACAGGAAAAATGGGCTATGCCCTTGCGAACAAACTAGCCAAAGCGGGTGCAAAAGTAACGCTAGTAAGCGGACAAGTAGCTTTGAAAAAACCAGACGAAAGCATCAATTTAATAAAAGTACATTCAGCCCAAGAAATGTATGTTGCTACGCAGGCAAATTTTGAAGAAGCAGACATCATTATTTTGGCGGCGGCCGTGGCTGATTATACACCTGCGATAGTGGCAGATAAGAAAATAAAAAAGAAAGAAGATACGTTTAGTATAGAGCTTGTCAAGACGACCGATATTGCCAAAACTTTGGGGAAACAAAAACGTTCAGACCAATTGATGATTGGCTTTGCCTTGGAGACGGATAACGAAGTTGACAATGCAAAAGGAAAAATCAAGTCTAAAAATCTTGATATGATTGTCCTGAATTCCTTACAAGATGCTGGTGCAGGCTTTGGGCACGATACTAACAAGATAAGCATTATCAAAAAAGATGATAGCATCATTGAGTTTGATTTGAAATCAAAACAAGATGTAGCTCAGGACATTATAGACGCCATCATCAATACCATGATGAGTGAATAGAAAGTAAATGAATCAATTTCGAAAAATAGCATTGATGAAAAATAGCATTACATATTATACTTTTTATAAATATACACTTTGTTGGGTGATGGCTCTGATGGGAATGTTGGCTTTGTCACAGCCCCTACAAGCCCAAGAGATTAATTGTAGAGTAACGATTTCTACAGACCAAATACAGGTAAATGAACAGCGTGGTGCTACACAGATTTATACAGAATTGCAGAATGTCATGCAAGAGTTTATGAACAACCGTCGTTGGACAAATGATAACTTTGCACCTGAAGAGAAAATCAATTGTTCATTAGCCTTGATTATTACTAAAGCTACTGCCACTGGAGACTATGAAGCCAACGCTCGTTTTCAGGTTACTCGTCCCGTATATGGTTCTGCTTATGAAACTGTCATTTTAAATTATGTAGATAGAAATTTCGTATTCAAATATATCTCAGGCACGCCCCTTACTTATAATGATAATAATTATAACGACAACCTAACGCAGATATTAGCCTTTTATGCCTACATAGCTTTGGCTTATGATTATGATTCCTTTGAAAAAATGGGAGGTATCAATGCCGCCCAGAAAGCATTGAACGTAGTGAATTTAGCACAAAATGCAGGCGGAGGTTGGTCGTCTTCAAATGATATACGTAGTAGATATTGGGTAGCCGAAAATATGTTGAATCAACAGCTACAAAGCCTACGTGAGGGCTTCTATACTTATCATCGCATTGCGATGGATAATTATGCTACTGACCCGGCAGCTAGTAGAAAACAAATAACGGAATACTTGAATACCATTAAGCAGGTAATTCAGAACCGCCCTGGGCAAATTTGGTATCGCCTTTTCTTTGAAGCAAAATCTGCGGAATTATTGAATATCTATGGTGATGCTCCGCTAGATGAAAGGAAAAAGATAGTGCCATTGCTTACTTCGCTTGATCCTAATAATTCTGAAGCATACAGGAAACTGAGTAAATAATACAGAAGGACTTTAAGATAATGGTTCCCCACAATGAGGACAAAACTTAAAGTCCTTTTTATCTTGTTTAGAAGATTTTATATGTTCATTAAAGCCTGATACAAAAATACCCGTTGGCAAGGCGAACATCGCAACACCTGCTACTGCAACGATGCCCCCTAATAATTTTCCGAGTGGTGTAATGGGATAGGCATCTCCATATCCTACCGAAGTAATCGTAGTAACGCCCCACCAAATAGTAGCTGGAATACTTGAAAAAATATTTGGTTGTGCTTGGTTTTCGATATAATACATCGTAGCAGACGAAATCAGTAATGTAAATATAAAAAAGACAAAACTTAAGATAAGTTCTTCTCGTTTTTCTTTAAATACACTTTCAATTACTTTTAAGGCATGTACATATCTTGAAAATTTGAATAGCCTGAATATTCTGAATAAACGAAGTATCCTGATTAAGCCAGTATCCGACGTGAAATTAGATAAATAGAAAGGCATAATTGCCAGTAAATCAATCAATGCCCCTGCTGAAAACATATAACGGATTCGGCCCCAAAGAGGATGACGATATTTTTCATTCTCAACACACACCCACAGCCGAACGATATATTCTATTGTAAAGAAGATAACAGAGAAGTATTCAAAATCACTGAAGAAAGAAACAAAATCATGCCTTAGGCTTTTTACCGAATGCAAAATGATAGCAAAGGTGTTCAGAGAAATCGTTGTTAATAAAATAGCGTTGAATACTAACGAAGCAGTGCTTTTTTTACCTCGTGTTACTTCTAATACTTTATAGATTTCTTTTCTAGACCAATTGCTATTCATTTGATAAAATGATTTGGTAGTGTTACAGAATGTATGCTCAGTTCTGAGTTAAATCACAAGAGGGCAATAACTTTGTAGAATGTCTTACTTTCTAGTCAAAGTACATTGCCCTCATTGCCAAACACCAAAAGTAAAAAAGAATGGTGTAAATGGCAACGGTCAGCAAAACTTTTATTGCAAAGATTGTCGCAAACAATTTCAATTTGTATACAAATATCAAGGAGCAAATCCACGCATTAAAAAGCAAGTTTGTGAAATGGCTATGCGTGGCAACGGTATTCGTGATACAGCAAATATATTGAAAATGAGTTCAGTAACAGTAATTCTTGTGCTAAGGTTGTGGTTTAAAACTCATCATGAACCTTGTTTTGAGGGAACGTATGAGCGTGTAATTATTGACGAAATGTAGAGTTGGGTTGGTAAACGTAAGGAATCAAAAGGTGGATTTGGTACGCCTACTGTGCCGATACTCGCAAGATTTTAGCGTTTCAAATCGGTAAACGAAACGATAAAACCTGTCAAAAGCTATTCAAAAAACTAAGTCATTTGACCATAAAACATTACTATACTGATGACTGGCGGTCTTACAAAAAACATATTCCACCTGAAAAACACACAATTTCAAAAGCTAAGACTCAAAAGATAGAGAGACAAAACCTCAATTTTAGAACTCATTTGAAGAGATTATGTCGTAAAACTATCTGTTTTTCAAAAAAGGATGATATGCACTATGGGTTTATAAAAACTTACATATAGCTTAAAAATGCCGCAATCTAACAGCATACATTCTGAAACACTACCTAATATTTTAATGATTCCTTACAGCTTTTTGCTAATGAAGCTGTTTGAACTTTCCCTTTCGGGTTAAACTAAGTCTTTTAGAATAGCTTGTTCCAAAATTTACTCAACGTAGCGATACTATGGTTAGCAAATTTTGAAGAAATCAATTCAAAAATACAATACTTTCACCTCAGAAACTGAAAGTTTAAACAGCTTCAATATGTTGCTTCTAAATCGCCATTTTATTTCAAGCTTTTCTTGAAGTAACAAAGAGTTTTCACGAACTATTAAAATGAGGTTAGGCCCTGTCTTACAATAAGCACTTTTACAAAATTGAACTATTTTTGTAAAAAATATTAAAATAAATTTGCATTTCACTCAAAATAAATTTTATTTTGAGTGAAATTAACTTATATAGAACAGAATAGAACAGAATAACAATTTATAAAACTTAATATTATATAAGAATAATACAAAAACGTAATTTTAATATTACACATAAGCAGAAATTTTACAATTAACGTCATATATATAATTTGAAAAAATAAATACTGATTCTACTTACGGAAATAATTATATATTAAAAAGTTTATTTTGTGATTTTATTAGTTACATTTGAGTGAAAAAACATTAAAATTTCAACAATTTATTGACTTATATTTATTTAGATTTATATTTTCTTCAATAATTAAATTTGGCTTTTATTGAAAATACAAGTAATCAGCTCGAAGAGAATTTAATTCCCAAATTGATAAAAGTAAGTTTCTCATACCGATTATAATATCGCGATATCCTTAATAATCGCACACTACTTCATTTAATCAGACAATCCTTGCCATATAGTAGTTGAAAGCCTCAATACCTAACCTTGCTACGCAACAATTATATTATTTTCTATGGACATTATAAATATTTCTTGATTCAGCATTGCTTTTTTATTTTTTAACTTCTAAAACAATCATGTTTAAAACAACAAAAAACACACTGAAAATCAGTGTAGCCGTAATCTCAGTAGCTTTGGCAAGCTGCAGTACAAATACAAATGATGATGTAATTTCAAATGTGGAAGCAACATCAAATCCCAGCAAAAGTGCAAAAGTTAGTGCCATTGCTAATCCAAATTGGAAAACTGGTGGTAAATTATTTGAGCAGGGAGCTGGTGGTTCTTATGAATCTGTTGCTGTAAAAGATCCATCATTGGTTTATGATGGGGGCAAATGGCACGTATTTTATACAGGAACAGACGGCAATCAGTGGAAAATGGGATATGTAAATGCAGCCTCATTATTCAATATGAAAAGTGAGCCACGTAGATTTATGAGTTCATTGAATGGTGGTGGATATTTCTGTGCACCGCAAGTATTTAATTTCCCCGCAAAAGGTAAGTGGTTTCTTATTTACCAATCAGGTTTAGGTGCTACCTATTCTACCAATTCAAGTGTTTCTAATTATGGGGGCTGGGCTGCTGGTAAAGGATTGGGCTTTAATGATGGTATTGACTTCTGGTGTATTGCAGATAATAACTATGTTTATTGTTTCTATTCAGCCCAAGATGGTTCAAGCACCATTAAAAGAAGAAGAACTACCATTGCAAATTTCCCAAGTGGGTGGTCTGCACCAACCGTAGCTGCAAGTAATACTTTTGAGGCACCCCATGTTTATAAAAATAAAGCGGATGGCAAATTCTATATGATGGTAGAAGATATTACCAGACATTTTGAACTTTGGACTGCAAATACTTTGGATGGAACATGGACTAAGGTTTCAGAAGAATGGGCAATTAAATCAAGATTGACCGAAAATAATGGTCACTGGACAGACCAAGTATCGCATGGTGAAATTTTACGGTCAGGTAGTAATCAGTTGATGGAAATCAATAACATAGACCGTTGTGAAATATTCTTTCAAGGCGTAGTAAATGGCAGTTATGGAGATTATATCAGAATACCTTATGATTTAGGTTTAATGCAAAACTTCTAAATCTTTATTTCCTGAGCTGTTATCGTATTCGTTAGGAAGTAAATAATGTTATTTTAAATCTGAAAAACTTATGTAACTAATTGATAATAAATATCTTATGTACATCCTTTAACTTGACAACTTATTGACTTAAAATTTAACAACTACTTAGAAGAAAGGTATGCAATAGCGAATATATAAACTGCTTTTCAAACATTATCTAAAACTATTCAAAACAATCCAAAAAAGACATGAAAATTAATACAACAATTTTACTAATGAAGCATTTTGTAGTGCTTACATTAATCACAATGACTTCTTACACTGCTCAAGCTCAATTGGGTAGATGTAAAGGAAAATATTTTGGTAATATTATAGCAGGTAACGTACCTGGAAATTATGGTACATTCTGGAATCAGGCAACTTGTGAAAATGCCTCAAAGTGGGGTTCAATAGAAGGCACAAAGGGTGTTTATAACTGGACAGGTTCTGATCTTGCCTACAACTGGGCTAAGAACAATGGTGGTTTATTTAAGTTTCATACCTTGGTATGGGGAGCACAAACTCCTGGTTGGGTGGCTACTGCCAGCACTGCTACTTTGACGGCTTCGGTTAGAGATTTTATCAATGCCGCGGCTGCTCATTACAATCCTTTGGGAGGATTAAAGATGATTGATGTACTGAACGAACCCGTAAATACACCAATGACGGCAAATCTGAGAGCGGCTCTAACGGCTGGCTATCGGGCAGAAGCTGCCAATGCTGGTGATTTGAATAATCAATATGGTTGGGCAATATGGTGCTTTCAGTTGGCTCGTAAGGCATTTCCGAATACGACATTGTTAATTAATGAATACAATGTAGAGATGAATTGGAATAATTGTAGAGCCCCTTATATTGCGATAGTAAATGCCATAAAAAATGCTCCAAATCTTACTAATGGTCAGAAAAACCTAATTGATGGTGTAGGTTTGCAATCTCATGGTATTGAAAATTTGACAGCTGCCAATTTCAAAGCCTGTATTGATGAAATTTGGAATAATACGGGTGTACCAATTCACATCACTGAATTTGACCAACCCGCAAATCCAAATGAAACAAAGCAAAGAGATGTGTTTAGTCGTCTGATTCCTGTTGCATGGGAACATCCACGAGTTGCTGGTATTACACTTTGGGGTTATGTACAAGGAACTACTTGGATTAACGGAAATGGTCAATCAGGTGCTGGTGGTACAGATAGTGGTATTATTTATGGCAATGGTGGAGATAGACCAGCCATGACATGGCTTAAATCTTATTTGGCGGGTCGTCCAACGCTTTCATGCTGCCCAGCTCCTGCACCATTTGGGGGATGTGCGGTAAGTACAAATCGCTCATTTGTGGTGAGAGCCAGAGGTACAGCTGCTGGAGCTCAACTTAGATTAACGATTAATAACGTTGCCATCAGCACATATAATTTAACAACTTCTTTTGCAAATTATACCGTATCGTCAACTGCGACAGGAACAGTACGATTAGAGGTTTTCAATGATGTAGGTACTTGGGATGTAGAAGTGGATTATTTACAAGTGAATGGAACTACATTACAAGCTGAGAATCAACCCATTAATACTTCATTATATTCTAATGGAAGATGTGGGGGTGGCGGTAGTAGCCAAATGATGAATTGTAATGGATATATTGAATTTGCATCGGCGGGTGCCCGTATTGAAGCTGTTTCAGAAGTGAATTCAGAAATTTCTGCTGATGATATTCAACTAAATATTTTCCCGAATCCTGTGATAAATGGATATACCAATGTTGAGTTTTATAATGAAAAAGAACAAGATATTAATATTAATCTGTATGGTTCGGAAGGAAGAGTAGTTAAGAATTTAGCTTCTCAAAAATATGAAGTTGGCACTCACACCATTAGTGTTGATTGTTCTCAACTTACAACAGCTTTCTATTATTTAGTGTTAGAGAAAGAAAGTGGAAGGGTTACTAAAAAAATATATATCCAAAGATAACTTAGAAAGTTTAGCATCAACCTCCTGAGTTAATTTGCCCAGAAGGTTATGACACAACCTAAGTTTTATGGAGCATTTATTCTTTGGGTGATTGAACATTGTAAAATTGTATCAGTCTAACAAGGAACGAATGCTCTATATTTTTTTACTTATTTTCCCAAATCCTGATAATACCGCATCATTTCTATACAGTCAATTCCCATTCCCGTAGCAGGGCTTTTCTTGTTGGTATAACTAACTGAAAATCAATATTTTGTATTAAAATTAATCCCTAAATATGCACTAATTTGATATATTTTAGGGATTTTTGCATTTTGGATGTGCTAACAAAATTAAAATTTAGCTTCTTTTTTGGATATATTCTTTGAGAGACAGATATTTGGTTGAAATTAAAAGAAAGTTCCAGTTCCATAGAAATTTTCGAGTTGAGTAAATTGTCATTTGAGTGATTCTCATTCACCAAAATTGACGAATAACCTCTTTAGCTACATTGTACAAAGTGATTCATTTTTAATGTAATACCTTTGTTCTTTAAAATTAATACCAGTGCGAAATATTATAAATAATCTTCGGGTTTTATCCTTTTGGCTTTTAGCTCTTGCCATAATCTTTCAATAATGTTAAGATGTGGTGAATATTGAGACAGATAAAAGATGTAAAGCCCACGTTTTTGCCAAAACTTAATCCGTTCCGCTTCGGCTCTTAGATTTGTGTATTAAATTTTTCCAAGAATTTGACAAATGTCCTTGGTTAATTTGTGTGATGATTTCAAAAGTACCATTCGGCAACTTTGGCGAAAAGCATGACTATCTCCAGTTTTGTATCCATGCTCTAATTCCAATCGTTGTTCGGTCGTTAATATGATTGTCAGTTTTCTGCCCATAAAATTATAATTATAGACAAATTTAATAATGAAGCTGTTTAAACTTTCCCTTTCGGGTTAAACTAAGTCTTTTAGCATAGCTTGTTCCAAAATTTACTCAACGTAGCGATGCTATGCTTCACAAATTTTGAAAAAATCAATTCAAAAATACAGTACTTTCACCTAAGAAATGGAAAGTTTAAACAGCTTCAATATCAATTTATTTATTCCAAATACTTAAAACTAATTAGCATTTATAAAAGAAAGGACACTTGTATATTAAACTCATTACGCACAACTCATACTTCTTCTACTTGTAATTGTTTTTCGTAAAGTTCTCTGTACACATTATTGGCATTCATCAGTTCTTCATGGGTACCTTGTTCTATGATATTCCCATCGTCGAGCATGATGATTTTATCTGCTAATTTGGCAGAAGAAACCCTGTGCGAGATAATGACTGATGTTCGGCCTTTCATAATTTCTTGTAGATTATTCAAAATCTGATTTTCAGTTTTGGTATCTACGGCTGAAAGGCAATCATCCAATATTAATATTTGGGGTTCACGTGCGATGGCACGTGCAATAGATAAGCGTTGTTTTTGTCCGCCAGATAAAGTTACACCTCTTTCTCCTAAAACCGTATCAAACCCTTCAGGAAAATCTATCACATTATTGTATAAATCAGCATCTTTGGCGGCTTTAATGATGGTTTCATCAGTCATGTCACTACTTCCAAAACTCACATTGTTTCGGATAGAGTCTGAAAACAAGAAAACATCTTGAGGCACATATCCAATTTGTGAACGATACATATTTACATTCAAGCTTTTGATGGGCAAGTTGTCAATATTTATTTCTCCTGCGGAGGCATCATACATTCTACAAAGCAAATTGGCTACCGTACTTTTCCCAGAGCCTGTAGTGCCTAAAATAGCAATAGATTCGCCAGGCTTAATCGTCATAGAGAAATCCTTTAAAGCCACAATCCCCGAATCTGGATAAGTGAAGTTAACGTTTTTCATTTCAATAGCCCCTTCAACAGTATGACGAATATCTTCTTTTGAAACAATATCAGTTTTTATATTCAAAAACTCATTGATTCTTTGCTGAGAAGCTGCCGCTCGTTGTATTTGCGAGGTTGTCCAGCCCAAGGCAATCATTGGCCACGTCAGCATATAGACATACAAAATAAATTCGGTGATGCTCCCAGCGGTAAGTCTGCCAGCCATTACTTCTAAACCACCCACATATACTACTATCACAGAACTAAGACCAGCCAATACCGAAACCAATGGTGTAAAGAGGGAATCTACTTTGACTAAATCTAATGATTTTTCCCGATAAACGTTGGCTTGTTTGGTAAAAGCTATTGTTGATGGTTCTTCTTGTACAAAAGCCTTCAAAACTCTAATACCCGAAAAGGCTTCTTGGGTAAAAGTAGAAATCTTAGATAAGTTTGCTTGAATCTGTTCAGATTTTCGCATGATGATGGTATTGACAAAGTATATACTACCCGATAAAAAAGGAACAGGCAATAATACATACCAAGTAAGTTTCTCGTTGACGGAAAGCATGTACCAAACCACTAGAATAAACACTGAAATAAGGTTTAGCCCATACATTAAGCTAGGACCCACATACATACGTACTTTATTGACGTCTTCTGAAATACGGGCCATCAAATCGCCAGTGTTGTTCTTTCTATAGAAACTCAGTGGAAGAGTCTGATAATGCTGATAGATTTCGTTCTTTAAGTCGAACTCAATATGGCGGGACATTACGATGAGAGTCTGGCGTACTAAAAAAAGGAAGAATCCTTTTAATAAAGCCAGCACCATAATTAATGAACCATACAACAAGATTGAAAAGGCAAAGAATTCATAGACCATTTTTTGCGAAGCAAAGCCATCATACAGAAAGTATAAATCGATGGTTTCTTTGACCAAATCAAGCGCATAGCGGACAATTTGAGCTGGAACTACACCAAAAAGATTGGAAATGAAAGTAAAAAGTGTACCTAGAATAAGGTACCATTTATATTTAAGAAAGTATTGGTTGAGATGCTTTAGGGATTTCATATTTCAATAACCAATGGAAGAAAGTAAAGGTTTCATCCATTAAGCACTTTTAGTATTCAGTAAAATTATCATTTATATTGAAAATTTTGTGCTTGAATAATGCTTTTTTCTTTAAAAAATGCTAATTTTGCACCCTCTTTGGATAAAGTAATATTACTTTACCAAAGCTTCACTACCAAAACGTTCTTTCTAAATTACCCAATGGTAAACAGACGACTTCTCCGAACAAAGGCATTTCAAAGCCTTTATGCCTTCCGCCAAGCGGAACGTGCTGATTATCAGTTAGCATTTGACCAAATTGCTGATTCTTTTCTCCCAAATCTTGACTTAATGATTCCTAAAGAGCAACAAATGCTAAAGCTAGATGCTTTGCGTAAGTTGGCTGAACAACGTTTTGAGGAGCTATTTAATCTGAAATCGACAGATGATACCATTCCTGCTGAGGCTAAAAATGCAGCAAGACATGCCCTTGAATCATATAAAAGTTATGTAAAAAAAGACAAAGCTACGATTACTGATAACATGGTAGCGGAGGTGGAAGGAGTATATGATGCTTATCTGAAAATGCTTCAATTGTTGTTGGAAATTACTGAAATTGCCGTTTGGGATGAGCAACGTCGTTTAGTTGAAACAGACCACCGTACGTCAAGATTAGCCAGAAATCAAGTATTGATGGCTTTGAAGAATTTACCGATGTTTACTACGGGTATTATCAGGAGCAATGCTAAGTGGGGAGAAGAAGACCAAAACCTTTTGCGTAAACTTTTCTTAGAAGCAATCTTGCCTGATACAACTTTCCAATCGTACCTTCGTATAACAAAACATACTTTTGAGGAAGATTTGGCGTTGGTTCAGTATCTTGTAAAAACTTTCATACTGAAACATCACCTCATTGCTGATTATTTTGAGGAAAAAGACCTAAATTGGAACGAAAATAAGGATGTGCTTAAAAGCCTTTGTGTAAAGACTTTTAAGATTGAGAAAGTGGAGGATTTGGCATTACAGCCTTTGGCATTAAATTGGGACGAGGATAAGCATTACTTCGTAGACCTTTTTAATAATGTGTTGGATAACGATGAATCGTATGAGAAAATCATTACCGACCAAACACAAAACTGGGAAGGCGACCGTCTGGCGATGACAGATATGCTTATCTTAAAGTTGGGTTTGGCAGAAATGATTCATTTTACGAGTATTCCAGTAAAAGTATCAATCAACGAATACATTGAATTGGCAAAAAACTATTCAACCCCAAAGTCAGGGCAGTTTATAAATGGTTTATTAGACGTACTTTCGCAGAAATTACAGAAAGAAGGAATCATCAGAAAGTCGGGACGAGGATTGATTGATAATAAATAATGATTATTTGAACAACGCAACAGGCATAATCTATAAATTTGATTTTTTAACCGATAACTTGCAATACAATGAGTAAATCATCAAAAACATTTTGGGCATTCATGACTGGAGCTGCCGTTGGAGCTGCCTTAGGAATTCTATATGCACCTGATAAAGGAGAAAATACCCGTAACAAACTGTTTTATCAACTTCAAAAGTATCGTGACCAACTACAAGGTTTAATTTCAGATTTGATTGATGGAAAAGAAATTCCTGAAACAATGGCAAAATCTGAAGGTAAGAAAGTAGTAAATGAAGCACGTGAAAAAGCAGAACGTTTATTGGAAGATGTAGAAAGCATGATGAGTCAGATTAAAGCTAAAGCCTAATTTTGAAATTAATTCGAATATTCATCGTATGAAAAAAGCAATCATTTTGGCATTGGGTATTAGTGTTTTTTTTGCTTGTCAAAATAAACAAAAGAACGATAGCCAGACAATGGCAGACTCTGTCTCTGCCTATAAACCGACAAGTGATAAATTCCCTGTGATGCAAGCTGATTCACAATCGGTAGATTTAGGTGTAATTACACAAGGTGATACCATTATTCACATTTATAAATTTAGAAATACGGGTAATATGCCATTAGTGCTAAGTAGTGTAAATGCATCTTGTGGTTGTACTACACCTTCGTACTCTACTTCACCAGTTCAACCGGGTGAGCAAGGCTTTATTAAGGTAAAATTTGATAGTAAAGGCAAAGAAGGAAAGCTTAGTAAAACAGTAACAGCGATAGCAAATACGACTCCTGCCGAAAATACTTTTTCTTTTAAAGTAGAGGTACTAAAGAAATAGTAAGACTCCAAAGAATATTTAATCAAACAAAAAACAAATATGTTTAACAGTATTTTATTACAAGGAATGCTCGGTGGAGGTGGTGCATCTTCTCTTTTATTAATTGGTGGTATGTTCGTTGTCATGTATTTTTTCATGATTCGTCCTCAACAAAAAAAACAGAAAGAGCAACAAGCATACGTTGATGCATTAAAGGCTGGCGATAAAGTAGTAACGATTGGTGGTTTGCACGGTACTGTTACTTCTGTAAGAGAAAAAACAGTTGTATTAGAAGTAGATTCAAGCAAAGGAGTAAGAATGGTGTTTTTGAAAACAGCCATTTCTAAAGACTCTTCTGCGCAGATTGGCGAATAAAATTTGTCATTTCCTTAATTGAAGAGATTGTTAAAAGAAAAGAACACTAAATATTCTTTGACTTTCAACCTCACCCCCAGTCCCTCTCCTTCAGAGAGGGGAGCTTTTGAACTCAAAAAGCCCCTTCTCTGAAGGAGAATGGGTTGGGGATGAGGTTTTATCGGAATATAATTTGTTTATAGTCTATCTTTTGAGATAACTTCAATTTGTAAATTCTTTCAGATGAAACCCGCTCCTAAAAAAACTGATTTCAAAGCTGTAATAGTGAGCCTATTCGCTGCTATTATTTTTTGGATAATGAATGCCTTGAACAAAGAAGGCTATTCACAAAAAATTTCCTTTCCTATTCGTATTACTTACGACGATTCCCTTTACATACCGACTCAGCCACTTCCTGAAAAAATTTCTGTCAATGTTTCTGGTAGCGGGTGGGATTTATTACGTAAATCGTTTTCATTCAATAAGACGCCTATTCAGTATGCTATCAACAAGCCACTGAAGACTAAGTTTTTGAATACTGGTATGCTCACAGATTCTATTGCGGAGTATATTAGAGATGTACAGGTAAACTATATAGTAGCCGACCGCTTTGAGATAGAATTTGATAGAAAAATCAAGAAAGATTTTACCTTAAAAATAGATAGCTTACATATTCCCTTGAAAGAGCATTATGTAGTATCGAGTGTGATAAATCTTAATCCAAGAGTATTGACCATTGAAGGCCCAGAATCTATGTTGAAAGATATGGATAGCACGATTTATATTAAAGTGCCTGGACAACGGATTAAAGATAATTTTGATGATGAAATAGGGTTGCCTTTTGCTAAAAACGGCATATTGAAAACTAATAAGAGCAAAGTAAGCGTAAGTTTTGAGGTTGAAGAATTATTAAAATAATGGCAAAGGTAATTGGTATTACAGGAGGGATAGGTTCGGGTAAAAGCCTTGTTTGTAAGATTTTTTCTATACTAGGTATTTCAATTTATGAAGCTGATACACGTGCTAAATGGCTTGTCGCGCATAATATTCCCCTCAAAAATTCGATTATTCAATTATTAGGCGAAAATGCTTATACTGCCAGTGGCGACTACAACCGCGAATGGGTAGCTTCACAAGTATTCAATAATGTAGATTTACTACTTCAATTAAATGCACTAATACATCCAGCAGTTCGGCAAGATGCCCGAACATGGATTGACGACCATCAACAATATTCATTTGTATTGTATGAAGCTGCGCTCATGAAAGCAGCAGGAGATGGAAATGCCTTTGATAAAGTAATTGTGGTAGATGCCCCAAAAGCCCTTAGAATAAAGCGTGTAAAGGCAAGAGACGGGCGTACAGAAGCCGCCATTGAAGACATCATAGCCAGACAAATATCAGAAAGTGAACGATTGAAAATTGCTGATTTTGTAATTAACAACGACGAAAAAGAGCCCTTGTTAGACCAAGTATTAGCCTTGTATCAAAAACTAAAGGCAACATCATAATGAAGACTAACAAACATGAGTCATCCCGAATTTTAAAATAACAAAAAAGCGGTCAAAATTAGTTTTTGACCGCTTTTTTGTTATTTATTTTTCCCGAATTCCTACTGTTTGAGCGAAGCGAGTTTAGGAATTCTTGATTTTCTTTTGTTACTTTTCTTTCATCAAGGAAAGAAAAGTAAGGACTAGACAATAATAATTAGAAATCCTCTCAAATTGTCTCCAAAACGCACAATTTTAGGGAAAATTCGGGATGACTCGTGTTTGTTAGTCTTTAGCTTCTATTCACTGGTGCCTAACCAAAAGCTTTTTGGTTACCAGTGATCTGCCATCAGCAGACAGTTGATATAAATAAATGCCATTTCCCCAATCTTTGGTAGAAATCTCTTTTCTTGAAGCATCTTTGTCTAAAACTTCTTCTTTAATCTCACTTCCCAAAACGTTGTAAAAAGTGATTTTTACTTCGTTTACTTGTGAGGAGATATTATATTTAATCGTTGCAATATCATCCGCTGGATTAGGATAAATATTCCAAATTGATATTTTGTCGTTATTGAATAGTTTATCGTCAGCACTAAAAGATTCTTCTACTTTAGTTTCTACTGAAGTAGTTGATGCAACCACTTGAGCTTCATTTTTAGTAGCGTAGTTTTTAGGCGTTTGTACCATCAAAGAATTAGTAAAATACTGACTAATAGCAGCACGCTGATAGTTTATATTCCTATCAAGAGAAAGGTGAGATGGCTGGAAATATGAAAAAGACCTCTTTTTATAAGATGAAGAGCTCGTAATCTGGCTCATAGTCTTTTGCTTTGGCTTAACTTCCAAGCGACTTTTATATCGATTCTCAGTAGTTTGAGCAACCCCTGATATCGATGATATCAAGCATCCCCAAAGTAACCAAGCTTTTGTATTAAAGAGTATAGGTTTCATTTCATTTAGTATTTCTTTATGAAGACAACATTAGTCAATTAATAAATATTTTTAAGTGTCTATATTATAATAGACCTAAAAATCGTTTGAAAGGTTGCTTTGACTTTTAAATATTTTATTGATAAAACAAAAATATATTAAAAAAGTTCAATTTTCAAAGTTTCGGCAACGTTTTTTTGTTTATTTTATTATGTGGTGATTCATTAATTTTCTTTTCTATCTTTTTTTCTACCTTTTTTATCAAGACAGAATCTTTTGAAGCAGTTAATGAGGGGGTAATAATAGGACGTGCAACTCTTGCTAAAATACTTGCTTTATTCGGCATTTCGCTGATTCGCCACCTGAATCCATCCAACTCTTTATCGTCTTCTTTTACTTCTTTGGGCGGAATAAACTTACCATCTGGTTTAGCTAAAAAAGCTATGCGAGATATCTTATTTTTAGCAAAATTCATATTCATTTTCCCACATTGTACTCTATTCATCCCAGTTAGGGTATTTTTTTCATCAATTGCGTAATAGATGCTTTCACCGTTGCCCTCCACATTCACACGTTCAATTTTCGAATCATCCGTGAACCTAACCACCATTTTACGCCCTTTAATCTGGTTATAATTTGTTAGCGTATCCGTTGCAATCACAAAAGACTTGCCCTTCATATTCATCACACTGATTTTATTTCTTTTCAGTAGGATATTTATTGAGTCTGCTTCAGATTGATTTTTTAAATTCCAGAGAATAGGTTTCTGATAAAAATAAATAGTTGAGTCTGAAACATTATAACTCAGCGAGTCACACTTTGCCGCAAAATCACTTTTAGAAATCATTACTCTTTTATAAGCATACATTTTCTTGGTTTTGGTTTCCTTGTTGTCCAACGAAACCAAGGTGTCTGCCGTTAAAAAAAGTGTGTCATTCTCAAAAACATTCTTCAATAAAGCATGTCCGAATACCCTGGTAACCCCAGTTTTCTTAGAATATCTACCACGGTCGCCCGTCAGGATAGCCTTGTCTTTTTTCGAGACAAAATGAATATTCCCAATCGCAATACCAATTTCGGTTGGCGGGTCGTAAATCATTGTATCGGCCGTCATGACATAATCTTCCGTTTTTACAGTCGACCGTCCCTTGAGGTTCGAAATCTTTGTGATAGTATTATATTGGCTACCGGGGTTGGCGTATGTTGTATCTTTTTTATTAACAACCAACGTAGGGGCTATAAAAAAAGCTTCCTTGGATAAGGTACTATATCGCAAGGAATCGCCCGTTAGGCTACCATCCTTATCGATAACATGTACATTCGTTTTAAAATCAAATAGCTTTGTAACAGTATTATAATAGCCTTCTTTACTGGTTAGCGTACTTTTTTTATCAATGATTTTACCGCCAGTATTATAGTAAGCAATGCTAGTATTCAAATTATAATCTAGCTTATTGGTAGTCAATAAAATCGTTTTATCGTCTAACTTCACATGCCCATTGATGATTGCTTTTCTTTCATTTCCAAAATAATAGGCAGTATCCCCAGTAATCGTGACCGTATCTGCTTGAATAATTTTTACTTTTCCGTAAGCTTCAAGAATATTCGTTGTTTCATTCAAAATAGCCAGATTGCAATACATCAGGGTAGTACCTTGTCGCAAAGCAACATTCCCAATCAGCTTCTTCATTTGCATAAATGGCTGGTTCTGGCCAATCAAACTGTCGGCTTTGATGATTTCTACTTGGCTTCCAGCAGGAGTTTGGGCATTGGTTGAAAAAAAAGTAAAAAACGATAAAATTAATCCTATGAAAATATACGATAAAGTACTGGAAATGGATTTGACTATTTCAAATGCTTTCATCGATTCTGGAATTACTTTTATTTGATGTATTTTTGTGGAATATTTCATAAATCTTGTGCTTGCAAAATTAGCCAAATAAAATCATGCTCAACGAGTTTTTAACGTTTATTAACAAACAAAATCTTATTCAACCGTCTCAAAAAGTACTTTTAGCGGTAAGTGGTGGTATGGATTCTGTCGTGATGTGCGACCTTTTCAGCAAAGCCAAACTTAACTTTGCGATTGCCCATTGCAATTTTGGACTTCGTGGCGAGGAATCGAATGAAGATGAAATGTTTGTAAAGAAACTTTCTATTAAATACAAAGTGCCTTTTTATGTGACTACCTTTCAAACGACTGATTTTGCCGAAAATGAAAAGATTTCTACGCAAATGGCTGCGCGTATTTTAAGGTATGAATGGTTTGAAAAAATAAGAACCCAACATCAGTTCGACTATATCGCTACGGCGCATCATCAAAATGATGTACTTGAAACGGTATTGCTGAATTTGACCAAAGGAACAGGCATAGCAGGCTTGCATGGTATCAGGGTAAAAAATGGGCATATCATTCGTCCAGTGTTGTTTGCTGAGAAAGAATCCTTTTTTGACTATGTCGTAGAAAATCAGATTATCTGGCGTGAAGATTCTTCTAATGAATCTAATAAATATCAACGTAACCTGATTCGTAATGAAGTAGTGCCTTTGTTGAAACAGATTAATCCTAATCTTGAAAATACTATTCAGCAAACCGTAGAAAGAATTACGGCGGTAGAAGATATTTTTGAGCAAGAGATGGAAATGCTCAAAAAGCAAATCACTTGGTCAGATTCGCAGGCAATTTATGTGAACTACAAAGCTATTCAAACGCTTTCACAACCTGTGATTAAACTAGCAGAATTGTTGAAGCCTTATAATTTTAGCTATCAACAAAGTCAGGATATTTTTGAAGCTTTTGATAAAGAAGCAGGCAAAATGTTTCTTACACCAACACATACGCTAGTAAAAGACCGTACAGAATTGGTTATTACCCCAAAAAATCTACAGGCTTTTACAAGCAAAACCATTGAGACAAATAATGTGGTAGTAGAGTTTGGCGATAGAATGCTAAACATCGGAGAGTTTACTGAAATAGAAGAAGATTTTATAGTACCGACAGCTAAAAAGGTAGCTTGTTTGGATGCTGACAAGATTCGCTTTCCGTTACAGCTACGTAAGTGGAAAGAAGGCGATTGGTTTTGTCCATTAGGAATGAACAAGAAAAAGCTCATCAGTGATTTTTTGATTGACCAAAAAGTACCTTTGAATTTGAAAAAAGATGTCTATCTGCTTACATCAAACGGTTCCATAGTGTGGGTAATTGGCTTTAGGATTGATGATAGATTTAAAGTCACAGAAAAGACTGCTAAGATTTGCTTGATGGAAGTGAAATAATTGGAGTTGGGAGTTTTGAGTGCGGAATGTGGAGTTGAAAAAGGGAAGTTTAACAAAATAGCCTCATAGAGGCGAAATATCGGTAGAAGCATCCTATTACTATTAGCCCATCCAACATGAGTCATCCCGAATTTTTCCTAAAATTGTGCGTTTTGGAGACAATTTGAGAGGTTTTCTAATTAATTATTGTCTAGCCCTTACTTTTCTTTCCTTGATGAAAGAAAAGTAACAAAAGAAAATCAAGAATTCCTAAACTCGCTCCGCTCAAACAGTAGGAATTCGTTGCCCATCAATCATAAAAAAGCGGTCGAAAAACTAATTTCGACCGCTTTTTTATGATTTTAAAATTAGGGATGACTCATGTTGAGGGAGAGTTGTGTACAATGGGGCTACCGATATAGTGTTCCAAACGGAACTATAATCTTTATCCATAAATCAAAAAAAGCGGTCTAAAACTAATTTAGACCGCTTTTTGTTTTAATATTCGATATAACTATTATTCCATTATTTCTTTTTAGTAGCTTTAAAATTACCATTGGGTTGAACAAAAGTAATCGCAGTAACTTCCAGATTTGGCGTTATATCAAACAAAACACTGTAACCTTTCAACTTGACAAGGTTAAATTTGTGATTACCAATAGAAGCTAATTCATATTCGGGCTGACCGGGGATAAAGACATAAAGCGTTTTGTCATTTTTAACATACGTTTTAATCGTAACACCTCCTAAATCAAACTCGCCTACATACTTTTTCAATTCTTCTGCCGAAATGGGCTTGATAGGAATCACTCTACTAAACACAACTGGTTTACCGATAGTAGGTTCCAATCCGATGGCTGATAATGTTTCAATCTCCCCGTTAACCCCAGTGTTGAATTGAAAAAATATAGAACTTTTGTTCGTCGTATCAATGCCATATCGGGTGTCAAAATTCAAGAAAGTATCATAGTGATAATGCGAAAGCCACCATTGATGATTGGGCGATTGTAAAAACAATGAATCTCCTTTTTGAGTGACATTTAATTTTCCATAACCATCACTGACAAATATACCAGTATAGTCGCTCAGGCTATGTGAAGGTTTCGTATTCGTTTTTCGGTTGCTTGTTGGTTTATTTTTAGCTTCTTTTGATTCTTTGATCGCTTTTTTATATACTTTCAGCCGTTCTCCACTCCAATTATAATATTTAAGGTCGAGCATCTTGTCGGCAATGATATTACGGACAAGCGTAGGAACAGCAGAACCATCTTGATTTGTCAGCACAACAATACCTAAACTATCACTCGGGAAAAAAGAGGTATTAGCACTGAAACCATCAATATTTCCACCATGTTCTACCCGATAGTGTCCACGATATGATGACAGAAACCACCCAAATCCATAAGTAGATAGGTGTAGGTCAGGCGTTTCTTTACTGGGCAAAGCACCGTTTATGACCATCTGAGAAGAAATCGCATCTGTAACATATTGAGGAGATAGAATTTCTTTCCCTTCAAATTTACCGCCATTAATCCAAGCAGATACCCAATTGGCCATTTCTAATACATTACTATTAATACTCCCCGCAGGACCCATTTCATCGATATTATAATAATCTAAACGATAAATTAAACTATCCTTTTTTAAGCCATAACCTTTAGCCGCATCACTGCTTTTATCAAATTCTTTGATAGAGAAATGAGAGTTTGCCATATTGAGCGGCTTAAAAAAACGCTCTTTAATATTATTTTCCCAGCTTTTGCCAGTGAGTTTTTCTGCTACGATACCTTGAGCCAGAAACATGAAATTATTGTATTGCCAACGTTCGCGAATACCAGTAGAAGGCTCTAAAAAGCGAATACGCGTTAAAATACTATCACGAGAGGTAGGAGAAAAATACCAAGAATAATCGTGTCTGGGAAGTCCTGTACGATGGGTCATCATATCACGAAGGGTGATTTTATTATTCATATCATCGTTGTAGAACTTCAGCTCAGGTAAATAATTACTCACTGGTTTGTCTAATTCCAGTTTACCATCTTTTTGTAAAGCACCAATTAACGAAGACGTAAAAGCCTTTGTACACGAACCGATTGCGAATAAAGTAGTTGGTGTAACAGGCAACTTACTTTCATAATCACGGTAGCCAAAGCCTTTTGCATATACTACTTTGTTTTTTTGGATGATGGCTACTGCAAAACCAGGGGCTTTCCAGTCGGTAAGAATATGGTTTAAAGCAGTATCTAAACCCGCAAATCGGTCAGGGACAGTGGTTTTTCGTTTTTGAGCATTAGATAAAAGAGAGAGCGATAATAAGCAGATTGTCAGTAGTTTTTGCATAATTTTGAATTAATTTTAGAGATATTAACAATCATTCAATTTAAACAAAATCTTAGACAGATTGGAGTAGGTAGCTATTTTATTTTGTGGACTTTTACAAATATTTTTTAAGCAACTTTAAAGTAGAATTTGTCCATTATAAAGCTGAGATAGCGGTTGAAATCTAGACAGTTTTACCAAAATTTCCACCATTTGTCTTTTATAATTATAGGTGGAATATAATCGCCATGAATAGTTTTGATACATTCTTCATTCTCTGTAAAAATAATTACTTCTACGTTGGGATTTTTATTCACAATACTTTGTGCTTGTTTTTCTGCTTCTTCAATACTTGAAACAATTAAGTAAGGACACATTGTGTTGCTTTTATCTTGATGTTGAAATAATGTAAAACCGTCAGTATGTAATACGTGACCCGTTTCATACTTGGTTTGTAATAATAAATATTTCATTGTTCTACTCTTTCAATGTTTAAATTCCTGTGAGCACCTTTTAATAAAACTTCTGATTTACTAACTCTACCACCTCCTTATATAAAAACTACTGATTTTGTATTTGGACTTACTATCAATGAAGATTTAAGCACTTATTGTGTAAGTACCACATCATTGCCAGCAATTCTTAATGCAAAATTCTTAGCTACTTCTGGGTTAATTGTCTATGAAGTCATTTTACTATTTGTTGTTCCATTCACAGTCCTTGTTGGAGTTTTCAAAATAATTCCAATAAGGAGCAGATATTAAAATTAATAAAAATAATCTCTTTTTTCTGTAATTATCATAATCTTCGTTCGACTAATCATTCAAAACCTCCAATGTATTGAACCAAATAGTAGAAAATCAATTTGTTGAACTAATCAAAATCCATCAGGGCATCGTGCATAAAGTGTGCGGGATGTATCGTCGTGACCATGATGATCGAAAAGATTTGTTTCAAGAAATTGTGATTCAATTATGGAAAGCTTTTCCGAAGTTTAGGCACGAAGCAAAGGTTTCAACATGGATATATCAAATTTCACTAAATGTCGCCATTTCTGATTTTAGAAAAGAAAGTAGAAAACCTATCCGAGTAGAATTGTCGGAAACAATTACCAATATTTCAGACAATCAGTACGACTACAGCATTGAAGAAAAACTAGCGGTATTGTATCAGGCCATCGACCAACTATCTGAAATTGAAAAGGCTATTATTATGCTGTATTTTGAAGAAAAGAATAACGAAGAAATTGCTGAGATAATCGGTATTAGTCAGAATAATGTAAGAGTGAAAATGACTAGAATACGTGAAAAACTAAGAACTTTGATGGCCAATACCAAATAGTTTCACAGCTATAGTAAAACTATTATGCTCCAAAACAAAAGATGGAATTAGACGAATTAAAAAATATTTGGCAACAAACATCCCTTGAAAACATGTCTGCTCAAGTGATTGAAAACGATGAATTTTCAATGATGATGAAGGGTAAATCAAATGATGTGATAGCAAGGCTGAAAAAAAACATGATGTTTGAGTTTATCATAAGCATTTTGTTTATCCCCATCTTCCTATACTTTATTTTCTTTACAGACATTGCCGTTTTTCATAAATATGTTTGCTCAACACTGATTTTTACTACTGTTGCTACTTTAGTGGTTTTTTGGTTTGAATATCGTTCTCTCCAAGCATTTGAAACAAGATTAAGTTTAATTACTTCTTTGCGTATTACGGTAGAACAATTTTCTAAATTTGTCCGCATCTACTTGATTATCAATTATGTGCTGCTTTTTCCGATGATGTTTTATGGAATGGTTGTAGGCGTGGAACTCACAGGTCAAGAATTATCGCTAACATTTTTAATAGGTATTACTGTAATTACTTCTCCTTTAGGCTATTTTTGGGTTAAATTTTATATTCGTAAAGTATATGGCCAACACCTAGACAAACTAAAAAGCTGTTTAGCGGAATTAGAAGAGAGCATCGACTAAGCGATATTGATACATAAACGGACAAAAATTTTACATTCAAGCAAGAAACAAAACCTTTAATATTTATTCCCCCAATGGCAAATCCTATTAAGTTTTTTACTATTTCATTAATCTTTAGCTTTCTATATTTCTCTAAGATTTATGGACAAAAAGAAGAGAAATCATTACTCTACGAAATTTCAGGTAATGGACTTTCACAACCTTCCTATATTTTTGGTACCATACATGTTATTTGTAAAGATGATTTTTTCTTGCCAGAAGTTGTAAAAAGTAAGTTTGCCTCAGCTCAGCAAGTTTATTTAGAAATCGATATGGATGACCCGTCGATGATGACAGAAATGCAAAAAAATATGATGATGCCCGACGGGAAAACCTTGAAGACAATCATGTCGGAAACAGATTATACCAAAGTAGCCAAGTTTTTTAAAGACTCTTTAAAAACCAATATCGCTTTTATGGATGGCATGAAGCCTTTTATCCTTAGCTCGATGAGTATTCCTAGTATGTTAGGTTGCCCAATGCAAGGCTATGAGGAGGTTTTTGTCAAGATGGCACAAGAACAGAAAAAGGAAGTAAAGGGCCTTGAATTAGTACAAGAACAGTTTGATGCGGTAGATAAAATGGGCATGGAAAAACAAGCTGATTTGATGCTAGTAAAAATGGTAGATAACTGGACAGAGGGGAAGAAGGAATTAAAGCAGTTGATTAAAGACTATAAAAAACAAGATATAGAAGCATTACTGGCGGATATAACCAACTCACCCACATCAGACGCTGGTTTTGAAAAAGATTTACTAGAAACCAGAAATGCCAATTGGGTTCCTAGAATGGTCACTATTATGAAAGAAAAAGCTACTTTTTTTGGCGTAGGAGCAGGACATTTAGGAGGTGCGAAAGGAGTGTTAGCCTTATTGAAAAAACAAGGTTATACGATAAAACCAGTAACGAAAAACTAAACCAAATGCTGATAACGTAAGCATTTGGGAATGGGGAGTAGTATAACTATATTCTTTTTAATAAAACAAAAACCTGTGTGAATCATCAAATTCCACAGGTTTTTGTACTTTTGAGGGAAATTATAAATATTATGCTTCAACTCTCTGAAATCTGGATTTACCCCGTAAAATCGCTTGCTGGTATTAGCCTTCAACAAGCAAAAGTCACTGAAAGAGGCATTGAGCATGACCGAAGATGGCTTTTAGTAAACGAAGAAGGCACTTTCCTTACCCAAAGACAATTCCCTCAATTAGCGCTTTTTCAGCCTAGTATTGATGACGAATTCCTGACGATTACCCATAGGAAAGATATTGTTGAGCCTCTTAAAGTAAGCCTTACACCACCCAATCATCATGAATATGTGCAAGTAAAAGTATGGGATGATACCATAGATGCCTTGGAAGTAAGTACTGAAGCCAACGAATGGTTTTCAAAGGCTTTGGCAATGAAGGTAAGGTTGGTTTATATGCCCGAAGACAGTAGGAGAGAGGTAGATAAAAAATATGCCATTACTGGCGAAGAGATTACGTCTTTCTCAGATGCTTATCCTTTTTTAGTAATCGGGCAATCATCTTTAGATGATTTAAATAATCGTTTAAAAGAGCATGTGAAAATGAATCGTTTTCGCCCGAATTTAGTTTTCAAAGGAGGAGAAGCTTATGAAGAAGAAAATTGGTACGAAGTACAGATAGGGAAAGCCACTTTTTGGGGCGTAAAACCCTGTGCCAGATGTATCATGACGACAATTGACCAAGAGTCTGGAGAAAAAACAGGTAAAGACCCACTCTATACATTATCAACCTACAGAAAGGCTGGTAAAAGAGTATTATTTGGACAAAATTTACTGGTAACTGTATTGGATACCATACAGCTTGGCGATAGTATCAATGTAATAAGTACTAAGAAATTACCTCAATTTGAAATAGAGGTTTCATAATGCGTTTCTCTTGAAAAGTGGTCAACTTAACCATTAAAATGAGTACATTATAAAAATATGACAGATTCATCCCCCAAACAATCTCCTTACGAAGCCCTTAAATATCCAGAATTTGTAGCCTTCATATTTGCCAACGGTTTTGTGACGATGGCATTACTCATTCAAGAAGTAATTCTTGGATACTCTATTTATAAAATCACCCACGACCCACTGGCACTTGGTTTAATTGGTTTGGCAGAAGCCTTACCTTATATTTCATTGGCATTGTTCGGAGGACATTTTGCCGACCGTAGAAATAAGAAAACCATTATGCAAGTTAGTTTAGCTTTCATTACTTTGGGGTCAGTCGTGTTAATTTGGGCGACTAATCCCACGAGTGGTCTGACCCAAGCCCAGATGCTAACGGTTGTTTATGGCGTAATTATGCTGATTGGTTTTTCAAGGGGTTTTTATAGCCCAGCTTCAGGTTCATTGAATCCATTTTTAATTCCCAAAGACGTTTTTGCTAATGCTGCTACTTGGCAGAGTTCTTTTTGGCAAGCAGGAGCTATTTTAGGCCCAGGTCTTGCGGGTTTTTTATATGCTTATCTTGGACTTACGCATGCTTTATGGTGCGTAGTAGGTTTATTTGTATTGGTGATGATACTCATTTCTATGATTACGGCTCCGCCAATTCCCCAACAAAATGAGCAAAAAGTGAATATCTTCTTCTCGCTCCGTGAAGGAATCGTGTATGTTTTCAAAACAAAAATTATCCTTTACGCTATTTCGCTAGATTTGTTCTCAGTGCTTTTTGGTGGCGTAATTGCTTTATTACCAGTGTATTCAGAAGATGTACTCCATGTAGGTGCCGAAGGGTTAGGTATTCTAAGAGCCGCTCCATCCATTGGTGCCGTTTTGTGTATGATTTTGATGGTTTATATTCCACCTTTGGGTAAAGCATGGCGTAACTTACTCTTAGCGATTATAGGCTTTGGCTTGGCTACATTGGTTTTTGCCGTATCTACTAATATCTGGCTATCGGTTATTGCTTTATTTTTTACAGGGGTGTTCGATAGTGTAAGTGTTATAATTCGTCAAACTATTCTGCGCTTCTTTACTCCTGATGAAATGCGAGGAAGGGTTTCTTCTGTAAATGGCATTTTTGTGAGTTCTTCAAATGAATTAGGAGCTTTTGAATCAGGATTTTTGGCTAAGGTAATGGGAACAGTACCTTCTGTAATATTTGGCGGAGCAATGACCTTAATCATTGTAACCATCGTATGGATTCGCTCAAAAGAATTATTTGATTTGAGACTGTAATTTTTTCTGAATAGCAGATTAAAATACTCATGGCATGACTCAAAGTCATGCCATGAGTGACCTCTTCCTTGTTCTTGCCTAAAATTGGTTGACATAAATTTTAACCTATTTTAGACAAGCACACCTAATCACTATTGACTAATCACCAATCACTAAAAATATCACTAAAAGAACTTGAGTAAAGATTCTGTAAAAAATACTTCTGAAAAATCAGGCTTACATCCTCGAAATCCTCATCGATTTCGATATGATTTTAAGGCATTGATTGCTAGTTTACCCGAGCTAGCAAAATTTGTTTTTCATAATCAATTTGAGGTTGAAAGCATAGATTTTTCCAATCCTGAAGCCGTAAAAGTGCTTAATAGAGCTTTATTGAAGCATTTTTATGGTATTAGTCATTGGGATATTCCACCCGATTATCTTTGTCCACCCATCCCCGGTCGGGCAGATTATATTCATTATTTAGCAGATTTACTGGCAAGTGCCAACAAGGGAAATATACCCACTGGAAATAAGATACAAGTATTGGATATTGGGATAGGGGCAAACTGTGTGTACCCCATTATTGGTAGCCATGAATATGCTTGGAAATTTGTAGGAGCAGATATTGATAAAAAAGCAATAGCATCAGTCAAGGCAATTATTGAAGCCAATGATTCTTTGAAAAATACAGTAGCATGTAGGTGGCAGGCTTCCCATGCAAACATCTTTAAAGGAATTATTCAACAAGACGAATACTTTGATTTAACCTTGTGTAACCCACCTTTTCATGGTTCAATGGCTGAGGCAAAAGCTGGCACTGAACGCAAATGGAAAAATTTAGGGAAGAACAATAACAAGGTACTTAATTTTGGGGGACAAAATAACGAACTTTGGTGTGAAGGTGGCGAAGAAACATTTGTAGCAAATATGATCGCTGAAAGTACATTGTTTGCTCATAATTGCTTGTGGTTTACTTCGCTTATTTCCAAGAAAACTACCTTGCCGAAAGCATACGCATTATTAAAAAAGGTAAAGGCTTTAGAGGTAAAAACCATTGATATGGCACAAGGACAAAAAGTAAGCAGAATACTTGCTTGGACATTCTTGACAAAAAGCCAACACCAAGATTGGCAAACAAAACGCGGGTAATAAGTTATGAGTTGTGAGTGATGAGTTTTGTATTTAAGATATTGGTATACAATAATTTAATCTGACAATAAGCATCACTTGTTTTACAATACACTACTTAACTGGCGATGGCTTTTTGTCTTCTTTAGGACCTCTTAAATGGATTACTAAGCCATTCAAAAAATTTCTTAGAATCTGGTCTCCACAAGGTTTAAAATTTGGGTGGTCTTCATTACGGAACAAAGCGCCAATTTCAGCTTTAGATACGTTGAAATCTACCAATTTTAGAATATCTACAATTTGGTCATCTCTTAATTGAAGAGCTACCCTTAGTTTTTTTAAAATATCGTTATTAGACATGGAATGATTGCTTAATGATTATTTCTATCAGCAAAGTTACCGCCTTCTCTTCATTTTTCAAGTTGCTTTCTTTCTATAGGATGATTAATTTTGAATCCGAAAGCTGATAATGAGTAATGAATCAATTTAATTACTTAATTTTCAATCTGGTAGAAGCCAGACTATTGATAATATTTATTAATGCCAGTCGTTTTTATAAATAGGTAGGCTTGTTATTGAGCATAAATTACCTCCAAACAGAAAAATCATCAACATAGTGTTTCATTTTCAAAAAGCATTACGTACTTACTTTACTTTCATGATAGTCTTGCTGAGTTTTTCTCAGCATGCTAAATCGCAGGTATACGATGCTTTTGATTTAAAAAAAGATGGAGTAGGCCTTTGCCCAGGCGGACAAATCAGAGTATATATAGACCCAAACGCTAATTATGTTTTCTACTCTTGGGAAATCCTTCGTGATAATGGCTGGTCTGCCATTCCCAATTCCAATAGTCCTTCTGTTAGTCATAACGAAGCACTGCCATATAGGCTAAAAGTTATTGATGTAAACGGAATAGTAATGTATTCAAAACAATTGAATGTGGTCATGTTGGGAGCACCGCAATCAATTATTACGCCATCTCCCAATGTTAATCAGATTTGTCAAGGAGATGAAGTAAAACTAAATGCCAATCAAATATCGACTGCCTTTTATAGATGGGAGTATAATAATAATACTTTAATAGATGATGGACTACAACTAACAGCCAAAAAAGCAGGTACTTATAGACTATACGTAACGGATGAAAATAGTTGTACCACAGCATCAGAACCTTATACGTTAACTTATTTTTCTACGATTGTGGTACAATTAGATGCGGTTGATATTATCTGTGGGGTAAAAACAACACCTTTTAAGCTGAATGGCTCGCCTGCTGGTGGAGAATATCGAGGAGCTGGCATAACTGATAAAACATTAGGTACTTTTAACCCTGCTGTGGCAGGAGTAGGCAAGCATGAAGTTGCCTATGCCGTACCTAACACAGGAGCTTGTCCTGAAATTGTTGAAAAAATTACAATTACCATTGCTGACCCAAAAGCAACTATCACTAACGACCCAAACAAGACAGAGTTTTGTGAAGGAGATTTAGTAACCTTGAAAGGACCAACAGGACTAACAACCTATAATTGGTTTTTGAATGGAAGTGAGATTAGCACAGACACAGAAATACAAGTGAGGACTAGCGGAGATTATACCCTAAAAGTTACCGACGAACTGGATTGTAATGATACTTCGGCACCTGTTAAAATAGCTTTTTTTAATAACTCATCTACTTCAATGGAAACTGTTGCTTCTGTTTGTGGAACAGACTATCAGCCTGTTACTTTAAAAGGCTCTCCGTCTGGAGGTGTTTTTACGATCGATAATACAACAGCTACAGTGTTTGATTATAAAAAAGCAGGGTTTGGTAAGCACGTTATTAAGTATAAAATAAATGGGGTGTTGAGCTGTTTAAATAGTGAGATTAGCCAAGAAGTTTATATTGAAGCATTGCCAAAATTGGATTTGGGTAATGATATATATTTACCCAAAGGAAATAGCGTAACATTAAAGGGTTATATCGGTTCAGACTATACCTATGCATGGTTGCCAAGAACTAGCCTTGATAATCCGAATGCTCCTAACCCTGTTGCATCACCTAATCAGAGTATTCGATATACACTTTTAGTAACCAGTTCTAGAGGATGCAGTGTCAAAGATGATATTGCTGTGCTAGTTTACGACAAAGTTTATGTGCCAACGGCTTTTTCTCCTAATGGAGATGGGCAAAATGATAAGTGGGAATTATCGGGTATCAACAATTATCCTGATGCCGAAATACATGTTTATGATAGATGGGGAAATGTAGTATTTTATTCAAAAGGGAATTATACGCCTTTTGATGGAACGAACTCAGGAAATCAACTATATGAAGGCACTTATATTTATAAAATTATCCTGTATCCAGACCATCCCATTTTTCAATATAATGGTACTTTGACGATACTGCGGTGAGTTTTCCATGATTATCACTAGCGAAGGGACTTAAGTCCCTCGCTAGTGATAAATCGTATTTTTGAACATAAAAAAGCCCCTTCTTTGAAAGAGAAAGGGCTTTTTTACTATTATATCTGATTCAAGCCTTACGCCTGTGCATATTCTTCAATAGGCAAACAGCTACAAACCAAATTACGGTCGCCATAAGCTGAATCAATTCTTGAAACGGCTGGCCAGAATTTAGTAGCTTTCACATACGGAAGAGGGAATACTGCTTTTTCACGTGTGTAAGGTCTGTCCCAATTTTCTGATAACACTACTGATTGTGTATGTGGAGCGTGTTTCAATACATTGTTTGCTTTATCCGCCTGACCATTTTCTATTTCACGAATTTCTTCACGAATGCTAATCATGGCATCACAGAAACGATCTAATTCTGCTTTTGATTCTGATTCAGTCGGTTCTATCATCAATGTACCAGCTACAGGGAACGAAAGCGTAGGAGCATGGAAACCATAGTCCATCAAACGTTTAGCAATATCTTCTGCTTCAACACCTGCTGATAATTTGAAAGGGCGACAATCTAAAATCATTTCATGGGCACAACGTCCTTGTGAACCTGTATAAAGCACAGGATAATATCCTTCTAAACGAGCTTTCACATAGTTGGCGTTCAAGATAGCCGTTTCAGTAGCACGCGTCAAGCCATCGCCACCCATCAATGCAATGTATGCATAAGGGATAGTAAGGATAGATGCCGAACCGAATTGAGCAGCAGAAACCGCTGTAATACCAAATTCTCCGCCTGTATCTTTAACGACAGCATGGCTTGGCAAGAAAGGAACTAATTGTTTCGCCACACCGATAGGACCCATACCCGGACCACCACCACCGTGAGGAATACAGAATGTTTTATGAAGATTTAAGTGACAAACGTCCGCTCCAATGGTAGCTGGTGACGTCAAGCCTACTTGTGCATTCATATTAGCACCATCCATATATACTTGTCCGCCAAACTCATGAATCATCGCACAAATTTCTTTGATAGATTCTTCAAAAACACCATGTGTTGAAGGGTAAGTTACCATCAAACATGATAAGTTTTCAGCATATTGTTCAGCCTTAGCTCTTAAATCTGTAAGGTCGATATTTCCGTTTTCATCACATTTGGTTACTACTACCTTCATGCCCGCCATTACTGCCGACGCTGGGTTTGTACCATGTGCAGATGAAGGAATCAAGGCAATGTTTCTGTTGAAATCACCACGAGACTCGTGATAAGCGCGAATCACCATCAAACCAGCATATTCACCTTGTGCACCAGAGTTTGGTTGGAATGACATTGCCGAGAAGCCTGTGATTTCACAAAGCCAATCGTTCAACTCACTAATCATTTGAGTATAACCACCAACTTGATTTTTTGGAGCAAACGGATGCACGTTACCAAATTCAGCCCAAGTAACAGGAATCATTTCGGTAGTAGCATTCAATTTCATCGTACAAGAACCCAAAGCTATCATAGAATGTACCATTGATAAATCTTTGTTTTCTAATGCTTTTAAATAACGAAGCATTTCGTGTTCTGAATGATAACTATTGAATACAGGATGCGTTAAATATGAAGAAGTACGTTTTACCGATTCATCGAATGCGTAATCTACTTGGTCAAACAAAGTAGAAAGTTCTACTTCTCTTCTGCCGATTTTTTCAAAAATATAAACAATCGTCTCTACGTCTTCTACTGTACAAGTTTCATCCAGCGAGATTCCGATATAATTATAATCTTCGTAATAACGGAAGTTTACACCATTGGCTACGGCTTCCATTTTCAAGCGTTTTTCATTTTCGCCTACTCTTACCTTAATGGTATCGAAATATGAATCTGTTTCAATATCATAGCCCAAGCTTTCTAACGCTAATGCTGTTAGTTTTGTCAAACCGTGTACTCTTTCGGCAATAGCTTTCAAGCCTTCTGGCCCATGATAAATAGCATAAGCCGAAGCCATTACTGATAATAATACCTGTGCGGTACAGATGTTTGAAGTAGCTTTCTCACGACGAATATGTTGCTCACGCGTCTGTAAAGCCATACGCAATGCACGATTCCCTTCAGCATCCACAGACACCCCAATAATACGACCAGGAATTTGGCGTTTAAATTCTTCTTTTGTCGCAAAGAAAGCAGCGTGTGGACCACCAAAGCCCATAGGCACACCAAATCTTTGTGAAGTACCGATTACTACATCAGCCCCCATCTCACCTGGCGACTTTAATAAAGTAAGTGCTAGCAAATCAGAAGCCACTACTACATTAATACTTAGTTCATGAGCAGCGGCAATAATATCGGTATAATCAAATATTTGTCCGTCTGATGCAGGGTATTGCAATACCATCGCATAAATGTCTTCTTGGGTTAAGTCAACAGTGCGGTGGTCACCGATTAATAATTTAATACCTAATGGCAATGCCCTTGTTTTCAGTACATCAATTGTTTGTGGATGACAATGTTCAGAAACGAAGATGGTTTCAGCATTTTTCTTTACCGCTTTTCTTTGTCCGTGAAGCATCGTCATGGCTTCCGCAGCAGCAGTGCCTTCGTCTAATAAAGAAGCGTTGGCAATTTCCATCCCAGTTAAATCAATGATCATGGTTTGGTAATTCAACAACATTTCTAGACGACCTTGGGCAATTTCTGCTTGGTAAGGCGTGTAAGCTGTGTACCAACCCGGATTTTCAAGAATATTTCTTAAAATAACGGCTGGTGTATTGGTATCGTAATAACCCATCCCAATATGAGACTTGTAAGTGTCGTTCAGTTGTGATAGTTTCTTGAAATCTTTCAAAAATTTGGCTTCAGATTTTGCCTTTGGAAGATTCAATGGACGAGATAAATGAATGGCAGCAGGAACAGTTTGATTGATGAGTGTTTCAATAGAATCAACCCCAATAATGCCGAGCATTTCCTCACGGTCTGCAACATTTGAATTGTTGTGGCGATTCTCAAATTTTTCTTGATACTGAAAGTTTATTTTCATTTTAGAAGGAAAAATAGTCTTAATACTTTGAATATGCTGCAAATTTAATGATAATTTATTGGAAACACGAAAGATAAAATATCGACATCCTCTAAATTAACCTGTTCAATTCGCTTAAATAATTAGAATTGAATTATTTGAAAAACAGGTGGTTAACAAAAATTGTTTCAAAGATTAAATGAAATTAAATATAATATAGTTAATCTGGGAATAATACAAAATTATAGTTGCCTCGGATTTTCTTTAGGATAATGAGTTCTAGAGGTTTTGTATGTATTATCGTCTTGTCCTTACTTTTCTTTTCTTGATAAAAGAAAAGTAACAAAAGAAAATCAAGAATTCCTAAACTCGCTCCGCTCAAACAGTAGGAATTCGGTGTCTCTCAATCATAAAAAAGCGGTCGAAAAACTAATTTCGACCGCTTTTTTATGATTTTAAAATTATGTTTGATAAAAAAAGAAGATTAATTAACTTGATCTATTGTTTTCAACGTTACATTCGGATTTCGTTCAAACATTTGCATGAGTAGCCTTCTGTGTGAAGCTCCTACAAAAACCACTACCTTCTTAGCTTTACTTTGCTTGATGGCCTTTAGGGTGTTTTGTACCATTTGCTCATTGCGTTGTTGCCAGTACTTTCTTTTCTCTTGGTAGGCTTCCGTCGGAAAACCTTCTAATTGATAAATATCTTCTCTTAAAAAATCTCCCCATTCCGCTAGGTCATCAAACTCTTTGGTATTGAAAAAATGAATTTGTGTTCCCTCTTGATAGGCCGCTCTTAGTCTTTTTTGACTTGCATAATATTCTTTCATAAAAGCATCTATCGTTTTCAACGACTTCTTACTGTTTAAATCGTTGGTATCTGCTTTTAGTTTATCTTCAAACGCTGTATAAAGGCTATCTGATTTTTCCCAAGCTACATTCCAAAGAGGGTCAAAGCGTTGACAATCGAAACCATATAGTTTTTGGATGTTCAATTCAACCGCCAACGGAAAAACAAGGTTAGTATATTCATTGTTTTTACGGCAGGTATATTTGATAAGCGAATCTTTTACATCGAATATATTACTCAAATATTCACTTTCTTCTTTGTTTAAATCAGCTTTCATCAATTGATAAATCTGATAATGCGCATTGCCTAAGTCTTCACTAAGGTACAAAGCATGGGCTAAATCTATTCTAGCTTGTTTAGAATCAGGGTTTGCCTTTAAGGTTTTGTAACTTTTTTTAATGATTTCAGGAATTTCCTTTTCTGCCATGATATTCTTGGCAAGGAGCATTTCCCTTCTTTGCATCATGCGCTCGCCATAATAGGTCTCAATGACTGATTGAGATTCATTGTCTTTTGACAGGTATTCAGTACAAAAAATATCAGGTTTGAAGTTCCTAACAGCCTCTTTTACATAATCAAAATCATTGGTTACGTTAAGTTCGTAATTATGCGAAGTCCCAATTAATAATATTTCTACCTTTTTTTGGGAAAGGCTGTCAAAATTTAAAACAAATAAAAAATTTATGAAAAGTAAGAATGTGATTTTCATTTGAAAAAATATGTTTATTAAAATACACTTCATGGGGCAAAGATAAAGTTTATTAGATTAATATCATATTTTAAGTATATAATATAAATTTTTAAAGCAGAAAGTCTTAGATTAATCCAATTAACAGTAGTTTGTTAAAATGTAACTAAAGAAAGAATAAATTTGATTAATCCTTAAAATGAAATCTTAGCCTTTTACTTTCGTTGGTTTCTATTACCTTTGTACAATTTTTGGGGATACGTTATCGGTTATTCGTTAATAGTTATCCATTACGCTAGTCTCCGAGTTAAGTATCTCTTCAAAAATTACCCAAATCGCTTTCCAAAATCAGTGGTTTTAATTTTTTTAATTCTTGGATATTGTTCTCTTGATAGAACATTGGGAAGTAAATACCTTAAAAAATGTCTTTAAATTAAAACTATCCAACTCAAAAACTAATACAAAAAGTGCCAAAAGATTCATCCATCAAGTCCGTTTTGATTATCGGTTCAGGTCCAATTATCATCGGTCAGGCTTGCGAGTTCGACTACTCAGGTTCGCAGGCAGCTCGTTCACTCCGAGAAGAAGGTATCAAAGTTGCTTTAATTAATTCCAATCCAGCTACAATCATGACTGATCCACTTAATGCGGATTATGTCTATCTAAAACCCCTTGATAAGAATTCAATCATCGAAATCTTAGAAAAACACCAAGCTGAAGGCATGCCAATTGATGCTGTTTTACCTACAATGGGTGGGCAGACGGCTTTGAACTTAGCCATCGACTGTGATGCTTCGGGTATTTGGGAAAAATATGGTGTACGCATTATTGGTGTTGATATTAAAGCAATCGAAACTACTGAAGACCGTGAGAAGTTTCGTCTGAAAATGATTGAAATTGGTGTGGGCGTTTGTAAAGGACGCACTGCTCGTTCGTTTTTGGAAGGTAAAGAGATTGCACAAGAAACAGGTTTCCCATTAGTAATTCGTCCTTCATTTACGTTGGGCGGAACAGGTGGAGGTTTCGTAAACAATCCAAAAGATTTTGATGCAGCCTTAAACAAAGGGTTGCATGCATCGCCAACACACGAAGTACTGGTAGAACAGTCTATCATGGGTTGGAAAGAATATGAGTTAGAATTATTACGTGATAATTTAGGAAACGTAATCATCATTTGTTCGATTGAGAACTTCGACCCAATGGGTATTCACACAGGAGACTCAATCACGGTAGCACCAGCCATGACATTACCTGATACAATTTATCAGAAAATGCGTGACATGGCTATCAAAATGATGAACGCTATCGGACAGTTTGCAGGTGGATGTAATGTTCAGTTCTCTTTAAATCCAGAAAACGACGACATCATCGCTATCGAAATCAACCCACGTGTATCTCGTTCGTCTGCCTTGGCTTCTAAAGCTACGGGTTATCCAATTGCAAAAATTGCTGCTAAAATGGCGATTGGTTACAACTTGGATGAATTGACAAACGCTATCACCGGAACAACATCGGCTTTCTTTGAGCCAGCACTTGACTACGTAGTAGTAAAAGTACCACGTTGGAACTTTGACAAATTCAAAGGTGCTGACAAAACGTTGGGCTTACAAATGAAATCTGTTGGTGAAACAATGGGTATCGGTCGTAACTTCCAAGAGGCACTTCAAAAGGCTTGTCAATCGCTTGAAATCAAACGTAATGGTTTAGGAGCAGATGGCAAGGGATTGGTTGACCAAGATGCCATTATGCACTCTTTGGCAAATCCATCTTGGAATCGTCTATTCCATATCTATGATGCCTTCAAAATGGGTATTTCTTTCAAAACGATTCAGCAGACAACTAAAATCGACAAGTGGTTTTTATACCAAATTGAAGATTTAGTAAGAGTTGAAAACACTTTAGAGAAATATACGTTAAGCTCGGTTCCAAAAGAATTATTGGAAGAGGCGAAACACAAAGGTTTTGCCGACCGTCAGATTGCTTACTCTCTACGTTGTTTAGAATCAGAAGTTTTTGAGAAAAGAAATAGCTTAGGTATCAAGCGTGTATACAAATGTGTTGATACTTGTGCGGCAGAATTTGAAGCTAAAACGCCTTATTTCTACTCAACTTTCTCGCAAGGTTCAGAGACTTTAGATAACGAGTCAGTAAAAACAGATAAGAAAAAGGTAGTAGTATTAGGTTCAGGGCCAAACCGTATCGGTCAAGGTATCGAATTTGATTATTCATGTGTACACGGAATCTTGGCGGCTAAAGAAGCAGGTTATGAAGCCATCATGATTAACTCGAACCCTGAAACGGTTTCAACCGACTTTGATATTGCGGATAAATTATATTTCGAACCAGTTTTCTGGGAACACGTTTACGAAATCATTCAGCATGAAAAACCTGAAGGAGTAATTGTACAATTAGGTGGACAAACTGCCTTGAAATTAGCAGAGAAACTTACTAAGCACGGCATCAAAATCATCGGTACTTCGTTTGAAGCCCTAGATTTAGCCGAAGATAGAGGAGCATTCTCTACGTTATTACAAGAAAACGATATTCCTTTCCCTAAATTCGGGGTGTGTGAAGACGCAGACAATGCCGTAGAATTGGGTCGTTCTTTGGGTTATCCTTTATTGGTTCGTCCTTCTTATGTATTGGGTGGCCAGTCGATGAAGATTGTAATTAACGAACAGGAACTTGAACAACACGTAGTAGATATTCTAAGAGATATTCCAGGCAATAAAATCTTGCTTGACCACTTCTTAGAAAATGCTATCGAAGCAGAAGCAGATGCCATTTGTGATGGCGAAGATGTGTACATCATCGGAATCATGGAACATATCGAGCCTGCGGGTATTCACTCAGGTGACTCACACTCAGTATTACCTCCATTCGATTTATCAGCCAATGTAATTCGTCAGATAGAAGAGCATACCAAGAAAATCGCGGTGGCACTTCGCACTGTAGGCTTATTGAACATCCAATTTGCCATTAAAGACGAAGTAGTGTATATCATCGAAGCTAACCCTCGTGCATCACGTACGGTACCATTTATTTGCAAGGCCTACCAAGAACCTTATGTAAATTATGCTACTAAAGTAATGTTAGGAGCGAAGGTAAAAGACTTTACTTTCAACCCAGTGAAAAAAGGATATGCTATCAAAATTCCAGTATTCTCGTTCAATAAATTCCCGAATGTAAACATGGAATTAGGACCAGAAATGAAATCGACGGGTGAAGCAATTTACTTCATCGATTCATTAAAAGATGATTTCTTCCGCAAAGTTTACGGAGAACGTAATTTATACTTGTCAAAATAAATGATAGGATAAAAACCTGTAGCAATGACTTTTCCGCGTGTATTTTTTAAATAATACTTCATTAAAGTTGATTATTTTTCGCTTATCAGGTATGTTAATAAATAGTAAACCCTAGTCTTGAGCATTAGACTAGGGTTTATTTTTTTCAACTGAAAATTAGTTTTTTGAAATGATTATTTTCTTGGTTTTAAGTATTAATTTAATCGCCTATTATCTCTTTAAAACCTAAAAATATTACTTTGGTGTTCAGAAAAGCTATTTTATCCCTTATAATTTTATCCTTATCCTACTTGTCGAAGGCAGATTGTCCTTCACGCAATGAAACCATTAATGCCCTTCAAAAAATCTCAAAACTAGCTCCTGCTCAACAAAAAAAAAGCTATCTATCATTGTTAAAGAGCAGTGAAAAATGTTTTGGTCAAGATTCCATTTATGCTTCAATCTTAAAACATATTGCTGATTGCTATGCGAACGATAAAGATTATGACAATGCCATTATCTATACCAAAAAAGCTATTCAAATCAATCAATCTGGCAGAGCTGATGTTAATCATTTCGGCTTAGAAGTTAATTATTTCTATTTAGCCCGCTATGAAAACCAGCTAGGGCATTATCAGGTATCATTAGACGAGCTTGATAAGTGTATTGCTATTGCCAAAACCAATCTCGAAAAAACCAACTATCTTTCAAAAGCCTATGCACAAAAGGCAAATATCTTTAGTAAGATGGGCGATTTTGAAAAGGCCATCAGTAGCGTAGATTTAGGGATTAGCTTTGCTAAACAAACCAAAAATCATGAAGGATTGGCTTTTAGTTTGATAGAAAAAGTAAAGACACTCACGATGATGTCAGAAATCGATAAGGCGAGTGATAATCTGAAAGAAGTAATACAATTATTAGAAGAAAAAGACCCTCTTGGTTATTTACCTTATGCCTATTATTGGGCAGGACAATTATATACCGCTCAAAAACATTACAAAGAAGCTATCGCATCTTATCGGAAAAGCCAACAACTTTACAAGCTTAGTAACAATACCTATAGTTACTCTTTGAATTTTTTAGACATTGGTTTTACCTATTACCAGTATTTGCAAGACTATGACCAAGCCCTACAAAACTATTTGATGGCCTTGCAAACAATGGATAATGCCTACATGAAAGTAATTATCTATGATGATATTGCGGCGGTGTATTGGAAGAAAAAGGATTATCCAAAAGCGTTTGAGTATTACCAAAAAGCTTTTGAAGTAGCACCCATCGGTTTTAAATCTCAACAATTGGCAGATATTCCCTCTATCAAATCATTACAAGCCGCCGACTTTAAATCTTATTTGCTCACTACTCTGCAAGATAAAGCAGATACTTGGCTGGAATATCACAAAGCCACACAACGGAAAGATTATTTAAGGAATGCCTTGAAAACCTACATCGTAGCCGATCAGTTGGTAGATTTAATGCGTTTTGAACACTCAGGAACAGAATCGAAACTTTATTGGCGAAATAAAACACATCATCTTTATGAACAAGCAATTGAAACCTGTTACCTGTTAAAGAACTACGAAAAAGCTTTTTATTTTTTCGAGAAAAGTAAGGCTGTCTTGCTAAATGACCGACTCAATGAACTAAGTGCCAAGCAACAACTTTCGCCTGAAGATTTACAAAAAGAGAAATCATTACAGCAAAAAATCACGGAGTATAATACGAAGCTAGTAGGGCAAAATAGCAAAAATGCTAAAAATACAATCTTACAAAATCAATTATTAGAGGCCCAAGAAGAGCAAGCGGCTTTTATTAAAAGCTTAGAACTCAAAAATCCGACTTACTATCAATATAAATACGACACTACAACGGCTTGCTTGGCTGATGTGAAAAAATACCTTAAAAAACCTACACAATTTACGAAGGAAGACATTTGCCTAATAGAATATTTTGTAGGCAATGAGGCCATCTATGCCATGAAAGTATTACCAGACCAAGCCTATTTACAGAAGATTTCGTTGGTAAATTATGAAGAAAATTCAAAAGCATTTTTGAATTACTGTGCCGATAATCAAAAAGCTAATGCTGATTTCTCAGGTTTTTTGAAAGTAGGGAATCAATTATATCAACAACTTTTTGCTAAACTAGATGTCCCCAAAGGTAGGGTAATCATCGCACAGGATGGATATTTTTTACCTTTTGAAGCCATGAGTAAGTCTTCCAGAAAATCTGAATATTTACTGAAAGATTATGCAATTAGCTATACTTATTCAGTACAATTTTTACTGAAAAATATTAGTAATGAAAGCTTCTCCCTGACAAAGAAATTCTTTGGAATGGCACCTGTAGCTTACCAAAAAAACTTGAATCAGACAGAACTGACAGATTCGGATAAATCTTTATCAAAAGTGTCCGATTTTTTCTATTTCGGAAAAACCTTTATCAATCAGAGTGCTGATAAAAAAACATTCTTTAATAATGCCCATAACTATCAGATTGTACATTTATACACCCACGCCCAAGCAGATAATAGCGACCAAGAACCGATGATTTACTTTGCCGATTCTGTTCTAAAACTATCAGAATTGGGCGTATTGAACAGATTCAAAACGCAATTATTAGTATTATCAGCTTGCAAAACGGCAGTAGGAAGAAATGCCACGGGCGAAGGCATTCTGAGCTTGTCCAGAGGTTTTGCTACATTAGGCATTCCTGCTACTTTAACAACGCTTTGGAGTGTGGAAAACAGAGCCACCTATTCCTTAAATGAATTATTTTATCAATACTTATCTGAAGGTTTTACCAAAGACGTAGCCCTTCAGAAAGCTAAAATAGCCTTCTTACAAAGTCAAACAGGTGAAAATCAATTACCTACTTTTTGGGCAGGGGCCGTATTGGTGGGCGATGCATCAGCTTTAAATTCATCTTATACTATGTGGTATGTGCTGGGCGTTGTTGTATGCTTGGTGCTGGCTTTTATAGGCTGGAAGAAATTTAAACGTCATACTATCAAGAGCTAACTAAGTAGTTGATAAACAGCTTTTTCTTTTCCTTCTTTTGCAAATTATTTTTGGTTCATGCAACCCTTTTATTGGGTTGGGTTGTCTATCTCTTTGAAATGCATCTCAAATCTTCCCTTGACTTTCCTGATCAAAAAATTAGGGGAAAACAGTTTTAACTTTTCAATCAAAGTGTAATCCAAATTTGTGTGAAATTATGAAAAAAATCCTTTTTGTCTTTGCATTCGCATTGACGGGCATTTTAACGAGCTGTAAAGAAAACATAAATCTTGATCAACAGAGCCAAAGCCAAGCAACAACCAATGCGGCAGCAGCAGCCAAGGTTTCGGCAGTAATTAAACAAGACTACCCAACGGCTACAGAACTTTTAGTAACAACGATTGATTCAAATAAAGTATATGGTTGCGATTTTTCAGTAAACGGTGTTGCCCACGAAGCTACAGTTGCGGCTACAGGCAAAATTTTAAGTACCTATACTGTCAAGGCAGATACTACTAAAACCGCTTTGATAGATGCCATCAAAGTATACTTAGAAACGAATTACAAAGGTTATAAGCTTGAAAAAGTAGGGGTAGGGAAAGATGCCAACGGTAAGGATGCTTACAAAATTTTGATAGTTTTCAATGACCAAAGAATAACGTTACTATTCGATGCAACGGGTACTTTTGTGGCTTCTTTCACAGAACCGAAAAGTCAAAAGCCTGATCCAAAAAATGCTCCTAAAACGTATTCAGTGAGTTTGACAGATTTGCCAGCCAATATTCAAAGTCAGTTGAGCGGCTATGAATTTGAAAGGGCGTTTGTGAAAACTAATGCTGATGGAACGAAGACCTTTTTTGTTTCAGCAAAAATTGGCGATGTGTTGTATGAATTAACCTTTGATGGTGCAGGTACGTTGAAAAGTAAGAACGCGATAAAATTGAAATTGCCGAAGCTTGAAGTTAAAACTTTAAAGGATTCAGAACTACCAAAGGCAATTAAAGATTATCTTAGTACTAATTATTCAGGATGGAAGTATGAGAAAGGAATTGTTATTTTAAAAGATACCTTACCAGATTCTTATACGGTGGCTATTTCAAAAGACGGTAAAATTGCTACCCTCAATTTTGATGGAAGTGGTAAATTTATCAGTGTTTTAGAACCGAAATTACCAACAGTTCCTAAATTTGAAGAAAAGAGCATTGCATCTGCCAATGACCTTCCGCAGGTAATTAAAGATTATTTGAATAAAGTATATGTTGGCTGGGTATTCAATAAAGGGAGCATTACATTAAAAAATGATGTAGCACAGGCTTATCTAGTGGTTATTACCTTTGGTACAGACAAATACTATGTTTATTTTGATAAGAATGGTGCTTTTATAGCAGCTAAAAAAGATAAATAGTAAAAGGCAGAACAGTTGTAGGAGTGACTAACCACAACTGTTCTGTTTTGAAAATAATATGAGAATTTTTGTAGGAATATTTTTTATGATGGTGTTATGTTTGGTTTGTGCGTGCGACGAAATTATTCAAGTCGAACCCACTATAAAACCAACCACAACTACTATTTCGTTGATTGATACAAAAAATTATTACACACCCCCTAATAATTTTATTGCTATTGATCTTAAAGTACTATTGAAATCATCAGGATATACCTCCATTAAAATTGAAAGTGCGCCTCAATATGGCAAATATTCTTTTTCAAAAACAGGGTATCTAGTTTATAAGTCAGATTCTACGAAAAACGAAGTATCGGAATTGCTGATTTATAAGATGACAAATGGTAACGCAATTAAACGCGATACCATAAAAGTAAATATTACTTCTGATAACAATAAGATTCCGTGTAATGCTGGAGCCATCCCAGATTTATTTACGGTAAAAGTAAATACGCCAACGGTGTTGGATGTATTGAAAAACGACCGTTTTTGTAATGCCATCGTGGATTCTAGTTCATTAGCCATTTTAGACAAACCTACTTTTGGAACGGTAGAAATTATTAAAAATAAGATTGTTTATACGCCAAATAGTGGAAATCAAGATGATATTTTCTTTTATCAAATATGCACGGGTGGCAGTAATCCAGTTTGCAGGATTGTCGGTGTTAGGGTAGACGTACAAGGCAATTGGTGTAAAAATATTTTGATTCCAGATGTCATTGTGGTTGATAAATACGATACTTCAGTACAGAAAATTAAAGTGTTGGACAACGATAAAATTTGTGATGATTACGATATAAAGAGCCTAAAGGTTTCGATTAATCCACAGTTTGGCAAGGCAACTGTAAATGCCAATTCGGAAATTGAATACAGCCAGACAATCAAGCAAGATGCTAACGATTTGTTAGAATACACGATTTATGACAAAAACGGGAATAATCCACAAAGAATGTTTGTCGAAATATTGATTCGCACAATTCCTGCTTGTAAGGCTTATTTAAAAAATGGAGAAATGGAATTGTCGGCTAGTCAAGTACAAAGTTCAGAGGTTGAACTTCCTTATAGATTATATTTGGCGAGTTGTGTAGGTATAAAAAATATAACTATTGAAACCCAACCCATTTATGGAGTGATACGCATTGAAGACAAAAAGCTTTTTTACAAGCTTAAACAACAAGATGGCAAAGAGTATAATGATCAATTTAAGTATGTTATTACCAGTACTAATGGAGAGATACTGAAAGCCAATTTTACCATAAGAATAAAAAAATAAATGATAAATTTTTAAAGAGTCAGCCCATAAACCTTGTATAAATGGTGTATTCTCCTTAAACAATTCATCATTTAATAAAACTCACTAAATGCTCAACGAACAGGAATTAGTCAAAGCCTGCCAAAAAAACGACCGCAAAGCCCAAACTGCTTTTTATAACCTGTATAAAAGCAAGTTGATGGGTGTTTGTCGTCGTTATACTCGCACGCCCGAGGAAGCCGAAGACATTTACCAAGAAGCATTTGTGAAGATATTTAATAATATTCATTCCCTGGAAAACCCCAAAGCCGTAGGTGCTTGGGTTAGAAAGGCCGTGATACATACTGCCATCAATTATTATCATGCTAATTTAAAATTTCAACAAAATACAGACTATGAAAATATTGTACTAAGCAATGATGATTACCCCAACCTATTTTCAACACTTACAAGTGAAGAACTTCTTGCGCTGATTAACCAATTGCCTGATGGATACCGCATGGTTTTCAACCTCTATGTGATAGATGGTTATAATCATGCAGAGATAGGGGAACTGTTGGGTGTGAGCGAGAATACTTCAAAATCACAGCTTTCAAGAGCAAAAGAACTGCTTAGAAAGCAACTAAAACAACTGGGAATTATCAGCTATGAGCGCACTTGATAAAGATAAAGATCCTTTTGAGGACCTTTTCCGAGATAACTTGTTTGATTTTGAGTCAGAACCAAACGATAAACTCTGGAAAGCAATAGAGCCTCAACTTCCTGCTAATCCAGCAAGGAAAATACCATATTGGCAATTTGCCGCAGTGGCTGTCTTGTTATTACTGACGGGCATAGGGGTGTACTTATTGCCTTCTAAAATGAATAATGATAGTGAAGCCAAGATAGAACAACCTGTCGAAAAATTCGTAAATAGTCAGAAAGAAGCAGAGAAAAGTATTGAGGAAAATAAACACAGTAATGTTGAAACGAATAAACCAGACAATATAGCGAAAGATTTACCTACCGAAGATATAAGTACTTTGTCATCAAAAAACATAGCTAAAAACCCTACTGATGCTACGAATAGTAATGAATTAGCAGAAGAATCAGTAGGTATATCTTCAAAGATAAATACAGCTAAATTGGGGAATATCAGTAAAAAAGAAGCTATAACTGTTGAAAAAGAAGCCATAGTTTCTTATAAAAAGCAGGTAGTTTCAAAAGCTAAAAAGGGGAATAAAACTGATACTGGCGAAGTACCACCTATTACACCCACAGATAATCATCAAAGTGAATTATCAGGTGCTGGAGACCAACAAGGCAATGCAATAAATAATAATACTCAGAAATATTCCTTTAACAAAAGCAATACAAAGGGGCGTTCTGCTGTATTCTCAGATAGAACAAACAACACGATTAATGATAATGCAGTAAGTACTAATAATCAATTAAGTGAAGTAGCGGGAAGCCGTTTTAAGATGCTCTCTGCACTTGATTCAAAAGAGTATCATCCTTTTTCTAATCATTTCAGGACACCTAAAATAAGATATCGTGGGCCTAAGCCTACTGTATATTTTAAAGAATCTAAACCATTAGAATGGTATGTAAGTGCGATGCCACTTATTAATTACTATACCATTACTGCTAATGGAAACGACGCTAATTATGTGCATCAAATAGCCGTAAATGATGATGCTGACAGACTGGGCTTTTACACACAGGCAGGTTTAGTATTTACTTTATCAGACAGATTTAAGCTTAGAACGGGGCTGACTTTTACCAAAACCAATCATAGTTTTAGTTATCAGGTACGTACAGATTCATTAGTGGTACAGTCGCCTGACAATACGGGAGTAGATGTAAGTTTTGCAGAAATTAAAAAAGTGTATTCACAGTCTGCTTACTATTTAGGTACTAAAGTAGAATTGCAATATACTTTTCTGAGAGGCGAGTCGCTTTCGCATTATGTGAATGTAGGAGTGGAGGGAGCTTACAAAATTAATGGGAGTAACCAATTCAATGGTTTTGCTAATATAGTTTATGGTATTACCAGACAAATAGGCGATAATGCTTATTTATTTATTGAGCCAACCTTCAGTTATTCACTGAATCAACAGAGTGATTCAAATTCGTTATTATTAATAAAGCCCAATAAAATTGGATTCAATATTGGGATAAACTTCAAATTAAGATGAGAGACTGTTTAAAATTTTTCTGCAAAGGATTAGCTTGTGTAGTAATCATAGTTGTAGCTATGGTAGTGGCTCTGTTTAGTAGTGAAGTTAGTAAATTGTAATATTAGTTGAGGAGTGTGTTTTTGAAAGGCTCACTCCTCAGCTTTAAATTATTCGGTTCTCAACCTAACGATAATATTCTTCAAATAACTCATCTCTCCATAATGTGTGTTTTCATGTAGGAGAAAAAATGAAACTTGGTCGCCCACTGTATTTCCTGCGGGCAATTTATAAGGACTTTCGATATCCCATCTTTCTTGGTTTATCTCAGCTAATAAGGCTATAATTCTTTCACCTCTTTGTTGAAAAGTAGCTACTAGACTATCCAAGGGCGGATACATTTCATCCTCCAACAGTGCTGTGCCTGGTGCGAAGGTTATACGTTCGTTATGAAAAGTTGAAAGTTTTTCAGATGGATTCAATAATTTGATAATAGTATTCCTAACAAAAGTTAAATGTCCGAGCTCCCATGTAAAATGGTTTACCTTATCATAAGGACGAAAAAAGGCTTCTTCTTGATTAATTAAACTAGCCAGCTTAGTGATTCTACTATTTGACAGCGCAAAGCCTTTTTGTAGGAAGGGTATTAATTGCATGTTGATTGTGTTTGATTGACATTCCCTCAAATTTAGAAGAAGAATATTAAAGTCAAAGCGTGCGTAGGAAATCTTCAAATAATATGACTTTTCTGAAACCTTGTTTTCGTAAACCTTCGTACAAAGGTTTATCTCTTGTCAAAAGAGGTAAATCTAATTGCATTGATAAAGCTACATAAGTTGTATCTTTCAAATCAATTTTTTGAAGAAGGTGCATAGATTTGCCTAGGCTTTCTTGCTTTAGAACATATTGAGGTAAAATTGTGATTTTAGAAAATACAAAGTAACTCCATTGCATGAATTCCTCTTCTTGCATTTTAGTTCTATTCTTCAAAGTATTTTTATACTTTTCAATTTCTATTAAAACAAAATCAGGAAGTATAAAATTATAATAACTTAAAAGAGGTCGGTAACTTGCCTTTCCACTTATTAGTATACTCATCAGAATATTTGCATCAATTACAAACTCATTCATTTTTGTGCAAGATATTTATGTTCCTCCTGTTGCCAAGCTAAATTTCTTGATACTTGCCACTCTTGGTCATTTTCAAGGTCGATAGACTCTAAGTCGTTTAAAATGTCTTGTGCAGCAAGTTTAATGACATATTTTTGCACAAATTCCTGCAAACGTTTGTCAATTTCTTTGTAACCAAACGTTTGAACAAAAGTATCTTCTAATTGTATTTTGAACTCTACCATTGTGTAAGTATTTAAGTACCAACAAATTTACTGATTATTTTGTTGTTTCTGAGAAAGTAATGAATTGATTTACAGAACTAGTTTAATTATAAAACACCGATGGCATGACTTCAAGTCATGCCATCGGTAAATGTTAATAAGTTACATACCTTACAAACTATTTAACACATAAACGCCTCCTTTAGTCGTTTGAAAATCATAAGCATCAAATGCTTTGGCTTTTTTCAAGGTCGATTTTCCTGCTAATTTCAATTGATTTGGCGTTTTAATACTACAAATTCCACCTATTGACGAACGAATTACTAATTGTGTCACCTGTTTATTTTTCCAAGTAATATCTACTTCAAAACCACCACGAGCTTTCATCCCTTTGATTTCACCATCTTGCCAATCGTCTGGAATAGCAGGTAAAATGTTAATTAAACCATCTTGACTTTGGATAATCATTTCTGAAATACCAGAAGTACCCCCAAAGTTACCATCAATTTGGAATGGAGGGTGCGCACAGAATAAATTTGGATAAGTACCACCACCTTTGTTGTAATTAGTACCTTCCATACCCGTTAGTTTCAATAGTTCACGCACTAGTTTATAGGCATGGTTACCGTCATGTAGCCTAGCCCAAAAGTTTATCTTCCACGATTTACTCCAACCTGTGCCGTCATCACCTCTAATTTCCAAGGTCTTTTTAGCTGCATTGGCAAACTCTGGCGTACGAAGTGGAGAAATTTGGCGACTAGGGTGCAAGGCAAACAAATGTGAAACATGACGATGTTGTGGTTCTACATCTTCCCAATCTTTATACCATTCTTGCAAGTTGCCTTTTTTGCCAATGTGTAAAGGGAATAGTTTTGCTTTCTTAGCAATCAATTCTTTTCTGAAATCAGCATCAATGCCTAATTTCTCTGATGCTTCGATAGTATTGGTAAACAAATCCCAGATAATACCCATATCCATGGTAGAAGCGATAGAAACTGAGCCTTTTTCTCCTTTTTCAGTAATAAAAACGTTTTCTGGTGACGTAGAGGGTGCCGTCACTAAATATCCGTTTTTGTCTTCAACGAGCCAATCCTCACAGAAAATCGCCGCTCCTTTCATTAAGGGATAAGCTGTATTTTGCAAGTAGTTTTTATCACCAGTAAAAGCATAATGTTCCCAAAGGTGTTGACTTAGCCATGCACCACCCATAGCCCAATTGGCCCACGAAGGTGACCCTTTGCCTTTATCACCCACAGGATTAGATAAAGCCCAAATGTCTGAATTATGGTGAACCGTCCAACCACGGGCATTATAAAAATTCTTGGTTGTTTCTTTTCCTGTTTTAGCCATGTAGCCAATCCATTTTAATAATGGTGTATGCAATTCAGATAAATTACACATCTCAACCATCCAATAATTCATCTGTGTGTTGATATTGGTAGTGAAATTGCTACTCCAAGGTGGACGAACCGAGTTATTCCAAATACCTTGTAGGTTGGCAGGTATGCCATCAGGACGAGAACAGGAAATCAATAGATAACGACCAAATTGGAAATAAAGGCTTTCTAAAGCAGAATCCTTGGCTCCATTAGCATACTGTATCAATCGTTCGTCGGTTGGTAAATCTACAGCAGGGTTTCCATTCAAAGAGAAGCTCACACGCTTGAAATACTTTTGATAATCTGCAATGTGTGCTTTTTTGATGGCATCCACGCTGAGTGGCAATGCTGCCTTGAGGTATTTATCTGCAATGGCTTTTTCATCTTTTCCATCCGAATCAGGACATTTATCAAAACCATTAAAACTACTGCCTACAGAAATAATCAATACGGCTTCGCTAGCGTCTGAAATAGTGATGCCTTCAGCAGTAGTGGTTGCTTTGCCATCTGTCGATTTAACTTTAATTCTCCAGTCAAAACGAACACCTCCGCAACCTGTAGAGTCTTTATAAATAACAGGTACAGCATTGTAACCTACATAATTAGGGTCGGCATGCGCAGGAGTTTTACCTCTAACAACTAATTCATTTACCCCCAAAACAGAATTTTGAACGGGGTGTGGCGAAGTAGTAGAAGCGGTAAAATTTAATGCTCCTTTTGTACTAGCTTTCAAGCGAATAACCATCACTTGGGCAGGTGCTGAGACAAAAAACTCACGTGTAAATTCTGTATCACCTACTTTAAAACGTGTACTGGCAGTAGCTTCAGCAATGTTTAAATCTCTGTAATAATTGCTTACTTCTCCTTTTAAATCTTGTTTCAAAAGCAAATCACCCAATGGTTGATAAGCCTCTGAATAAAGTCCTTGTAATTTATGCGTAAGTTGTTCTCCTTTTTTATAGTCTTCATTAAAAAGCGCTTCTCTTACCTGTTGAAGATACTTTGGTGCTTCTGGATTGGGATTAGGGTTAATAGGCTTCCCTGACCAAAGTGTTTGTTCGTTGAGCTGAATCAATTCGTTGGAAGGTCTGCCGAAAATCATTGCTCCAATACGCCCATTACCTATAGGCAAGGCTTCATTCCAATTCCGAGCAGGTTGTTTGTACCAAAGCGTAAGATTCTTTTGGGCAAAAGAGCTCACCGACGATAACAAAAGCGCAAAAACAAAATACGTTTTTTTCATAATTGATTACTTTGAGAGATATTTGTTTGTAATTGAGTGATTTAGTGAATGGTGATTTAGTGATTTCACATTGTGAAAGATAATTACAACTTATTGTAAAAATTCACTAATTCACTCAATCACTAACTCACTCAATAACAATTGCTTAATACATTTTCTTCAGCCCTTCCCAACGTACTTTCCATTTGCCATTTTTAGGTATTCCAGGATTAACTGTTTTACAACCATCATACCCTGCACACATCATGGCTACTGCTGATAGTAAGCCACCATTCCCTGGTAAATACAAACGCAAGCGAGCATCTTGATAATTATGTCCGTTGGGTAAATAGGTATTCGTTCTGATGTCCATCATGAGGGCATCCACCGCTTTTTCAGGCTGTCCTAATCTAGTAGCAGTCATGGCTACCATCGGGAAATCCCAACCCCAAGTATCATCCCAATGCCATATTTTCCATACTTTATCGAAAGTGCTTTGCATAGTAGTCATGTTTAACATCGTACTGGCAGGCAACATTCCTAAGGTACAAAGCACACTCGGGTGGTCGGTTAAAAACACTGGATTAGTATAAGAATCCTTAGCGCTTTCTGTAGCTAAATACACTCCATCTTGTACGGGTAGGGGAGATAGTTTTTTCAGCACATCATCATATTTAGCATTTCTTTTCAATCCTAAACGTTCGCGCCAAGTTTGGGCTGTCGTCAAGGCCCATTGCCAATAAGCCAACTCGTATGTCGGATTAAAAGTCTCTTCTGGTTTAAATCGCTCTTGAGCAGGAATTACTCCTTTGCCCAAAATATACCGACCTTTTTCAGCATCGAAATAAGCATACGACGCCATAAAGTCAGCTGTTTTAAACACTAAGTCTTTATACTTTTCTAAAGTGGCTTTATCTAAGTGTTTACGATAAGCCAATTCTGCAAACGTAATAAAATGAGGCTGTTGCCAAAGCAAATAAGCTCCTACTGACGATGGTGCTTCTTTCCCATCTGGGTCAGTCATTTTTTGCCAACGAACACCTTCAAAACCTTGTCTTTCTGCAATAATTCTAGCTTCTGGTTCTACTTTTTTGTACCAAGCCATGCTTTTTTCAAGCAAATCGGTTCTGTTCCATAAAGCAAAATGAACACCATGCCACCAGTGCATTTCTAAATGCGGTTTGCCAAACCAAGAATTATAAGTCAAGCCTGTCTCTTGTGGAGGCTCGTTGTTTGCACACTGAATTTTGGTAAGATATTGCGAAAGAATGATTCTTCGCTCCAACTCTTTTGCTCTTGGGTCGGTACTTCCTGCAAAGTCCACGACTCCCCCAGTACTCCAAAAAGTTCTCCAAGCTGTTTTTGTACTCAATAAAGTGGTAGTAAAATTTGGAATAGTTTCTTTCGGAAGCTTTTCAGAGAACAATACACTAAATTCAAGCGTATTTTCTTTCGTATCTGGACTCACCACAAAATAATGGGCTTCGCTTTGTAGTACATTCGACGCTTGGCTACTTTCTACCTTGATAAAGTATTCAGTATCATCTAATTGATGGTTGAAAACGAATGATTTGTCAGTTGATAATATCAACGAAGACTGGTGTTTGTCGGCATTCTTCCAGTTATTTCCTTCATCTGTAAATTGGTTGGTTGGGTAGGGTAGGCGTAAACGGTATTTTAGCTGACCAGTTTTTAATAATTCAGACTGCACTTTTACTGAAATCAAATCTTTTTGTTGGTGAGCAACCGTAATTACTTTAACAGGAATTCCTTCTACCGCAAATTGACTGGTGATTTCGCCTGTATAGACATTGAGTGTTTGATGAATATTGGTTAAATCTTTTGGTTTTACGCTAGAACCGTCTTTTTTGAAGAGTTCAAAGCCTAGGTTGCCCAATTGTAAACGATGAGGGTTTTGGCGTAGGAAATTATTGGCAGCCTTTGCACGCTCACTATTTGAGGCCTGTACGGCATACGGTATTTTTCTGCCGTGAGAATTGATTTCTTTAAAGGTCTCTTCTATCTGATAGTTTTCTGTATTGGGGTAGCGATGCCAGCCCCAAACAGATTGAGTACCCAACGAAATCCCTTTGGCATAAAAGTCAGGAAAAGTCTGTAATCCAGTGATGTCGGTAGTGAAAGCAAAATCTCCATTGCCCACAGACAATGAGGCCAGCGTATCAATTTTGGATAATACAACCGTGTGGCGTTGAACCAAAGCCTTTCTGTCGATTTTACCTTGTGCAAAAGTATGTTGGACAAGTAAAGCGTAAATGCAAATGAAAAATAGTTTTAGGTTTTTCATAGACTAGATAGTTGAGAATTAGTGAATTTTAAATAATTTTATCTTCTGCGTAAATCAGCGATAACAATCAGCGTATATCAGCGGGAAAAATAAACCCGCAGATTCCCGGAGATAACAACCCGCAGATTTTGGAGATTTTTATTTATCTGCGTAAATCAGCAATAACAATCAGCGTATATCAGCGGGAAAAATAAACCCGCAGATTCCCGGAGATAACAACCCGCAGATTTTGGAGAGTTTTATTTATCTGCGTAAATCAGCGATAACAATCAGCGTATATCAGCGGGAAAAATAAACCCGCAGATTCACGGAGATAACAACCCGCAGATTTTGGAGATTTTTATTTATCTGCGTAAATCAGCGATAACAATCAGCGTATATCAGCGGGAAAAATAAACCCGCAGATTCACGGAGATAACAACCCGCAGATTTTGGAGATTTTTATTTATCTGCGTAAATCAGCAATAACAATCAGCGTATATCAGCGGGAAAAATAAACCCGCAGATTCACGGAGATAAACAACCGCAGATTTTGGAGATTTTTATTTATCTGCGTAAATCAGCGTTAAAAATCTCTGTAAATCAGCGGGAAAAAAATAAACCCGCAGCATTAAAAAAGCACAGATTAAGTCATCAATCTTCACATTGATAAACATTAAAACTGTGCTTCTTTATGATACGACTGCACTCGAAACTCTGCACTCAATTACATTCTATATACACAAGATAAATTGGTAACTACAGGAGAATTATCTGGATTCGTATCCATAATGTCACCCATAAATGCCCACCATTTTTTCATGATTTCAGTTTGTGGTAATTCGTCAAGCGTATGATTATCTACTCTTTTCTGAACAGCAAACAAAACTCCAGACGCTTCATCCAAATAAATGGCATATTCTGTAATACCAGACTTTACTAATAACTCAGATAATTCTGGCCAAATTTCATCGTGACGTTTTTTGTATTCTTGCTCAAATCCTTTTTTGAGCTTCATCGTAAAAGCAATTTCCTGCATTTTTTTGAGTTTATGAGTTTAAAGTTTATGAGTTTAAGGTCTATCAGCCTAAAATGTATGGGCTTAAAGCTTTTCACTCATAAACTTTAAACCCTAAACTCATCAACTCTATTTAGATTTGTGAAAAATCTGTTGGTGTTAAGAAATGAATTTCGGCTTTGGTCATCGCGTGGTCGTATTCAGGAAGTCCTTTGATACGATTCCACTCAGAGTCTGCCCCAAAAGCCTTCCAGTGTTCATCTCTAGATGCCTTGTTATCAAAAGTGGTCATATACACCAAATTTGGCTGTTTGCCACCAATGATAGTCTGTGCATAAAACACAGGATTAAATCCTAGTCTTACAAAAATATTGATTTCCCCACCTTCGTTGAACATGTGGATTTTACTTAATCCTTTTACCTCGCTGTGGCTTTCGTACAAACGATATTCATATACCCTTTCAGCCTTTGGTGCAGTAGTAGTCGGAGCTTTCAATTTCGACCAGTCTTTAAAGGCTACCGATAGCGAACTTTCATAACGTTCGTAAGCAGGCGTGGCAAAATTGGCATCTAAATACGCTTTTGCCGCTTGTTGATATACTGCATCAGTAGCTAATTTGCTCGCTATTTTACTAAACTGGTCTAACGATTTATAAGGAATCAATACATACAGCTTAATGCCATCTTTCTGGTCAGCTTCATTAAAAACACCTACGGGACTAATTCCTAAACGATTGAACGCAGGAATAGCGGCATCTTTGAAATAATCTTCTACTACCTTTTTCTGCTCTACGCTTTTGAAACTATAAACCCTGGTTTCGTAATACTCCGATTGAGGCTTGGCAAAAGTTAAGCTAGTAAAAGTGGCGATAAACAGGTAAATAGTGAAAATCGAGATACGTTTTAACATGATTGATATATTGTTTAAAATGGTTGAAAATACAAATCTGTATTCAACGTATCTCAGTCTCAAGCCTTTATTTCAATGATTCCACAGGCGTTAAAGTTACTTTTTCTAATAATCCAGATTCCTTTGGTTCCCAGTTTTTAGTAGTAAAATAGCCTTTGTCTCCTAGATTTTGTTTTAGTCTTGCTGATACGTTGATGTTATAAAACTTCTGCCAAACTATGCCCTCTGCTTCCAAAGCCGTTACCCTGTTGGCCATTGAATTCGATACTTTTACTTCTAACACATTTTGTGCTTTTAATAAAGTAGTTGGCACAAAAACTTTGTAAGTAGGCCCTAATAAAGTACCTAATGATTTCCCATTTAAAGTTACCGAAGCACTTTCTGCTACTTTACCTAAGTCTAACAAATAACCTTTGGCAACAGTTTTAGGCTTCGCAAAATTTAATTGGTATGAAGCTGTTCCTGAAAAGTCTTGATATTCCTTCCCTGCCTTTGTCCACGAGCCTAACTTATTCGTTTCAAGTGTTTTTGGTAAAGTTGGTCCACCATCCAAGAATGATATTTTCCATGTACCTATCAACTCTACAGCCTCGGCGCTTGCTTTCCAATAAGGATATTCAGCACCTTTTTCTACTGCTTTTAATGTTTCAAGAATGCACGATTCTCCTATTGCTAATTGCAAATACACTTCATTAGCATTTCTGAACTTTGCCATGCCCAATGCTGCGGTCATAGGATTGTACAAAGCCGCAGATTTTGCTTCAACTTCCAATTTTACCCAACCTTCAAAAGGTTTTCCAGACTTGTTATTGATAAAGTAATAATTGCCTTTCGCACTGGTTTTTCTAACAAACTGCAAGCCACTGTCGGTCATCGTTTCACGATACACTTTCGCATAAGTCATCATGGCTTCTAAATCGTCGCTCAATAAAAATGACCCTTCGCCAATCTTAGCTTGGCTTACTTTGTCGTTTACTTTGGCAAAATTCAATACTGCTAACAATGCCTTAAATTTCGCTCTGCGTTCGTTTAAGTTGCCTAAGCCCGGTACATCAGCAGGCAATTTATGATGAACAACAATCGTAGCTCCTTGTTTTGCTAACTGCACCAATTTCTCCAACGTTTCCAAAGGTACTTGCTCGCTCTCTGCCAGTAGTACTGTTTTGTAGGCAACGCCACCAGTAATAATTTGCTGATTTTGAGATTGTAGATTAGCAATTTGTTTATCCGAGATAAAATCGAAGCCATAACCACGGTCAATCATCTTTTGAGCTACCTCTTTGAAGTCGGTTCCGTTAAATTCAGGTGTTACGCCATCAAAGTGTTCTAATAAACCTTTTGGAGAAGGCTCAGTAAGACGGTCTGTAATAGGGAAATACAATAATACGTCGTTATTAGGTTTGCTATCTTGCAAAAATGCCTGTGTACGAGCAATGTAACTATTCAAAGTCGAGAAATTCTTCCAGAAAGGGTTATGTGGCGTAAAGTGTACGGCTGCATAAAATAACCAACCCGGAAAAGCTTCGTCTTTTGGTGAATAGTTAGTGCCATGATAGAAGATATGGTTTACACCACCCACCAAGAATAAGTCTAATGCTTTTTTTACATCACTTAATGACGATAGGAAATGCTCGTTTTCCCAAGTGGCAGATTCTGATGACGTTAGTTTCTTGCCTAATACGTTGGAAGCTGATGAGGCAAATTTGATTCTTAATAAATCTGTTCCTTCAATCTCTGGAATATCGACTAAGCCATATAAATCAAGGGTATTAGCAGGTGAACCATGTGCCTGATTTCTGACAATCTTGCCACGGGCATGTGCCCATTTAGCCCATTCGCCAGTGTATTTTTCCAGAATTAAATCCCCGATTGTCGTTCTATAATCAAACAATACCCTATGGTTTAAATCTGTATTTTCTTTACTGAAAAGGTTCGGTAAATAGTTTCTTAAATCGTAGCCTCTTCTTTGCTGAAATTCTTGGAATAAATTTTCTGTCCAGTCTGACTGTCCACGCGCATCATCTACTTCGTAAGAATCATTGAAAAAAGCACGCATGCTCGAAACATCCGTGTTAGCAAAAGCCTTGTCAAATTCCTTTAAATAATGCTGAATGGCTTTTTCTGAAAAATGGTCGATTACATCCCCTTCACCACCTGGACCAGCACGTTCTACCATTTTGCCATGCCAACCTTGGAAGACAGCATACAGCTTCCAGTTACCTTTAGGAGCTTGCCAGTTTAATTGTCCCATAGCACTAACCTCAGCCGTCAAATTTAGCACCTCGCCTTTATCCGAATAGGCCATCAGGGTTTGTAATGGCAATGGTCTTTCATACCTTACTTGGTCTATCGCTAATTCTTGAAGATTCTCATTCTTTGAAACAGGGTATTTTAATTCTGAAACAGTTGTTTTTTTAGGCAACACATATCGTAACAATGGTGCTTGTTGAAAGGTAATCACTTCTGAAAGTTTTTCACCTTCTTTTAATTGATATGTTTTGAAATTGACATTCTTACAAGCATCTTCTGGTGTTACCCATCTGCCTCCAAAAGGCCAGCCCGAAGCATTGGCAAGGTCTATACCTAAACCCAAGCGAGTACCTTCATTCAAGGTATGCTTGAACATCTCTACCCACTTTGGGGAAAGAAAATCAATAAATTTCGATTCTTCACCTTTTACACCATATATCGGTGTAATCTCTAAACCGCCCAGACCTGCTTTCTGGTAGGTTTCCATATTATATGTTAAATCTTTGGGATTAACTGCGTTACCTTCCCACCACCAGCGTGACCAAGGTTTGGTTTGTTGTGTGATAGGTTTCCACTTTGCTTGTCCGAAACTTAAAGAGCAAGTAATTGATAAGAGAAAAAAAGTTTGAAAAGCTTTTGTTGATCTATGCTGTTTCATCAAATATGGTTTTTATTTCTTGCAAAGAAAAATCAACGACTTACCTGAAGCATCCTGTGATGTCATGCGTTTAGTAATATTTTCTGAAAATATATAATTTTTTAGAAGATACATTTTTGTAAAACTCAAGCATGATTTTCGAGTGCTGTGGCATCATTAAAAAATAAATGAAAAATATTTTTTAAGCCTTTCTCATCTGCCCTCCAGTTTGAATAATGGTAAAATACATAAATGCCAAAATTAGCTTCGGATGGATATAGTTTTTTTAGCCTTTTAATTTCATGGAAATACACCATTGATGATTTTATGGCAACGTTCCCGATAACGATGACATGCTAAAATCGTTGTATTTTTCTTATAAAAATGAGATATTATTAAATAACCTCTATGATGTCAATTTTAGTGATAAATATTGTAAAAGTACAAATTGTAATTGCCTTTAACTTTCTTGCTTTGTTTGATTCTTTTCAGTGAGTAAGCTATAGCAGGAAGGCACAGGATAGTGTTTTTTCTTTGATAATCAATATTTGTTATCAAATTTATACATTTTAAATTTGTATTTCAGCAACGAGATTCTTTATTAAATATTTTTTCTTTATAAGAATATTTACAAAATTGACAGTGAAGCTGTTTAAACTTTCCGTTTCTGAGGTGAAAGTATTGTATTTTTGGATTGATTTTTTCAACATTTGCGAAGCATAGCATCGCTACGTTGAGTAAATTTTGGAACAAGCTATTCTAAAAGACTTAGTTTAACCCGAAAGGGAAAGTTTAAACAGCTTCAGTATGTGTTTTCAACATGACGGAAACATGTAGCAATATACTTGATAGTTCGCTCACTAGTTTTTGATTGAAAATAACAAAAGCATTATAAAATAGATTTTTTGGTGTAAAGACTAAGCCCTGCTGAGAGTATGTTCGGCAGGGTTTCTTATACTTAAAAGGAGTTATTATACAAGCATACTGAGGCGTTGTATTGTCTAATAAAGAGAACCTAAATCGACAAATCATTAAAATTATCTTTCAAACTTATGTTTAAACATTATTGCTTTATTGTATGCTTGCTAGTGAGCAATATGGTCTCTGCCCAGAAAATCTCATTGGCTGGTGATTGGCGTTTTAAAACTGATTCAACAGATATTGGCGTAAAAGATAAATGGTTTAATACTAAACTTCCCGAAACCATCAAATTGCCAGGCTCGATGCTTGAAAATGGAAAGGGCAACCGTGTAACGATTAATACACAGTGGACGGGTAGTATATACGATAGCTCATGGTATTTTAATCCACATTTAGCTAAATACCGTACACCCGATAACCTAAAGTTTCCTTTTTGGCTGACACCTGCTAAATATTATGTTGGGGCAGCATGGTATCAAAAAGAAGTAAATGTGCCTAAAAATTGGTCGAACAAACGCATTGTGTTGACCTTAGAGAGACCTCATACTGAAACCCGTGTTTGGGTTGATAATGAAGAAATAGGCTTAGAAAACTCGATGTGCGTGGCACAAACCTTTGATTTGACCGATAAGCTTTCTACTGGAAAGCATTCTATCTCTATCAGAGTGGATAACCGTATCAAAGCTATTAATGTAGGAAAAGATTCACACAGTTTAACCGACCATACCCAAGGAAACTGGAATGGCATAGTAGGCAAAATAGAATTAGAAGCCGAAGGTAAAATTTGGTTTGACGATATTCAGATTTACCCTGACTTGAAAAAGCACATAGCTCAAGTAAAAATCGTTTTGAAAAATGGATACAAAAAGCCTATTAACGGGCAAATAAAAATAAAAGCCCAAAGTTTCAACAGCATTAAATCACACACACCCAATTTACTTGTAACTGATTTCCAGATAGATGACCAAGAGAAAAGCATTACTATCGACTATCCGATGGGTGATGATTTTCAAACTTGGGATGAATTCACCCCAGCCTTGTATCATCTATCTGCTGAAATCATTGTACAAAAACAGGTACAGTCTGCCCGAAAAGTACAGTTTGGGATGCGTGATTTTGCCATAAAAGGCACTCGTTTTGAAATTAACGGTCGCCCTATATTTTTAAGGGGAACCGTAGAAAACTGTCAGTTTCCCTTGACGGGCTATGCACCAATGGATGTAAAATCTTGGGAGAAAGTTTTCAGAACGGCCAAGGCTTATGGATTAAACCATTTTCGTTTTCATTCATTCTGCCCACCAGAAGCGGCTTTTATCGCTGCCGACATAGTGGGGATTTATTTACAACCCGAAGGCCCCAGTTGGGCCAATCATGGTTCGTCTTTGGGCGATGGGCATCCTATCGACCAATTTATCATGGACGAAACCAACCGTATGGCAAAAGCCTACGGAAATTATGCTTCCTTTTGTATGTTGGCTTATGGAAATGAGCCAAGAGGAGGTAAACAAGTAGATTACCTAACCAAATTCATAAACTATTGGAAGACTAAAGACCCTCGTCGTAAGTACACTGGAGCATCAGTAGCCATGAGCTGGCCTTTAGTCCCTTCCAATGAATACATGATTAAATCGGGACCAAGAGGCTTGCCTTGGAACAAGCTACCGAGTAGTAATGAAGACTTTGCGGATAAAGTAAAAGATTTTAAAGTACCTTATCTGACTCATGAATTAGGGCAGTGGTGTGTATTCCCGAATTTTAAGGAAATTAAAAAATATACAGGGGTTTATAAAGCCAAAAACTACGAACTTTTTGAAGAAGACCTGAAAGATAAAGACATGGGAGACCTTGGCGAGAAATTCTTTTTGGCTTCGGGAAAACTACAAGCATTGAGTTATAAAACTGAAATAGAAATGGCTTTAAGAACGCCTATTTCAGCAGGGATTCAAATGTTGGGACTAAACGATTACTCTGGTCAGGGAACAGCATTAGTAGGTATCTTAGATTCATTCTGGGAAGAGAAAGGCTACATCACACAACCAGAATTTGCACAGTTTTGTAATACCACCGTTCCTTTGGCACGTATTCCAAAGTTTGTATATAAGAACTCAGAAAACTTTGAAGCCAACATAGAAATGTATCATTTTGGGAAAGAAGCTTTAACAAATGCAACAATTTCGTGGCAAATTCTGGATGGAAATAAGCAAGTAATCGCTAAAGGGAAATTTGATAAAACGAATATTCCAATTGGAAACAATTTCACTATCGGTAATGTAACTTTCCCATTGAGTAATATTCAGAAGGCTCAGAAATTAGTATTTGAAGTACGAATTGATGATACCAACTTTAAAAATAATTGGGAGTTTTGGGTATATCCAGAAAAGCTACCTACCGTCAATACCGACCAAATTTACTTCTGTAAAGAGTTGGATGCCAAGGCTGAGGAGGTTTTACAAAACGGCGGAAAAGTATTTTTAGAAGCCGCAGGGAAAGTAGAAAAAGGCAAAGAAGTAGTCAACTATTTTCAGCCTGTATTCTGGAATACCTCTTGGTTCAAGATGCGCCCGCCACATACTTTAGGGTTTTTGGTTGACCCCGCCCATCCTGCGTTCCAAAATTTCCCTACCGAGTTTCATAGTAATTTGCAATGGTGGGAAATTGTCAATCGTTCACAGGTGATGTTATTGGATAGTTTTCCAGCAGGCTTTCGCCCTATTGTTCAGCCAATAGATACTTGGTTTTTGAACCGTAAATTGGGTTTAATCTTAGAAGCTAAAGTAGGAAAAGGTAAACTGATAATCTCAAGTGCCGACTTAAGTTCTGACCCTGACAAACGTTTTGTCGCTAGTCAATTATTATACAGCTTGAAAACTTATATGAATTCCGAGCAGTTCAATCCATCTTCTTCGGTGGATATCAATGAGATAAAGGCATTGTTTGATAAAAATTATAAATCAACCTTCAAAACTTATACAAAGGATGCACCCGATGAGTTGAAGGTTAAGAAGCCTACGGCTAATTAAACAGAAATGCTGTCACTCATGGCATGACTTGAAGTCATGCCATGAGTATTTTTTCAATCCTTATCACTAGCGAGGGACTTAAGTCCCTCGCTAGTGATAAGGATTGAAAGCTTTACACTCCCACCTCCAATTTATACCCTTTCCCATGTTGATTTGTAATTTTCACAAGGTCATCCTTCTGCAATTTTTTACGAAGTTTCGATACCAACACATCTAAATTTCTACTTATCACAAATACACCCTCATTTTCCCAAACCTCCTTCAAAAGCCGTTCTCTTTCAATCAATTGATTCTGATTCATGGCAAATATTGCTAATAGTTTTGCCTCTCTTTCAGACAGTTCTATCGTTTCATCATCCAACTTCAGGATGCTTTTATTAGGATAAAAAGCATATTTACCGATACTAGTATAATCTAAAACAGGCGGTGGAGTAGGGGTAGTGCTTTTTTTACGGTTAAAATAGTTCCCCCGCATAAAATACCCGACTATCCCCAAAGGAATTAACAACAATAGATAATTGTAAAGACTGAAAGATTTTGCTTTCAAAAACTCAATTTGAATCATATAGCATCCTACGGGTTGTTTCCTGCCCAAGCAAGGCAAAATATTATCCGTTTTAAAACTTACTTCGTAGGCAAAAATCAATTCCTTATTGCCGCAATCTATCACATTTACGATGTATTCGGTGGGTAAATTAGTCGATTTTAGTTTCTTATCTACCAAGCTTACAAGCGTATCAGACACAAAGGTGAAATTGCTCTGAAAAGTAATCTGGAAGGTATTGTCTTTGATTTTCTTGATGGGCAACACCCGAGACGTTGAGTCTTTAGCATGGAGCAATAACTGATGCCCGATGTCCCGTAGCACCACTATCAGGTGTTTTTCTGCATAGTCATCATTTTTATTGGTAGTAGTAGCCATAAAAAATAACGAACCAATCACCAGCACAGCAAATAGTATATAAAATTTTGTTTTCATAATCAGGGGCAATTTAAAGGATAAATAGCTTGTTTCAATTGTATTTACATGGCTTTTACACTTTTTTACATTTGATTTACTACCTACCACCTTCCATTAGATAGGTTTGTGTCAGTTAATTCAAACATAAACAAATATCGACATGAAAAAAATGCTCACCCTTTCGCTTATGCTCTTTTCTTATGCTTTAGTAGCAGAAACACCGGCTGAAAAATATTCGGACGTATTGTTTAATAGTAAAACAATGGTTGAAAAATTTAATAAAAAGAAATGTTGTAAGCCATCATCAAAAGCCAAAGCAGTTGTAAAAACGGTAATTATTGAATCATCAAAAAAAGAAACGAAAGCAATTACTTCCGCTTTCCCTTACCGTGTTGCTATCAAAGACCAAAATTTAGTACAAAAGATGCTTTCTTTTAATGAAATCTTCCCGAAAATTAATATTAACAATGTGCCTGTTACCTGTAAAAAGAAGGACGCATCAGTTTTATTAGCGAGTTCAGATAAACAAGTTGTGGCTGACAATGCTAATAAAGTAAGTGAATAAGAAGTTTTTAGATGTAAAAACGACTTACTATTATGGTGCGACTTAAGTCGCACCATAATAGTAAAGATGCAAATTGTGTGTTGTGCGTGTTCTATAAATATATCCTAAAACTTTTGTAATCATCATGAAAAAATTACTCATCTTTTCGTTACTTATTTTTTCTCATTCTTTGCTAGCACAAAGTACATTTACTGATTGCACTGCGGCATTCTTAAATAGCAAAATGATTGTTGAGAAATATGATAATTTGTCAAAATGCAAGGTTTCATTAACTGCCAAAGGTTCTTTGGCAGTCAGTACTGTTGAACTATCTGAGGATAAAGCCAAAGCTATTAATAATATACCTTTTAGCATTGCTATCAAAGACCAAAAAACAGGAACGATAAAGCTTTCTTTTAAAGAAGTGTTTCCCAATATTGATATTCAAAACGTGTTGACAAAATGCAAAAAAGGCGATACGATAGTTTTATTAACTAGTTCTGATCAGTATGCCTTACCCCATAATGAAATCACGGTTGAATAAGCAATTGACTGATAGCTAATCCTTATCTAAATCCTGTTTACTATGAAAAAGCTCATTACCTTATTCTTGCTGTTTGGTTATTTATCAGGTTATGCTCAGCAAAAATTCAATTTGTCAGTTACCGAAAGTCAGATTTTTTGGAAAGGTACGCCCGCATTTGGCTATGGCGGACATGAAGGTACGTTAAAGTTTTCGTCTGGAAATATGATTGTTTCAAACGATGGAAAAATACAAGGAGGCACTTTTGTGATTGATATGAACAGTATCAAAAATACCGACCAAAAAGATTTAAAAGGGCAACGAAATTTAGAAGAGCATTTAAAAGCGGATGATTTCTTTGCAGTCGGCAAGTACCCACAGGCTAATTTTATCATCGCTAAAGTCCAGCCAACGGCACAACCTAATAAATATTCGATAACAGGGAATTTTATTATGAAAGGCATCTCCAACCAAATTGTCTTTACAGCCTTTATTAATATCAATAAAGATAATGTTGTTGCCAAAGGTGATTTAAGTATCTATCGTTCCAGGTGGGGAATCACTTATAAAACACCCAATTTCATCTCAACAATTAAAGACGATTTAATCGCTGATGAGATACCTATTAAGTTAGATTTGGTGTTTAAAAAAATCTAAGATTGCTATTATTACATTTAGTCGGTGCCTTAAGTCCTGCTGATTACCTAAAAGTATATAAATAACTAATAATCAATATATTATCTCTAGCGAGGGACTTAAGTCCCTCGCTAGAGATGAGGGCTTCAACGCTTGGTTTTAAAGACTATTTATGTACATTTAAGCTAATTTAATCAATAATAACATTTCCATTTCAACTTTTTAAAAGATGTGGGTAATCAGTAGGACTTAAGTCGCCAGCTAAATGTAATAATATCAATCTTTTAATAATCAATCTACATCTTCTCACTTATATCTTGCCCAAACTGAATTAAATACCCATTATTATCATAAATAGCAAACTCCCGCATTTGCCACTCAAATTCTTCAATTTCATAACACGCCTCCACCTTGTCTTTTAATTCCCCCCAAAGCTCATCCACCTTATCGGTATTGATGTAAAAACTACCTGTAAAAATGGGTTTGTCAAAAGGAATATGCTCATTGGGTTTAGCCAACATAATTTCCACCTCATCTTTATACAAAGAAGCCCATCCCCACGTTTCATTTTGTTCAGCTATGGCAAAGCCTAATATTTTAGTATAAAAATCAATTGTTTCAATTAATTGATTCGTCCATAGTATGGGTCTCAGTCCGCTATATTTCATGATTATGTGTGATTATTTCAATTTAAATTTATTAGATATGTTTTCCAGAATCAAATATCTTTATGTTATATTTATATACTGAGTTCGCTATAGTACAATTTACTGAATGAATGCCCAAACAGTACCTTTACCATATTATCCTTTTAAGATTATGCTTTTTAAAGTTTTTAGGTTAATAGTCCTTCTTCTTTTATGTCCTTTCATCGTTTTTTCTCAACAAAAAAAACTTGAGCAATTGCTCTCTAAATGGAATAAACTTACTGTTGTAAATCAGACAAAACCTGATACTGCAACGATTAATTTATTGAGTGCGATTGCTTCAGAGTATATGGAAACGGTATCAGATAGTGCCTTTATTTACTCTAACAAGGCATTAGCATTATCAGAGCAAATAAATTATAATCAAGGTCGTGCAAGGGCTTATGCCATGCTTGGCAAGATGCATTATATGAAAGGAAACTATGATATTTCGTTGAACAATAGCCTGATAGCTTTAACGATTAGCACCCAAAATGATGACAAATTGGGCGTTGCTAATGCTTCAAATATCGTCGGACTTATTTACCTTGCTCAGAACAAAATTAATTTAGCGTTAAAAGAATTTTTAAAAGCTGCAGCCGTTAACAAAAGCCTCAATAAATTAAACAGACTTTCGTCAAACTACTTCAATATAGGCTTGTGTTACTTAGAAAATAAATCTGATAGCACTATTTACTACCTCTTGTTGTCCAAATCAGTCAGTAAACAAATTAATGATGAACACTTACTGGCTATGGCCGACAACAGGATTGGAGATTATTATCTGCAAAAAGAACAATTAAATAAAGCCATTTTTTACTATTCCTCTGTCATTAAAAATACCAGTTATCAGAACGATTGGGAAAATAGTTTTGCTTATACAGGTCTGGCGAAATGTTATTACAAATTAGGTAAATATAAAGCTGCAGTATTGTGTAGCCAGAAAGGACTATTGTTAGCCCAAAAGACAAACACTAAGTGGGATATAGAGCAAGCTTTACAAATGTTACATCAGTCTTATAGTGCCGTCGGAGATTCGGGCAAGGCGTATCAATATCTTTTAATGGATAAACAATATAGCGACAGCCTATTTAATGAATCGAAGGAAAAGGAGATTAATGCCCTTTATCTGAAACAAAAACAGGCAGAAAATGAAGTGCTGATTAAAAAGAACCAGATTGCCCAAGAGCAGGAGGCTGCCAATAGGCTGATTATTCTTATCATCATACTAATTGCTATCTTCCTGATGGTTATAGTGATAATGATTTATAGGAGTGCCAAAAAAACCGAGAAGCTATATCAGGACCTTCAGAAGAAGTCGGATTATATCATTGCTCAGAAACAATTGATTGAGCAGAAAAATGAAGACCTTAATAATTCTAACGAAACCAAAGACAGGCTGTTTTCTATTATTGGGCATGACCTAAGGAGTCCCTTTGCAGCTATGCTAGGGGCTTTAAGGTTATTTAAAACAGATGAGTTAGCGGAGGAAGAAAAAGAACTAATGCTCGATAAAGTATTAGAACAAATGACACTTACTTCGGCAATGATTGAACACCTGCTAACATGGGCAAATAGCCAGCGAGAAGGACTGAAAACAGCAATAATAGACTTGTCTTTGACTAGGGTAATAGATGAAGTACTTGGGGTTTTTATAGCTGTAGCCAACGAAAAGAAAATTAAAATTATCCACCATAACGAAGTATCCGTATCAATAAAAGCCGACCAAGACCAAGTTCGCATTATCTTTCAGAACCTGATAGCCAATGCTATTAAATTTACTAAGCCCAAAGGTGAAATTTTGATTAGCTATTTGCTTACCGATGATGCCGTTAGGGTTTCTGTAAAAGACAATGGTGTTGGGATGTCGGAGACAAAATTAAAGAAGATTTTTCAGGAATCAGGCAAAAGTATATCTACCTACGGTACTAAAAAAGAAAAAGGGATAGGCATTGGATTGATGCTTGTTAAAAAATTTGTGGAACTCAACAATGCTACGATATCGGTATTTAGTAAAGAAAATGAAGGTACAGAATTTATTATTACATTTAAATAACCATACAATATGACACACAAAGCCTCCTTAGATAAATTCGTAAAAGTAACGACCGTTGCGATTAATATCTTATTCGCCGTTACAATCATCTGTTTCTTTACAGTAATGAAAGAGCTTGGTTTAGCGTTTACATTGATATCAGGAATATTTTTGTTGTTGGTCTTCGGACTGGCTTATGCTTATCGACCTATGAGTTATACCATCAACGATAGTAGCCTAATTATCCACAGACCCATCAAAGATTTATCGATAGAGCGATATAAAATCGTAAGTGTAGAGGTATTAAATCCTGAAAAAATAGCCTATTCACTCAAAACTTTTGGCGTAGGAGGATACTATGGATATTTCGGGAAATTTGCCAATACCAAAATGGGGAGCATGACTTGGTATGCCACCAGAAAAGACAATACCGTATTGGTAAGAACAACCGAAGGCAAAAAAATTATCCTAACGCCTGATGACCCGCAGGCTTTTGTGGCTGATTATTATGGATGATGAGTTCCTTTTAGTGTGCCACAGAACATGGAAATGTTCAGCCAAACCCTCAATTTATATTCAAAAAAGTTTCTGCAATAATACTTATCCAACACCAACCACCAATAAATAAAAGTGCTTTTTGCCTTCTATTAAAATTAGTCTGTTCAATTACTCTCAAATCATTAGACTGGCGTTTTGCAAAGTTGAGGGCTTGAAATGGTTGAATCAATAATATTAATGATAGGATTTCAGGCAAGGAGAAATATAAAGGGGGTAAAGATGGTAAAACTAAGATGATAAAAACTAACGAATACAATGCACTAGGATACTTTTTAGAATAACCTTTTTCTTGTGCAAATTTCAATATCATCCTTAATATAGAATAAATAAAGAAAACACCATTTGTTGCTCTGATGGCAGGCATAATGTCTAATTGGTCTTTCTGGTTAAAAAACCTCCATGCTTTATAGTGCCACCATGTTATATAAAACCCAAATGTGAAAATTGACAGTATAATAAACTTTTTGGTGCTGATAATATATTGGATTTCTACATTATCATTTTTTGCTAGTACTTCTTCTGTGTTTTCCAAGGTGTTTAATATTATATGGGTGTTTGTGTTAAGTAGTATCTTCCATGTTCTCTAGTACACAGAAACAGATTAACTGTATTTTAGTATATTTTCAGTACAAAACTCTCTTAGATGTCCATTTCTTGTTTCATCATTTGCAATTTGTACCAATAATGGAAAATATTTGTCTTTATCATACTTCAAAAGACCTGAAACACATTCTACATAAGTTAAAAAGAAATCATCCCGTTCTTCTAATTTTTTCAAAAATATCTCCTCTGTTGGATATGACTGGCAGAGTTTTAATAAGATGACTGCTTTCCAAGATAGTTCACCCTTGTTTTCAAGAATCCAAACTTGTAAATTCTCAATAAGGTTTTCTGGTACATCAAATGCTTCATTTTCTGAACTCTCTTCCAATAAATTTATTACAGCATATAAAAAATCAGGCAACCAAACATCATCTTTGCTAGATATACTAATAGTTGAAAGGAGAGGATTAATAAAAGCTGAATTGTGTAGCTCACTTAATAATGATGCAAATTTGTTAGTATCTTTAATTTTGTCTGGATTAGTAATTAAGTTTTTTAAATCAGCTTCAAGTAGCTCAGAATTATCAATTAACAAATCGTAGAGTGTTTCAAGTTTTTGGTCTATATCTGTCATTATAGTTGCTGTAAAAATATTGTCGTTATTATTTGTTTTCTTTGTTGTTGCGTGGTCTGTGGCACACAGAACGCAGTGGAGTAAGTGTTCTGTGTGCCACAAACTATGGAGAAAGCACAGAACACGGAAAAACAGTGCCGCTACAGTATGTAGAATAAAAAAAAGTTGTTAAGCTTGCTGATTAAAGCCTGATATCAAGTAACGCTTTGCTTAATTAACACTTGGATTAGTGAGGATAAAGATTATTTTTAATTCCAATTATTTTCAATCTTAAACTTTTTATATTCTTCTCTATTTTGCATATAGAAAAGCATGAAATCATCTCTTGAGATTGTTGTTTTTGTATTACCCATATCTTTACGTACCAATGTTATTAGTTTATAATAATCATTAAAGTGATGAGTCATATTTTCATGGTTATTTAAATTTAATAACCATTCTGTAAATTGTCTAAATACAATATCAGGAGCATATAAATACATATCTTTTTTTATAGCAATAATTCTTTTTAGAATTTCCTCATTAGTTAATTCTTGTCCAAGTTTTGCTCCTAAAACAATATCGAAAAATATATAGATGAGCTCTGAATACATTTTATATTTCTTATCAGATAGTTGATTTTCAATAATTTTCAATTTTTCTTTTTGATACTGAACACGCCATATAAGGTAAGTAGTCAGGGTTGTCAATATTAAAAGTAATATTTCTTTGTATGGAATTTCCATTGTTTAGTTTTTTTGATTTAGTTTTTATTCAACAGTTGAGAGTTAATAAATGTAATGCTTCTTTTTTCTAAGCAACATACCACTTTCGCACAAAACCTCCAAACTAAACCCAAATTCATTTCCCAAAACTTATAATACAGTATCTTATCTTATGATAACCAGTAGCGGTAACCCTTGCGGTTACCGTTTTTCATTATTGTACTTTCTTGCACGGTAACCGCAAGGGTTACCGCTAAAAGTTCTTTTATTCTCTCTTCTCCGTGGTCTGTGGCATGCAGAACGCAGTGGAGTAAGTGTGTGCCACAGACCACGGAGAAGGGAAGCAAATAAACCCTATTATTCCTCCTCAACAATCTTAAATCCCCAAGGTGCTAAATCAATATTTTGATTTAGCTGAATGCCAGTATTTGAAATCAGTTCCTTTCCTGATTTATAAGGATACTTTAAGCTTTTGCTTTCGGCAGAATAGTTGAAGTAATAATGGATTTTTTTGCCTGCCGTATTAGTACCTTCTTTGGTGATGAGTGGGAAGTACAAATTTTGATTTGTTCCCCAAAGATTAGCCTTCTTTAAAGCTTCCTTCAATATGCCTTCTGTAATTCTCTCGTTCGTCATACAGCCGATATAGGTTGCTACGCCTTTGCCATATTCATTTTGAGTAATGGCTGCGTATTTGCCCCAAGCTGGATGTTCATAATAAGCCAATACTTTGGCAGTCGTTGGCGTGATAAGTTCCATCCATGTGTTTACTATGTTGTTGGCTGTTCCTACTTGATAAGGGTCGCCTTTCAACGAAACATTATTGGGAATAGTAAACTGACTATATGAAATCCCGCACGCCTCGTTGACGATACCGGGCTGAAGGCTAGTTCTTACTTTTACGTTTTCATCCGAGAACCCACTTTTAAAGGTATATATTACATGCCCTCCATTTTTGGTAAAAGTGTTTAGTCGGTTCAATAGTTCGTCAGATGCCGCATAAAGGGCAGGGACTACAATCAGTTTATACTTTTCGAAATTAGCAGTACTTGGGTCGATAAAATCAGTGCCAACATTCATGCGATAAAGAGCATCATAAAGCGGACGAAGAATGTCATTATAACGCTCTCTAGCTCCCCAACCAAAGCTGAAAGCATTGAAGGCCGTTTGGGCTTCATTGCTAAATAGAATGGCTACATCATTTTGCTTTTTAAGATTGATTAACTTCGGGCTTAATTTTTCAAAGTCTTTACCAATCGTTTTTGCTTCGTTATAAGTAGGGTTTGGTTCAAAATCATGGCTTAATAAGCCTTTCCAATAGGTTTCTGCTGAATTATGGATAGAATGCCAATGCCAATATTCCAACATATTTGCCCCTGAGGCGATATGACTAAAGGCTTGTAAACGTAACTGGTTAGGGTAGGGTGTCCACTGAGGAAAACCCTGTGCCTCTGTTTCAATCACCAAGTAGTTTTTGCCATTCTTCATCGAGCGACCTAAATCACCGCCAAATGAAATTTCGATACCTGTCAAAAAATCCTGTGTTGGGTGGTAAATATCAACTCCTGCATAATCCATTGCTTTGGCTGCATCAAAATGGTTTACATCGGTTTGAATACCATAAGAAATTCCTCGCCAGTCGAAATCAAAGTTTTGGGTGACAAACTGGTTGGGCTTGCTATATTCTTTTACTAAAGCCACTTGCCACGCCAAGTAGTCAGTCACTAATTGTCTTTGAAACTTAGAAAACTCAGCACTTAAACTAGCGTTGATAGAACCTACGGTCGATGGGAAATCATCCCAATTGTTAATTCTATTGCTCCAATAATCTAACCCAAAAGCTTTGTTGATAGCATCTAAGGTTTTGTATTTTGCTTTCATATAGGCTACAAATGCTTTTTGAACATTATCGCCTGCGGTATTATAGTGCTTGGTTTCGTTATCTACCTGATAGCCAATGATGGCAGGGTGGTCTTTTACATGTTCCATTATTTTACGAATCACCCTTTCTGCATGAAACCTAAAGTGTTCATTGGTAATATCCATGTTCTGACGAACGCCATATCGGTTTTGCCCCTGAGCAGTAGTAGCCAATACCGAAGGATATTTTTTGACCAACCAAGTCGGTACGGCATAAGTAGGCGTCCCGATAATCACATGGATTCCTCCTTTGTGCATGGCATTCAGAACACGGTCGATATGTGAAAAATCATAGACATTATCTTGTGGTTCAACGGTACTCCATGTTGATTCTGCAATCCTAACCACGTTAATACCTGCCTCTTTCATCATGGCAACGTCTTTATCCAAACGTTCGTAAGGCATGTACTCGTCGTAATAAGCTACCCCGAAAAGTAATTTATTGTTGGGACTTTGTGCGGAGGAATACAGAGCATTTCCTAACATCAGCCAAGTCATCAACAGACACTGAGCCATGATTTTGGTGAATAATCTGGAATTTTTCATAATTGAGGAGGAATACAAATAAGATACGATTGATTGTTTTTGATTGAAAAATAGCCTTTCATTTCAAAAATAATACAAAATTGTATCAAAATGATACAATAAGAAGAATTCTTTTTGTACTTATTTAGTAAACAACTGAAAAACGTATTAACCCAACTATCAAAGGATTGTATTCCTAACGCTCCATCAATATTTTCTGAATAGACAGCCGATAATTTTCATTATCTGTGATACCATTATGATGCTGTTTGTTTAAGGTGATAAGGGTGTCTTGTGGTTTAAATAATGCTTTTAGCTTTAAAGATGAGCCATAATAAATTATTTCATCCTCATCTCCATGAAAAACCACAATAGGCATTTTGCAATCTTTGATATATAGGTTAGTTGCTAGTTTGTATTGTAGTATAAACGGGGGAATAATAGGGTAGGAGTGTTTCATCAAATCTGTTAAGCTAAAATATGGGGCTTGTAAAATTAATAGTTTTGGATGATTGGTGGAGGCAATTTTGGTAGCCATGCCAGTACCTATTGAATACCCTAATACTATTATTTTATTTTCAGAATACTTCTTTTTTAATTCATCATAAACAGCCTGATTGTCTTGAAAAAGCTGTTCTTCACTGAATATCGAGCCATCGCTTTTTCCATATCCTCTATAATCGAGCATGAAAACATCATAATGTAGGCTTGTATAAGTTTTTGCTACTTCTCCCCAATTTTCTAACGAACCAGCATTGCCATGTAAGTAAAAGATAAGTCCCTTTGAATTAACCGCTTTGAATAAAACTCCGTTAAGCAATACTCCATCCTTCATTTTAAAATTCATTTCTTTGAAGTCTTGCCAGAAACTAAATTGATGTGTGCTATTAAGTTTTTGAGGCAAAAAAATGAGCTTTTCTTGAAACATGAACAATAATCCACAAATGATAAGGTATATGCCTAATATTATAAAGAGTATTTTTGAGATAATTTGATAGCTCATGGTGTCCTATTATGTGAATGATTTTATCGTACAAGAAGTTACTTAATCTATCTTCTTAAAGTTAATATAATCATAATTCATATTGCCTATATCAACGGTATGAATGATAAATGTTTGAATGCCTTTTTGCAGCTTAACTGTTGCTATATCTTTTTGAGCACTGACAGACTTTAAAGAACAAATCGTTACACAGCATAATAACAGCAGGGTATATTTGGACATTGGAGGAATTATTTACAAGTTAAATTTTTCATAGTCTTCCAAGTTAAGCGTATAAGTCGGTATGTACAAGTAGGTTTGTGTGGTTCTGTGGAGAGTAGGGAACCCTTATCCCTAGAGAGATACTTAAGTTTTATAGATTATCTATAAGTTTGTAAGTTGTTGATAATTAAATAGTTTATCCCTAGCGAGGGACTTAAGTTCCTCGCTAGGGATAAGAGCATTGATGGTATAACTCCAAGTCATGTCATCAGTATTTTTTGAGATTGGCAATCAGTATGATTACTTTAGATATTTATTCAATTTACATTTTTTCACTCCTTTCAACCCTTCCACTACTGTCTGAGCATTCACTTTTGCTCCTTCATAATTAGTATGTGTATGGTCGATAGGGAAGTAGTTTTTCTTCAAAGTAGCCTCATCCGATTGCTCATATTTTACAGCCACCAATTCGTTTAAATCTACAAAGAAAGCTCCTGTGGTCTTAGCTGTTTCAGCAGCCCATTTTCCATAAGTATCTCTTGGTATTTTTCCACCTTTCCATACATTGCGTGGTACTGGCGAGAATACTATAGCTTGCGCACCTTTTTCTTTGGTTTCATTGATGTATTTACGCATGTACCAGCCATAAGTATGTACGGTTTCATGCTTTTTAGTCATCATATTATCAATCTCTTCGGACTCTTCGCCGATTCCCTTGATGCTTCCTCTGGCACGTGTACTATCATTCAACGCTCCGCCATCGTTATGACCAAACTGTATCATCACATAATCTCCTTTTTTAAGATTAGCCATGATTTTATCCCAACGTCCTTCTGTCAAGAATGTTCGGCTACTTCTGCCACCAATCGCATGGTTTTCGATATGGATTTTAGTCGTGTCAAAATAATCTTGGATGACACTTCCCCAACCCCATTGTCCGTCAGAACCTTTACCTGAGCCATTTCTCACGGTAGAATCACCGATGATATACAACGTAGGTTTTTGTTTTTTAAAGAAGGTAAAAGAAAGAAAAATAATACTTGATAGAATTAGAATGCGTTTCATGTTGTTGTTATTATACTTTGATTATCAAATTTATTTCTATTAGCTGGTGACTTAAGCCCTATCGATTACCCACATCTTTTACAAAGTTGAAATGAAGGTGTGATTATTGATAAAATTGGTTTAAATTGGTTTAAATCTCCTTTCAAACCGAGCTTTGGTCGCCTCATTTCATAGTCTGACTACGTGAAGCCCTTATCCCTAGCGAGGGACTTAAGTCCCTCGCTAGGGATAAGGGCCTTGATTATCAGTTATTTATATGCTTGTTGGTAATCAATAGGATTTAAGTCACCCACTAATAGGAAGGATTAATGCTTAATCGCCTATTTCATCTTCAAAACCTCTGAACCAGCTAATAAGAAACAACCTAGTCCGAAATCTTCAAAATCTGGTTGTTTATCAACGCTCAAAGGCTGTCCGTCTTTAGGTTCTTTTCCTGTGCCTTGTACATAACCCAAAAATCCATTAGGTTGTACACAGTCTTTCAGCATCGCATTGCTTGCTTTGGCAATGATAGGCAAGTATTGTTTTTTATTCAATAGTCCGTGATTTATGCCCCACGCCATGCCATAAGTAAACAAAGCAGTACCTGTTAATTCTTTACCGCCGAAATCAGTTTCATCAGTTAAGCTTACATTCCAGAAACCATCCGCACGTTGAAGTGGAGGTAAGGCTTTCATCATTTCTAAGTAAGTCTTTTGATATTCTTCACGATGTGGCGCATTTTTAGGCATAATTTCTAAAACTCTCACCAAAGCTGCTACTACCCAGCCATCTCCACGCGACCAGTAACAGTTTTTACCAGCAGGCGTTTTATAAGGAGGGTCAAAATCTTTATCTCTCCACCAAAGTCCCTCGGCAGGGTTGTATAACCCCTTGTCTCCGTGAATCGTCTTGGTGTGCATATACATCTCATACATCTTTTCGTAATAACGATCATCTTTGTAGATTTGTCCTAAACGAGCAAACACAGGCATGGCCATTTGCAAAGCATCTACCCACGACCAGTCGTCTTTTTTAGTACTGTTCACCATACTATCGATAGACGCTTTGATGTCACGGATTCTTTCAGGCTTTTGGTCAATCAAATACAAATCCAAATAGGTTTGTCCACAGCATTGGTCATCACCATTACGAGTTTTGATACCATTACGCAAACCCCATTTATGAGCTTCTCCCCATGCTACGGCATAGTCGTAATAACGTTTTTGTTTGTCAACACTATACAAGGCCATCAATCCTTCATAATATACCCCACGTGTCCAAATATTACTTGGACGAGTTTTATCAGGACGCACAATTGGAGCAGAAACATCAGCCCATTTTGTCATAAAGTAATCGTTGGCTACTGTCAAAGCCTTTAACATTTCCTGCTTTTTAGGAAGTTTCTGTGCCTGTAGCTGACAAATACTTATCAGTGCAAGAAGACAGAGCGTTGTGATGTTTTTTTTCATATCTTTTGTTTGAGTGATTGATTTAATTGTGATTGAGTGAGTTGTGATTGAGTGATTGTTTTTAGTTGTGAGTTGTGAAAGAGGAAATTGTGAGTTAGTGATTGTTTTAGCTGCAAATGAATGATAGATGTGTTATAAGATTTATCAACTCATTGACTTTCAATTTACTAACTCGTAACTCGCAACTAAATCAATCACTCAATCACAAATCACTCACTCACTCAATAATTTACTTCACTTTTATATTCGCCTTCGTTGGTGTTTTCATGCCTGTTCCTAAGAAGTAGCTTGTATGTGGCGGTTGGTTATAGCCTACATTTTGCCAAGCGATACTTAGTCGGTATTGCGGGTCGTGCATCAACGTCGGTAAACGGTGTTCTGTAGGAATCGTCGTTGAAAAAATACGCAATTCCTTTTTATCATTCGTTTTAAAAATCACCTCCTCACGCCAGTCGCCAAATAAATCGGCACTCAAAGTTGGATTTGATTTTGTACCATTGTTTGAAGAACAGTTTTCAGCAGTAAACAACCTACCCACTTTATACTTGTCGATATGGTTGCCATCTAATAACTCACGCGATAAATCACCATCCCACCAAATCACAAAGTTGGTTGAACTCGGATTATCACCAATTTTATCCCCCTTCGCATTAAACAGTCCGCCTGAGCCAGACCACCACATTTCTGCCCCTTCGTTAGTAGGGTCAATATCTTCGGCTACACCTCTGCCAGCGTCTTGTCCTTCATTTTTACGCCAGATGATTTCACCCGTTTTAGCATCATACAAAGCGGCACCCGGTCCTTCGGTTTTTTCTTCAATTTCATGCACACCAAATACTTCTAAGCCAGGGCGAGAAGGGTCTAAATCAGTAACATGCAAGGCATCACCATGACGCAAGCCAGTCGTAAACAACCCTTGACCATTATCATCAACGACCATTGAGCCATATACAATTTCATCTTTGCCGTCAGCATCGACATCCGCCACGGTTAAGTTATGATAACCCTGTCCTGAAAAAGGATTACTGCCATCTTTAGAATCAAATACCCAACGAGAAGTTAGTTTACCACCACGCCAGTCCCAAGCGGCTAAAACGGTTCTTCCGTAATATCCACGACACATGATTACGCTCGGTAGTTTTCCATCTAAATAAGCCACACACGCCAAGAAACGGTCGCTGCGATTACCCGATTTGTCATTGCCACCGTTTCCGCCTTTACCACCCCATCCGCCAAGGTCACCTCTGGCAGGAATATAATCAGTAGTCGCTAAAGCCGTACCAGTCAAGCCATCGAAAATGGTAAAGAACTCTGGGCCATCTAAAATCTTACCATCAGCATTTCTATAGTCAGCCTTCGCATTGCCTATTACTTTGCCTTTGCCGTCGGTTGTACCGTCTGCCGTTTTACAAGCAAATTCAGCCTTACCGTCACCATCAAGGTCATATACCATAAATTGGGTGTAATGTGCCCCATCACGAATGTTTTTACCTAAATTGATTCTCCACAGTAACGTGCCATCTAGCTTATACGCTTCAAAAATAGGCTCGTCGGTAACCCCTTTTTGTGAGTTATCTTTAGCGATACCCGCTTGATGAAGGATGATTTCATACACTCCATCGCCATCTAAATCACCTACCGAAGCATCGTTCGGTGTATATCTGTCAGGCGTTTGTAAAGGAATAGAAAGATAGTTTTGTGCAGGAGAATTGGACGCTAATACAAAAGACTCGCTCGCATTTCCTTCAGTTTTACCAGTAATGGTTTTTACGAAATAGGTATTTACTTTAGAAGAATCTACCTTTTCATCTACGAAGTTGGTGCCTTTTGTCAAAGGCTCTTTATTGAGCTTAACGGCTTTGGCATTGCCTGTTGTTTTATAAAGGTTGAATTTTGTATCAGGTGCTTCCGTCCCCAATAAACGCCAGCTTACAAATACTTTCCCACCGCCTTGGTTGATGGCGATGATACCTCTGTTGAGGTTTTCCATTAAGCGTTGTGCCGACGTTTGGAACGAGACAACACAAAGGATAATGATACTTTTTAAAATAGTTGATTTCATTGTTATTTGAGTTAGAGCGTATTAGTTACCATCAGGTTTAACAACATGAACTAGCGGACTATGTGGCAAGCTAAAGCTAGTTTCCTCGTCTGGATGAGCAGGGTCGAAACTTGGCAAATCACTGATTAATGAAGTAGCAATGCCTAATTTTGCTTGCTTAATGCCCTCAATGATGCATTTAGCGATTTCATAAGCACCATAATTGCTAAAGTGCGTGTTGTCGTGGATAGCCTTTGTTTGTTCAGGAAAAGTATTGGCTTCGTAATGCACAAAGGCTTTCATTGATTTCTCGGGACCCATCGTTTCAAAAAGCACTTTGCTCATCGCATTCAAATCTATCAAAGCTACATTTTCGTCTTTCGCTACCTGACGCATCGCATCGGGGAAGTCGCCTAGTGTGTTGATGATTTTACCATTATCATCGAAATTTCTTCTAAGCATAGACGTTACCAACACAGGAATGCCACCTTTTTCTTTTGTTTTCTGAATGTATGATCTTAGAAATTCCTTGTACGTCGTATTCGCTTCAACGCCAGAGCCTGCCTTTTGGTCGTTATGGGCAAATTCTATAAAAAAGTAATCGCCAGCTTTCATCAGGCTCATTACTTTATCCAAACGTTTGGCACCTGCAAAACTTTTGATAGTCTCTCCAGATTCAGCATAATTAGCAAAAACTATGTCTTTCGCTTTAAAAAATCTAGGAATCATTTGTCCCCAAGCAGCGTATGGTTCTTGGATTTGGTCTACCACGGTTGAATTACCCGCTAAAAAAACAGTTATTACTGAGTCATTTGCTTTAGTGATTTCTAAGCCACAAATTTTAGGATTCACATCAGCGAATTCAAATGTCAACTGATTATCCCAATGCAAGTATTCAAATTCTCTAGGCTTAAGTTTTACACTTTCGGTATCATTGATACGAGGAGTTCTTACATTCACGGTAAATTCTTTGGCTTCCACTTTTCCTTCTGGTGTAATTACTTTCTCCAACATCAACCTGCGGTTTTCAACTTTCACGGTTGTGGTGGAAGTACCTTTTGTATCTCCTAGGTATAGCTTTACATTATAATTCCCTTCTGGAATATCCACCGTAAAATAAAAAGACTGTGTACTTGTACAGAAATCTGAGGTCAACGCATCTTTGCCTTTTCTAGTTTCTGAAACGATGGGTGCATTCGGCAAAAAACCAAATCCTTTTTCTTTGGTATAAACGGATTCAGGTAATACCTGTGTATATCCTTTAGCAACTTTTCCAGCACCAAAGTCAAATTTGAAGCTAGTTGGCAATTGAGCAAAAGTGTACAAAGAAGAAAATGTGAAAATAATACCCAATAATAATCCCTTAAATTTATTCATCTTGAATGTGATAGCGTTGAATTATGTATAAAGTCCTATAAAAAAAGAAATCGTTGTATTAAAATAAGACTATGTTATCTTTTTTAAATGATAATACAAATTAAGGGTTACAAGACTCTAAAACTCTCCTGTGGTCTCACGGGGTAGGAATCGTAGGTTTTTTGGGGACAAAAAATAGCTTAATTAGGAAACATTAAATATTTCCATTGATAAAAACTGCACAAGATTTTTTGATTTTAACAAAAACACGGAAGATAACAGGCTGTAAAACTTTATACAAATATAGCGATTTTTCTTTTAAAAACAAAACCTTTCTACATGATTTTTGCCCTTGATTTTGTCATAGCAATCAAAGGCAAAAAAATAAAGCATTGTTATTCATCTTAACAACAACAATACTTTTTTTTATCATTGTTGTTGTTATTGTTTTAATGGTTTATATAGTTTTCTTAAGTTTTAATAGTTTTATTATACTAGCATTGCTTCTACAGTGCTATGGTATTTGCTTCTGCATTGCTTCTACAGTGCTGTGGTATTTGCTTCTGCTTTGCTTCTGCAGTGCTGTGGTATTTTTTACCAAAGCAAAAGGTAGGCATTTCACTACAAGACTATCTAGTATTAGTCATTCAAGGAGTGGGAATAGTTGTTTATATTTTATAACGCTTACAATATACGTTAATGGGTAATTTTAAAAAATAAGAAAGATGTCACTGATGGCATGACTTCAATTCATGCCATCAGTAATCAATCTAATTATTAAAATCAACATCAGGACGCGTAATTTTTTGCTCCTTTTTCTTTGCGGCAGTGCTGTTGCCTATTGGCAATTGCAAGGTGATTTTATAAAACCTTACCTCTCGTCTATTCATCGACTCTTGGTATGATGTTGGCTGATCGTAAATCGTAATCGGTTTTCTTGAATTAAAAATATCATTAATCGTAAACAATACGCTCGCCTTGTTGTTCATAAAGCTTTTTCTAAGGGCAAAATCCATCGCTTTGATGCCTTGACGATAGCCTTGTAATTGTGGGGCTTTGCTGTCATAATTTGAATTCAATTGTGCCGAAATACTATTGCTTACCTTATAAGTAATGTTCAGTTTACTATTAAAACGCCACAACGTTTTTTCATAATCTGCCGATTTCAATACCATGTTGAATACATTCAAATTGGCTAAGAAGTTAAGGCGTTTACCTATTCCAAAAGTCAATGTATTATCAAAACCTGTTTGAATATCAGCCTGTGCATTAATAAAGGTAGTTACGTATACAGATGGGTCTGTTGGCGATGCTTGTACGATTGGCTTAATGGTGTTGTCTTCATAAATATAATAGAAGCTCGACAGCCAGTTTACTTTGCCTAATGAAGTATTATAATTCAACTCGGCAGTATTAACAAACTCAGGTTGAATTTGTGGATTACCAATCGTAATATTCTGTTTATCATTAGCCTGAATTCCGACAAACAATTGTCTGAAATTAGGACGCCCTACCTTTCTACTAAAATTAATACCAACCTCCGAGTCTGCATTCAGTTTTTTACTGATGGATAGCGAAGGGAATAACGCTTTAATCAGATTAGCACCATCACTTGAGGGAAATTTATAGCCGAAGCTAGATTTAGCATCAAGGTTTGAAATCCCTGTCAGGCTCGACTGTTCAAAACGTAAGCCAGCTTCAAAACTGATATTCCTTTTCCATTTCGTAGAATACATCACATAAAGCGCATTAACAGTTTCGGTAATGTTTGCATCCTGCGAGAAATCTTTTTGAAGAATCAAGGTATTACTTGCCTCATCTAGTTTTGAAAAAAGATATTGTTGGTCACGTATATAGGTATAGCTTCTTACACCCATCTCAATTTTGGTAGAATCGTTGATAGGCTTTACATAATCCAATTGGGCAAGTATCTGACTTCCCACGGTATTTCCTGCAATAATATCCGTTTCTGGAAAACCTGCCTGACTATTCCCATCGGCATTCAACGAGGTAGTGTACCAATTAGCAGCATTCGATAAATTATTACGAGTAAATGAACTCACAAAACTCAAAGTTCTTCCTTTCTGAGCAAAATTATGCTTCCAGTCGAACTCAACACCCACATTATTAAAAGTGTTGTGTGGCTTCGTAGTTCTGCCACCATAACTTACTAATGACTTACTAGCATCTAAATTCTGATACTGTTGGTTGGTTTCTGAATTATATTCACCCGTCACATAACTACCAGCTAAAGAAAGCGTATTAGCTTTATTAAGGGTATAATCTGTTGCCAAACGTATATTATGAAAAAGATTGTTCAAAGAAACATCCGTATTTTGATTGTAATAGCTTGCGACAGCCCCCGTATTGGTGAAATTAGTACGATAAGCATAACCATTCAGCGGGTTTTTAGTCGCATTAAAATTATAGATGGTCGAAAAATTCCATTTTCCTTGGTTCACGTTCAGGTTTACCATGCCATCATACCGTGAATTATTGCCAATTCCCACACTAGCGGTACCGTTATAACCAGCCTCACGATTTTTCTTCAAAATCAAGTTGACAATACCCCCAGAAGCCGCTGCTTCATACTTAGCCGAAGGATTTGAAATTACTTCAACCGATTCAATCTGTCCTGCTGGAATTTGTGCTAAACTCAATTGTGTAGGCTTTCCATTGATGTAAATGGTAGCCCCCATATTCCTTAAATTAGCAGAACCATCGGGATTGATGGTTAATGAGGGTAGATTACGGAGGAGGTTTTCAGCCGTACCACCTACCGTAGTGAGGTTTCGTTCTACATTAAAAACCCTCTTGTCCATCCCCATTGAGGTAGTACTTTTGGTGGCCGTGACCGTCACTTCCTTCAACATTTTAGGTTCTGGCAACAAAGCGATGTCAGCCAAGACAGTCTCCTGATTGGTTAATTCAATAACTTGTTCATAATTCTGATACCCTACAAAAGATACCCTGATTTTAAGTTTCTCAGTAGGCAAATTAGTGAGTTGAAACATCCCCAATTCGTTGGAATTAACGCCTTTTAGCAAAGAATCTTTTCCAGTTTCAAGCGATTTTAATACAATAACAGCAGCAAAAGGGAGAGGCTCTTTAGTCGTACCATCAATCAATTTACCTGATAGACTGTTACTTGGTTTAGTTTGAGCAAAGACAAAAAAGTTACTCATCACAAGTAACACTACAATTAGTAATTTATTCATACGATTTTAGATAAATGCTGATGTATAATTGGTTGATGAAACAAAGTTACGGAAGGATTCTGTAAGGAATCTGAAGTTGACAATAATCCTTGTACTGGTCTTAGATTTTTCAAAGGCTAAAAAGTTTAAGGGGGGATTAGGTACATAAATATATTATTCCTTTAATTAACTGATTCAATTATTTTACATATATTCATTGGACTAATAATCCACATAGTCACAAACATAAACCACGTCTTAACAAATATTAATATGGATGAATTCCTAAAGAAGATTAAACTAATTGACACCTTAACAATCGACCTCCCAATCAGTAGAAATGACTTCGTCAACAAAATGGATACTATCGTAGAAGAAGGTAGTACTAGACTGTTTTCAAATCCTTTTGAGGTGTTTTCTTCCAGTAAAAAAGACTTTAAAGGCACAGTAAATTATGAAGGTTTTAAAATTAAAAAACGAAAGAAGCTTTTTGATGGAGGATTTAATGTGGCTATTGCTGAAGGCACATACACTGTACAAAATGAAAAACTTTTAATTGAAACTGAAATAAATGGATTCAATACTTTTGGAATTCCTTTTTACATAGTGATAAGTATTGTATATGCTATCTTCCTTGTTTCATTTATTAGTACAATGCCTAGTGAATCATTAAGTAGTATATTGCCAATTTTTCTAATTCATGGTATCATTATGTTATTAGTGCCCTATTTTATGATGAAGAGAAGTGTTGCACAATTGAAACATGAATTAGAAAGAGAACTTTATTTCCTGACTAAGAAATAATTCGTGGTCTGTGAATTACTCATGGCATGACTTGGTTAGTTTTATGATAGTTGCCGATTAATTGGAAGTCATGCCATGAGTGTGTCTCATGTCTTTGAATAAAAAGAGAATTGCTTTAAAGAAAAACTACATTTTAATAAATAAATATTTAAACGATGGGCTTAGATTTAGTACCAATGGGGAAACCCAAAAAAGGATTTGAGAAAAGATTCAATCAAATCTTTAGAGTAATAGAAGGAAAAGAAACACTTGAGTTGAGTTTTCTTGATAAATTAAAAGGCAAAAAACTTCCATCTAAAGAAGAACTTCTTGAAGAATGGTTTGCTAATCAGATTTCAGTGTATGAAACCCTTAAAGCTCCCCAAGTTGGACGTGACAAAGAAGCAGAGGACTGGATTAAGGTAAAATACCAAGATAGTAATAAAGAACTATCTGAATCTGATTTTATCAAAAAACATAAAGGTTATTATATTCTTGAATTGGCAAAAGAGATTGATGGATTACCTATCTATATTGCTTATGGACAGGAGGAACATGTATTCAGAGGCGAATTTTTGACAACATGTATTGGCTTGATAGATGAAAGTTTAGTACACGAAGCTTGGGAAACCAAACTTGCTGAAGAAGCATTAGATTATGGCAATAGGTTAATGAATACTGCTGATAATATTGCTAAGGAAAATAATCTAGAATACCTTAAAAACCAAAGAGCTCCTTCTGATTCAGAAGAAAATGATATAGCAGGCAAATTACACATTGTTTATTCTTTGGCTAGATGGCTAACATTTTATGGAAAGAATGGTCATGGTTATCAAGCGGACTATTAAAATGTTTATTTTCATATCAATTAAGTAATTACTATTTGTTTAGGTATTATTCTAAGTTACTCTACCCGATGAAAAATCAGAATTAATAAAAAAAGGCTGAAATTTGTAGTTCCTAAGCAACAAATACAGCCTTTTAATGAAAAATATCATCGGTATCAAAATTAAAGATTTATTCT